>NZ_SJSA01000001.1:324566-649132 GCF_004766125.1 Duncaniella freteri
AACGCCATCAGGCTTCGCTACACCCTTCTGCCATACATATATTCCACATCCTGGCAAGTCACCAACGAAGCCTCAAGTTTCATGCGTCCGCTCATGATGGATTTCCCTGCCGACAAGAACGGATGGAACCGAGGCGACCAATTCATGTTTGGCGACGCACTACTCGTTGCTCCTATACTTGAAGCTCACTATACCACTGAGAAAGTAAGCAAGGCTGACGAAAACACCGGATGGAACCGTTCAGAAAAAGATGACAGCGAAAAGACAACCGCTGTTGACTTCACAAAACAGACACCAGCCGACGTGTATCTTCCATCAGGCACTGAATGGATAGACTTCTGGACCGGTGAACGCCATCGCGGAGGCAAATCCATACAGAAGAAATCCGATATAAACACTATACCGCTATATGTAAGATCGGGAAGCATAATCCCTCTGGGCCCAGACGTACAATATGCAACAGAAAAGCCTTGGGATGACCTTGAAATCAGGATATACCCCGGTGCGGACGGCAAATTCTCTCTATATGAAGATGAGTTCGACAACTATAACTACGAGAAAGGGATGTATTCAACAATCACATTCTCATGGGACGACAGCAAGCACATTCTTACCATATCAGACCGTAAAGGTGAATACCCCGGGATGCTTAACGACAGACGTTTCCGCATAAAGGTAATTGATCCGGCAGGACAAGCGAAAGATGTGTCCTACTCCGGCAAGTCAACCATAGTAAAACTGTAATACCACAGATATTTATCACGAAAATGAGGATATGCCAAAGTTAAGACATATCCTCATTTTATTGTATTTCTATTAAACTGTGGGGTAAAAAGCGTCAGGAATATGCTCAAGGGTGTAACCGTCAGGATCACCGATTATGAATATAAGATCGAACTGAGGTTCGGCATCCATACGCAGAGTGCTCATATAGAGATCAGCGGCACGGATCATGCGTTGCTGCTTCTTACGGTCAACAGACGCTGACGGATCAACATAATCGGTAGTCCTTGTCTTAACCTCAACAAAGCATATGCGATTGTCCTTACGCGCTATGAAGTCAATCTCGACATTCCCAATCCTTATGTTTATGCCATCGATAGCATATCCCCGGGTCAAAAGGTATTCGCGGGCAACCCCTTCACCCCATTTACCCAAATCGTTGTGATCGGACATAACTACGTCATCACAGCCCGAGGCTACCTGAAATCGTCAATGTCACGCGGATCGTCCTCATCAAGCATCTCATATCCGTAATCCTCTCCTTCGAAATCCTCATCGAACATGTCGTCCTCCTCATCAGAGACTGCCGGGACATTCTCGAAAATGAATTCATCCTCTTCACGTACACGATGATGTCCGTCGAGAGGACGATGTGTGATAGGACTTACCTCTATGCGGTTGCGCTCATCAGTGATCTCACTCCACAGCATATCCTTAAGTTCGGTCAAACCCTGACCTGTAACAGCCGAAATGAACACATGTGGCACCCCTTCAGGAAGATGATGCGACATCTCCTCACGCAATTCATCGTCAAGCATATCGCTCTTGGATATGGCAAGCACACGAGGCTTATCGGAAAGCTGAGGATTGAACTTCTCAAGCTCCGAAGCAAGTATCGCATACTCCTTACATATGTCGTCGGCATCAGCCGGGACCATAAACAGAAGTACCGCATTGCGCTCTATATGACGCAGAAACCTCAATCCAAGCCCCTTGCCTTCGCTTGCTCCCTCTATGATACCAGGAATGTCAGCCATGACAAATGAACGTTCGCCACGATAGGACACTATGCCAAGCTGAGGCTCCATAGTGGTAAAGGGATAGTCGGCAATCTTGGGACGTGCGGCAGAAATCGAAGAGAGCAGAGTGGATTTTCCTGCATTCGGGAATCCCACAAGCCCCACATCGGCAAGGAGTTTGAGTTCCATTATTATACTTTTCTCTATAGCAGGCTCACCGGGCTGAGCATAACGCGGCGTGCGGTTGGTGGCACTCTTGAAATGCCAGTTGCCAAGACCTCCGCGACCTCCGCGGAGGAGCTTGACCTCTTCACCGTCCCCGGTTATCTCACATAGAAACTCGCCTGTCTCGGCATCAAATACCACAGTGCCGCATGGCACCTCTACAGTCACATCCTCGCCATCCTTGCCAAAGGAACGTCCTGCCGATCCTGACTCACCGTTGCCGGCAAATATATGGCGGCGATAACGGAGCGGAAGAAGTGTCCACATATGGGAATTGCCACGGAGTATTATATGTCCTCCGCGACCACCGTCACCACCGTCAGGACCACCTTTCGGTACATATTTTGCACGATGGAAATGACGAGAGCCGGCACCGCCCTTACCGGAACGGCACAGCACCTTTACGTAATCTATGAAGTTGGAATCAGCCATATGTGTGAACTGTAATTGATGATTATAAATATGACAAGTGAGAATATGGATGTGTTCAGGAATGAGACGGGAAATCAGTGACCTGACGCATCAGCTCCTGAGCATGAGCGTAGTCGGCGGGAGAGCCAATGTCTATCCAAGTGCCGTTGATAGGGAAATATGTCACCTTTAGCCCCGATGCGATAGCTGACTCAATCAGATCGGTGGCATCGGTGCGTGTATCCGCCGGTATGGAGCGCAACAGTGAGTTAGATATCATGTATATGCCTGCGTTGGCATAGAACGAATATGACGGTTTCTCTTCGAGCGACTTCACCCTCGATCCATCAGTGGCAAGGATAGCATAAGGGACTGATATATTGTATGGTGTAGCGGCGATTGTGATGTCAGCCTTCTCGGATCTGTGATGAAAGTACATGTCCTCAAATGAAATGGAGGTGAGAAGGTCAGAGTTCATCACTACAGTGTCACCCGACTCAGGTATATCGCACAATGATACGGAGCCTATGGTTCCCAAAGGCACAGTCTCCCTGACGCACTTCACATCCACCCCGCTCACCGGTGTGGAGAAATGCTCTTCAAGCTGCTCGGCAAGATAATTGACCGTCACTGTCACATCACTGATACCGACCGATGCAAGTGCTTCGATATTGTGGTCGATAATGGCACGGTCACCTACCTGGAGCAGAGGCTTAGGGGTGGTAAGCGTGAGCGGACGCAACCTCTCACCTTTGCCTCCAGCCATAAGTATTGCCCTGACCGGAAGAATGGTGCGAGTAACATGGGTGTCGATTATGCTGACCACACGGTTGTAAGCATCGAGCACCGGGACAAGACGAAGCCCACGGATACGCATATCACGCAATGATGCCGCAATCTCGCTGCCACGATGCAGGGCACTGTAGTTGCGGTTCATAGCATCAGCCACAGAATCACAGAGCGCGACACCACGAAGGAATGCCCGACGCACGTCGCCATCAGTCAGGGTACCGCACATACACCCATTGTCGTCGGTAACAACAAGTGTCATTCTGCCGCCTGACAGGAGATTAAGTTTCTCCAGGGCTTCAATAATCGTGGCTTTATCAGATATTATATGTCGCTCCATATGATATTCAATTATGCATCTCAGGATCTATGATATCGTAGAATTTTTTC
The DNA here is from genome assembly GCF_004766125.1 of Duncaniella freteri. Lineage (NCBI taxonomy): Bacteria > Pseudomonadati > Bacteroidota > Bacteroidia > Bacteroidales > Muribaculaceae > Duncaniella > Duncaniella freteri. Next base: position 328,124 of record NZ_SJSA01000001.1, read on the forward strand.
GCCCCAAGCGATTCAATAGGGGTCTCGGCTATTGCCTTGACTATAATCCCGAGAGTATCAGGCTTGGCATAAGGGTTATTACACGACTTTGCTTCAGCCTGCCCGGCGGCAGACAGTGCAAAACGTATGGCCCCGGCAATCTCCTCTTCGGAATCTCCGCAATGAATCACGCTGGCGGAGCATAGGCGGCCCTGCTGGCGAATGCCTATATCCACTGTGGGGATACCTGTGGATGGAACCTCTATAATACCGCTTGAAGAATTGCCGACTACTGCGCCAACACATCTCAGTGCGGAGAGATAGCGTATCTTGCCAAGCGATGGTATCACACACACTCTGCCACGCCGAGTTGCGGCATACTTTTCAATGAGGTCGATTATCACCTTACCGTCAGAGTCATTATTGGGATATGTAATGAGTATGTGAGAATCCGGAAACCGGTCAAGTGCTCCAAGAAGAGCCCGGCATCTTTCTGCCGCATCCCCATCATCAAGAGTAGCAGGATGATAAGTGACAAGCAATGAGCCTTCAGGAAGAGAAAAAGATATGGACCGCTCAAGCTCCTCGCGGCTCATAAGCTGTTCATGCATGAGATTGTACACTCCGATCGAACCTGTATTTATGACCCTTTCAGGAGCCTCACCCATAGCAATGACACGCTGCCGGTAAGGCTCGGTAGCCGTAAGGTGGAGAGCCGACATCTTTGTGATGGCATGGCGGATGGAATCGTCCACCGCGCCCTCGGATATCTCACCGCCGTGAAGGTGAACGACAGGAACACGGAGCATAAGAGCGGCTGTAGCTGTGGCAAGCATCTCAAACCTGTCGCCAAGTATCACAAGAAGGTCGGGACGTATTGAATCAAGCTCCCTCGCCATTCCCGACATACACTCCGCCATTGATTCCACTGTGCCTACAGGGGTGCCGCCGGTATCCGGCATAGGCACACGGCGCACATCGGTGAATCCGTCAGCGACAATCTCGTCAACCGTAAAGCCATAGCTTTCATGAAGATGCATATTGGTGGCGAGAACGGCAACGGTGCAATCCTCACGTGAGCGCAAAGAGCGGGCTATCCCGCTAAGCAGCCCCCAATCGGCACGCGTCCCTGTGGCTATGGCTATCTTTCTCATCAGTATTCCCTTTCTCCAAAAATCGTGGTGCCTACGCGTATCATATCCGCGCCTTCGGCCACCGCGATATTCCAGTCATGACTCATGCCCATGCTGACAATACGGAATTCAGGACGGTTGTAGAACACCGTGGACCTGAGCGAATCAAATGCCGACCGTATCAATCGGAAATCATTGCGTATACGCTCCTCGTCATCGACATTGGATGCCATACCCATCACTCCCGCTATCTCCACATTGGAAAGCTCGTCAATAAGTGACTGAGACATAATGGCAAGAAGCTCGTCGGGGGTAAACCCGAACTTTGTCTCCTCCTGCGCAACATGAAGTTGCAGAAGCACAGACACCTTGCGCCCCAAGCGTGCTGCCTCGGCATTCACAAGACGCAGCAACCTCTCAGAATCTATGCTGTGGATAAGCGACACATGAGGAAGAATCTGACGCACCTTATTGGTCTGAAGATGACCTATGAAATGCCACTGCACATCGTCAGGCATCGCCACGGCTTTGGTGCAGAGCTCGTTGGCACGGCTCTCACCAAATACACGTTGACCGGCATCATAAGCCTCCCGCAGCGATTCCAAGGGGTGGAATTTCGACACAGCGACGAGAACAACCCCATCAGGGACTGATCCGCGCAGCCTCATAAGATTCTCTCTTACCCCCATATCCGGATCATTCTCCCTCCTTGGAGCCTTTACCGCTGAGGTCAGCGTCATAGACATCCATGATGGGTGTCTCCTGGATGGTATTGATCTCGAAATCAGCCATTGTGCCGCTCATTCCTTCCATAAAGTTATCGTAAGCCTCCTTGAAGGAATCCGCGGCAACGAGAAACTGGGTGATTGACTTCTTCTCCACAGCTGTCTTCTCATCAAGAGTGATGAAAGCAGCTTTCACAAGATACCATTTATCGCCTGTCTTTTGACGGAATATCTCAGAAATCTTGGAAATCTTCACAGCCGACACATTGTATTCTGATGTGAAATGGGCAATCTCCTCAGAGATGCGTGCCTCTGCCTCGGTGAAGGAGAGTGCATCTACCATATATGATTCGGTTACTTTCTTCTGAACACCGTTGTCCAGAGTCTTGTCATAGCGTACTTTAGTTTCAAACCAGAGTGCCATAATTAATACGTGATTTTTATTATTCTTTGTTGTCTGTTATCATTCGGGCTACAAAAGTACACAAAAAAGATGAGAAAAATCATGAGAGATGCCAAACTTAAAGAAAAAAGTACTAACTTTGCAACGGATTTGCAATATGCACAAAGCCTCACCACATGATGCTCGAATGGTGGAATGGTAGACACGAAGGACTTAAAATCCTTTGATCATTGCGATCGTGCGGGTTCGAGTCCCGCTTCGAGCACCACATGAAAACCCAAGCATCCAATATCGTTGTGATGTTTGGGTTTTATATTTCCGGAGCCAGCGGATTTTTTCAGACCTTCAGGAAAATCACTATATTTAGGGCACAAGCCGAAATTCCGGTGCATTTGTTAAAACAATTAGAATAGAGTGTTAAAGATTCAGGCGTATAGCTTGACGAGTCGGAAGATAAAGAAATCACGGTCACGGACCCCTCGCATCTGCGAACGGAAGATTTTGACTTTGGAGTTGAATGCTTCGGCCGAGGCATTAGTTGCGCGACGTCGGAAATAATTGAGGATAGTCGGGGCGTGGTTCTTGAACGTCTTGATGACAGAGCGGAAGTTGTTGTTGCCCAATGCCATTACTTTTTCATACCACTTGTTCATCCGACCCATTGCTTTGGTGGGTGATATCTTTGCGTTGAAGATTTGGCGCAGTTCCATAGCCAGATGGTATGCAGCTTTCAGTATCGGATAGTGTCTGAACAGAATGTTTGCGCGATGACGCTGTATGTCAGTCCATTTGTTCTGCGACATCATCAGGGTGTGCTTGCTGCGGGCAAGGATCTGGCGCATGGTCTCGCCGTTGGAATATGTAATTGGAGGCTCTGATTTGTCACGGCTGTTGTCTTCGGCAATGAGCTGTCGGCGGATGTCTATGCGAATTTCGTCGACAGCCTCGTTATAGACCTGCTGCACATGGAAGCGGTCGTTAACGACGTGGGCGTTGTAGAATACCTCGGCGGCTATCAGCATCATCGAGGGCGACAGATCGCAGGTCACTTCTTTTACCCTGCGTCTGACCGATTTACCCATGGCTCCGATGAGGATTGTGGTTATCTCATCGCTCTTTGTGCCGGGGATGGCCGCCGCCAGCGTCCCACGGCCGCCGTGTCCGTCCTTGTTCGTGAGGAAAGTCCATACCTCGCCGTTGCTCAGGCAGGTTTCGTCAAGACTCATGTACGGGCCGATATTGTTAGCGTTGAAGTAGAAGCCGCAACCGAGTTCGGCCTCACGCCATTCGGTATAACCGCTTATCCTGTTGCGATACTGTTCGGCAAAATATTTGCCGTTGACGCAGTACATCTGCGATATATGCTTAATCGACAATGCCGTCGTCTCCACCTTCGTCTTTTAAAAAAGCCACGAACTCGGCGCTGAGTCGTGTCCTCTCCTCGTTGGGCAGTTCCAGGTTATATGAGAATATCTCGTTGGTCTTTTTGTCCCACCATTTGTTCTTGCGCATGTGCAGGAACACCGGTCTGCCGCGCATCGGATAGTCCTGCACTGTAACGTAATCCGTGTATCCACGTGCCACAATGTTCGGATTGCGGAAATCCTCATCCGACAGTTTCTTCTTCTCGTCAAGCCATATGTCGTAGGACTGGTCTGTCTTTTCAAACTTGACCATCTCAAACAGTTCGTCCAATCCTTCTGGCAGGAATTGCCAAAATGCATCTGCGGTTTTCATACCGCAAATTTAACACTTTTCCAAAAATTCATGCACTGGCATTTCGATTTGAGCCATATTTAGGTATTTCCCCTATGAGATTTTTTGTCGAAATTTGCAGCCGGTAAATTTTATATGTCGACTATGAGATTATCGCAGCTCACCACCGGAGAATCCGGTGTCATAATAAAGATACTCGGTCACGGCGCATTCCGTAAGCGCATGATCGAGATGGGATTTGTACGCGGACATGAGATAAAAGTGCTTATGGCCGCTCCGCTTAGAGATCCTGTGAAATATGAAATAATGGGCTACGAGGTGTCGCTGCGCCACTCCGAAGCGGATCTGGTGGAAGTGGAGCCGCTTCCGAGCACAATACCTCCGGAGCGGTTTGCCCACACCAATACGGTCACTGAATCCTCATCAGCCGACAATATCCCCACGTCAAGCAATGTAAACGCCGAACGTCATCGTGTGATCAATGTTGCCTTGATAGGCAATCCTAACTGCGGCAAAACATCACTATTCAACATCGCATCAGGTGCCCGCGAACATGTAGGCAACTACAGCGGTGTAACTGTCGATGCCAAATACGGAGAGTTCACACACAACGGTTATCATTTCAATATCGTAGACCTCCCCGGCACTTATTCACTGGCATCTTATTCACCGGAGGAACTATATGTGCGCCGTTATCTGCGCAACGAAGCTCCCGACGTAATAATCAATGTGGTTGACGGCTCCAATCTCGAACGCAACCTATACCTCACCACCGAACTCATCGATATGGACCGCTCGATGGTCATAGCCCTGAACATGTACGACGAACTCGAACGTTCGGGCTCACGGCTCGACTATCGCACACTCGGAGAGATGATAGGCGTGCCCATAATCCCGACAGCCGCCAAGACAGGGAAAGGGGTCAGCGAACTGTTCGACACAGTGATCAGGGTATATGAGGGGACAGAAGCTGCCGTACGCCACGTACACGTGTCACTCGGCAACCAGCTTGAAAAAGCCCTGTCAGGAATAAAGGACGAGCTAAAGGCCCACCCCGCCGTAGAGAGGCATTTCTCGCCACGCTACCTCGCCATCAAACTCCTTGAAGGGGATGCCGAGGTGCAGCATCAGGTGCTCAGTCTTCCGGACGCTGACCATCTTATAAAACTACGCGACAAAAGTGTAGCCGAATACGAAGACTCCAATCCAGGAATAGACATCACAGCAGCCATCGCCGATGAAAAATACGGATTCATAGCAGGCGCACTTGCCGAAACAATGGTAAAAGAAGAGAATCCGACAGCAAGCTCGACACACATCATTGACACAATAGTCACCAATAAACTGTTCGGCTTCCCTATATTCATAGCCATAATGACATTCATCTTCTGGGCTACCTTCTATATAGGATCATTCCCTATGGAATGGATCGAGAGCCTTGTCACATGGCTCGGCAATATCTCGCGCGAATATCTCCCGGACAGCTGGATAAAGGACCTTATAGCCGACGGCATCATAGGAGGAGTAGGCGGTGTGATAGTGTTCCTACCCAATATACTTATATTATATGCCTGCATATCCTTTATGGAGGACTCAGGATACATGGCCCGTGCTGCTTTCATAATGGATAAACTCATGCACAGACTGGGGCTTCACGGCAAATCATTCATACCGCTGGTGATGGGATTCGGATGCACGGTACCATCAATAATGGCTACACGCTCCATAGAAAGCCGCTCAAGCCGTATCATAACAATACTTATCAATCCGTTCGTTAGCTGCTCGGCACGCCTGCCAATATATGTGCTTCTTATAGGCACATTCTTCCCAAATCATGCCACGCTTGTATTCCTGAGCATATATCTCACCGGCATTTTCGTTGCAGGCATAACAGCACGACTGCTAAGGAAACTATGGTTCGGACAGGACGAGACCCCTTTTGTGATGGAACTACCACCCTACCGTGTACCGACATTCAAGGCCACAATGCGCCACATGTGGGGCAAAGGTGAACAATACATCCGAAAAATGGGTGGAATTATCCTCGTGGCAAGCATCATAGTGTGGGCATTGAACTATTTCCCACGACATGACGACACTATTTCAGCCCCAGCCACAACATCAATTGATGATTCGGAAATCAACACTGCCACTGATTCCTATCTTCAGATGGCAGGCAAAGCGGTCAATCCCATTATGGAACCGCTCGGCTTCAACTGGCGGGCAACAGTGGCAGCCATAGCCGGAGTGCCAGCCAAGGAGATAGTGGTATCCACTCTCGGGGTGCTCTATACAGGCGAAGAAGAAGTAGCCGAGTCAACACTCTCCTCTCGTCTCACAGAACCAAACCCTGTGACCCACCGCCCTGATTTCACTCCGGCGGTAGCCATCAGCTTCCTTGTGTTCATACTCCTTTACTGTCCATGCATAGCCACCATAACAGCTGTAGTGCGCGAGACTGGCAACCCACGTTACGGTCTATTCTCCATAATCTACAACACTCTGATAGCCTGGACATTCGCTTTTGCAGCCTACCGAATAGCTCTGCTCATCACATAAAACAACAAAAAAATGCGTCAAAAAATTTGGCAGAACAACTAAAATTATCTACCTTTGCAACGCAAATGCGAAATGTATGACTCAGAACATACACATCGCCTTCGGTAAGGAGAGATGGGTGAGTGGCTGAAACCACCGGTTTGCTAAACCGACGATGGGAGCAATCCTATCCACGAGTTCGAATCTCGTTCTCTCCGCTGAGAATAAAAAACCTCAAGAGATTTCTCTTGAGGTTTTTATTTTTACACAATCCCATTGATTATATAACCTCACTACACATATCGGACCCTGCCCTGGGCTAACACCAAAGACCTATCTTTATTCTTTAAAATATATAATCTATAGTAGCACAAATTAATAAGTGTAATATTGACATTAATATTTTTTGCTTTATTGAAAAAAAGTATTTATCTTTGCAAAATCATATTAAAATCCTTAAATATTCCTATATTCACCAATAAATATTAACCATGAAACAAGTCCCTAAAGGTCTTGCTATGCTCTCATGCAGCGTTGACAAGACTCTGGCAGGCGGCATTCTCGCTGTCGCTCTCATCGGTGGAGCTCCGTTAACGGCACACTCCACAGATATAATGGGGGGGTAAAATCTCCTACTACTCAGCAAGTTAGTCAAAAACAACAAGTTTCAGGAACCGTCATTGACGAGACAGGCGAGCCTATGCTCGGAGTCTCAGTAATTGAGGTCGGAACAAAGACAGGGGTCGCAACCGATCTTGACGGAAATTTCACACTTAACGTTCCGCAGGGAGCCAAACTCCAGTTCTCCTACATCGGCTACAAGACTCAGACCATCACTGCTACCGGTCAGTCACACATCGAAGTGAAGATGGAGCCGGACAACAATGTGCTCGATGACGTTGTAGTGGTTGGCTACGGAACGGTCAAGAAACGCGACCTTACCGGCGCAGTATCATCCGTCAAGTCAGATGTAATCACTCTGACACCAACCGCCAACCCCATGGACGCGCTTCAGGGCAGAGTGGCAGGTCTTGACATCAGCCGCACATCAGGAGCACCCGGTGCCGGCGTAGATATCCAGCTGCGTGGCAACCGTTCGTTCAACGCATCAGGCAACCCTCTGTTCATTATCGACGGAATGCCCGGTGATTACTCCACCATCAACCCTAACGACATCGAAAGCATCGAAGTACTCAAGGATGCCTCCTCAACCGCAGTCTACGGTTCGTCAGGCGCAAACGGTGTAATCATAATCACCACAAAGAAAGGAGAGGCAGGAACCACACGTGTAAACTTCGACGCCTATTACGGCTACAACGGATGGTCAAAGCTCCCCACCATGAACAATGCTCAGCAATGGGCTGACACAAAGATTTACGCACTTGAACAGGCCGGACTACCCACCGACAACAACCCTGACATAAATGCCGCCATTCAGGCTGCTGCCGAAGGCCGTACCATCGATTGGGTTGACACCATGCTCAAAGGCGGCTCATCGCAGAACTACTCGCTGAGCGTAAGTGGCGGCACAGAGAAAACCCAGGCATACTTCTCTCTGAACTACAACCGCACAGACGGACAATACGAGAACGACAACTATGATGTATACTCCTCAAGCATCCGCCTCAACCAAAAGGTTGCCAGCTGGCTGGACGCAGGTGTACACTCACAGTTGAGCTACACCAACCTCAACCGCGCATCCATCAATCTTCAGGACGCGCTACAGGCCGACCCATTCGGCGAGCTCTACAACGAGGACGGATCCATAAAGGTGTACCCTCTTGATGTCCAGACCGACAAGCTCAACCTTCTGCTCAACAACCAGCCAGGAGTATATAAGGACAACCGCAAGCGCATACGCCTCTATGTGCAGCCCTACATCCGCATATATCCGATCAAGGGCATGACATTCGAGTCACGCCTCTCAGCCAACTTCTCCTACAACAAGGACAACATGTTCCGCGGCTACGGTTCCTACCAGTTCTATCAGCAGGCAGGAGCGGCAGCAGTCGGCAATGAAAAGGACCCTGCGAATGCCAAATACACATATGCCAAAATCAGCAACAGTGACACATTCAGCTATCAGTGGGAGAATATCCTTACATATAATTTCAAGATTGCCAATGATCATGAGTTCACACTGACAGGCGTTACAACATGGTCGGACAGCAATAACAATTCATCGGACACATCCAACGCCGGATTCTCATCCAACACATATTACTGGACCAACCTTGGACAGCCAGGCAACACTCTCGCTCAGGTAGCTTCCGACTACACCATGAGCAAGGGAATGGGTTATGTAGGCCGTCTTAACTATTCCTACTTAGGGAAATACCTGTTCTCAGCATCTGTACGCCATGATGGGAAATCAGTTCTCGCCAAGGATGTGCGTTGGGACACTTTCCCCTCAGTGTCAGCAGGATGGCGTTTCTCTGAGGAGAAATTCATGGACTGGTCACGCAACTGGCTCAACAATGCGAAACTACGTGTCGGATACGGTGTGACAGGAGCAGCAGGCATCAACCCCTACTCCTCGATGACCAATCTCATAAACAACGCCGCTGGACTCGGCGATGAGAAGCTCAACGCCTATTACTATCCACAGGTGCTTTCCAATGCCACACTCACATGGGAAAAATCCAAGAGCTGGAACTTCGGTCTTGATGTGAGCGCGCTCAACTATCGCATCGATATGTCACTCGATTACTTCCTCACCAACACTGACGACGTAATATGGACCCAGTCGCTCCCCATTGTCAACGGTGGTGATGTAATCTCCGGGAAGCCTTTCACCATGAACACCAACATCGCCGAGACACGCAACCACGGTATTGAGCTTACCCTTAACACCAAGAATATCGTGACTCGCGATTTCACATGGTCAAGCACTCTCACACTTACCCGCAACTGGGAAAAAGTAAAATCGCTCGGCGCAGGAGCCTCCGACTATGTGACTCACGGCGACTACACTCTCCATGTGGGCGACCCCATCAAGTCATTCTACGGATATGCCCTCGACGGCATATGGCAGTATGGACAGGAAGCCGATGCGGCAGTGTTCGGCAAAGCACCGGGCGACCTCCGTGTTAGCATACCTAACATGCGCAAGGTCAGCGACGGTGTATGGGAAAAAGTATATCCCGATCAGCTTGACGACAACGGCAACCCCATCACACGTACTTTCGACAAGGACAACCCCTATGCAGTGAGCGACACCGACCGTCAGATAATAGGTCATGCCTCTCCCGACTGGACCATCGGTTTCAACAACACATTCACCTATAAATGGTTTGATCTCTCGGTGTACATGTACTACCGTGGCGGCCAGATGATCAAGTACAATATGATGACCCAGTATGACTCCAAGGGTGGAGCATTCCCCGCTTACTTCGACTACTGGACCAAGGACAACCCATCCAATGATTTCCCCGCGCTTGATGCCAACCGCGACTGGAGAAACGACACCTATCACAGCTCACTCGCTTACCAGGAAGGCTCATTCTTCAAGATCAAGAACATAACCCTCGGTTACACTCTTCCAAAGGTAGCATGCAACAAGATGAGAATTCAGAATCTACGTCTCTACGGCACCCTGACCAATCCGCTCGTTCACGCAACCAACAAGATGCTGAAGGACTATGACCCCGAAATGAACGGTCAGCTCAACAACCCGCTCACCAAACAGCTCGTGTTCGGTCTAAGTCTCACACTCTAAGATTCCTTTCCATCATTTATTACAGAAATCACAATGAAAAATTCATTCAAATATATCGGTAGCGCGATTGTAGCCGGGCTTCTACTCAGCAGTTGCAGCCTTGACGAAGACAATCCGCACGCCGGCGATGCCACCCTCAATAATTTCCAGGCGTGGTACGGCATGCAGGCAACCTGCTATTTTCCGCTTAACAACGAACTCTACTCATCATCCGACTGGCTTATCATGGCTGAGACCGGAACTGACATATGGGTATCGTCCAACAACGGTGACTACGCAAAGCAGATTTTCAATTATGAGGAATTCGGCACCTCCACCAACAACTCAAAGAAACTTTGGAAACAGGCATACACAACAATATCGACCTGTAACACTGTGATCAATGAGGTGGATAATATCCTTGATGGAGAAGCTGATGCCAAGAATATACTTGTGGCAGAGGCAAAGACCCTACGTGCGTTCTATTACTCACTGCTTGTTAGCCAGTTCGGACCGGTTACACTCAATCTTGAAAGCTCTTCAAGCATCACCGGCATAGTGGACCTCTATCCCAAGCGTGCAAGCGAGAAGGACATATACGCTCAGATAATAAAAGACCTGTCGGAAGCTATCCCTGTGCTCCCTGTCGAGCCCTACGGAGGCAACCGTGCACGAGTTACGAAAAAGACAGCCAAGGGGCTTCTCTGCCGTGTATATGCCCAGCGCGCAGGCCTCGGAGACAAATTCTTCGGTGACGGAAAAGAATACTGGACTCTCGCCCGTGACTGTGCGGAGGACATGATCACAAACAAGGGCACATATGGAGCCTACCTGTATTCTGACATTGCCGACATGTGGGCTGACGCAAACAACCGCCAGAACAAGGAAGCCCTGTTCATTGCATCAGCAGCCGACCCTTATAATGAGATATTCAATCTGTCCACAACCACAAAAAACAACAAACTGTTCTCTTACAGCTGCGGAGGATTCATTGAAGATGACTTCTATAACGGAAACTCAAACGGAAAACCCACCAAAGGAGGCTCGTATTTCTACGGTCGTCTCAATCAGCAGGTATGGCAGCCGTCAGAGTATCTCATGTACTGCTTCAACCCTGAATGGGACCGCCGCTGGGAATACACATGGCTTTACACCGCAAGCACATTCACATTCCTCGACTGGGGCGGAAGCGTAGTGACCCCACGCAAGAAGGCGACCTGCAAGCTTACGGAGGATATCTGCAACAAATATGGCATTGACAAGTCACAGATAGGACAGACCCTACAGCCTTTTGCAGACTGCTCATGGATCAACAACGGCGCATTTGCCAACCAGTACAACGTAAGAATATGGCCTCTCGGAGTGACCGAGGATGATGCCTCAAAGCTCCTCCGCGTGGCTACTTCATCGGCTGAATTCGGTTCAGCAGGTGTAGCCAACACCACCAAGGCATATGCCGTCCCCTACCCGGTGGCAAGCAACGACAACCGCTTCAATACCCTTTTCGTACACAAGCCTCTAACTGCCGACGAAAAGGCGAAATGCCCCTATGTAGTCATCACACTCAGCGACTGCTACAATGACACCTACCCCTACGGCAACACAGCCAACGGCTCAGCCGGCTCTACTCTGCCTGTCGGAAACGGCACTGCTGTTAACGGAAAGGTGTGTCCCTCGCTCATCAAGTTCAACTGGGCTTATGACGGCTGCTACACAAGCAACCTACAGATCAAGATCGGCGACATGTACATCATGCGTTTCGCAGAAGTGTATCTGATAGCTGCCGAAGCCAACCAGATGCTTGGAGACGGAGCACGTGCAGCAGGCTTCATCAATGATCTGCGCAAACGCTCCCTACGCCCCGGATACGCAGGCAACTATGAACTCGCCACTGCCACCGAGGATGACGTGCTTGATGAATATGCCCGCGAGCTTTGCGGTGAGTTCAGCCGCTGGAATCTCCTCAAGCGTCACAACAACATCGAAGAACGTCTTGCACGCTATAACAAACGTGCTGCAAAATCATTCAAGCCCTACATGTACAACCGTCCCATATCACAGGAATTCCTTGACGTTATCCTCAATGCTGAGGAATACGGCGACAACGGTTACGGCTCAACAGCTTCCTCTGGTCTTTCCGGACTCGAAAGCTACTAAAAACGACAACTTAATAACGTAAAACATTCATAACCAACCATACGGTTTTTCAACATCTGAGTTGAAATTCTCGTTTCTCTAAGTTGATGAGGTGGGGTCTACATGAGTAGCTCCCGCCTTTTCACTTTTTAATCACTGCTCGTGTCAACCGCCGCTCAATTTAACCGCATTTTTATACTCACGCGCAATATTTCGTCGCACATGGAGTTATCTATATGAATATCCTTATCTCGAAAATGAATATTGCCGCCAAAATGCTTCTTGTCTGCACGGTGTGTGCGGGAACAGCAATCTCCTCCTCTGCCCAGGACAAGAATGACTTTAATCCCATAACCACAGGTGTGACATCACTCGGCATAGCTCCCGATGCCCGCGGAGCATCAATGGGCGACCTCGGTGCCGCAACCGACCCAGATGCCAACTCACAATTCTGGAATCCGTCGAAATATGCGTTCGCCTACAGCCAAGGAGCAGTATCGCTCAGCTATACCCCCTGGCTGCGCAAACTTGTCAACGACATATTCCTCGCCAACCTCTCCGGCTACTGGAAGCTCGGCAGCGATGACAATCAGGCAATATCGGCATCCCTGCGCTACTTCTCGCTCGGAGAAGTGGTGTCAAGCAATTCCGACCGCACAATAAATCCCTATGAAATGTCGGTCGATGTAGGATATTCCCGAAAGCTTTCCGAGAAATTCTCAATGGGCATAGTGTTCCGTTACATCTACTCCGATCTCGGATTCGGAGCATCGGAAGTAGACCAGTCATCGGGCGCATCGGCATTCTCAGCCGACATAGCAGGCTACTACACCACCTACCCCATCATAGGACGCAACGAATGCCAATGGTCGTGGGGATGGGACATATCCAATATAGGATCGAAAGTCAACTTCAACAATGGCACCAATCCGGCATTCCTCCCTACCAATCTGCGTATAGGCACATCATTCACATTCCCTCTTGCCGACTACCACAACCTTTCGCTCAATCTTGACCTCAACAAACTACTTGTCCCGGCAATGCCCCGCCTGTCCGACTATGAGGAAGGACCAGAAGGGGAAAAGGAATGGGCAAAAGCTTACGCCGACTGGCAAAACATGTCGCCCATAACCGGAATATTCAAATCGTTCGGCGATGCGCCAGGAGGATTCAAAGAGGAACTCAGAGAGATCTCCTGCTCGGTGGGTACAGAATACAATTACAACCAACAATTCTTCCTGCGCGGAGGATATTTCTACCAGCATCCAGCCAAGGGGAACCTTCAATATTTCAGCATCGGGGCCGGATTCGCACTCAATGTACTCCGACTCGATGCCTCCTACATGCTTGCTACAGCCCAGACATCCCCACTGGACCAGACACTGAGATTTTCACTTACATTTGATATGGACGGACTTAAAGAGATATTCGGACGATGAGAATAGGACAAGGATACGATGTGCACCGCCTTGTGGAGGGGCGCGAACTGATACTCTGCGGAGTAAAGATACCATACGGGCTCGGACTGCTCGGCCACAGTGACGCTGATGTGGCTCTGCATGCACTCGCAGATGCCATACTGGGAGCCGCAGCAATGCGCGACATAGGCTATCATTTTCCCGACACAGACCCAGCCTATGCCGGTGCCGACTCACGGCGGCTTCTGAGACGAGTGGCAGAAATAATAGCCGGAAAGGGATACTCCATAGGTAATGTGGATGTCACGATAATAGCACAACGCCCCAAATTGCTAAATCATATCCCTCAGATGATAGAAAATATCGCCGCAGACCTATGCATCCCCACCGATTGCGTATCGGTCAAAGCCACAACCACGGAACATCTCGGATTTACAGGTCGTGGCGAGGGAATAGCAGCTCTCGCCGTCGCTCTCATCAATTGAGACTGCACTACAATTAATAAGTTTTAACATATTGTCACCATATCTCTGAGACTTAATCCGTTTTTTGATTGTAAATTTGCATCAAGAAATCCAATCTAAGAATCAGAGCCTGCATCGATGCGCATAAGAAGTGCTGACATATTGCGTTGGGGACGTATCGTGGCGGCACTCATCATGTGGGTGGCAGCCACAGCTGGACTGACAAGCTACGGAATGACGTTTCCAAGGCTTGCCGTGTGGATAGAACGTGTGCAGTTCATGCCGGCAGCCATGACATTTGGCATCACCACCATAGTGATATGGCTAATAGTCACTCTACTGTTCGGGCGAGTCTACTGCTCGGTGGCATGTCCCTTAGGTGTGTGGCAGGATATATGCTCTCGTCTGCCACGTCTGCGCCGCCATCTGCCATCCCATCTCCGATACCGTTACAGCCAGCCACTTACACTGCTACGCAACATCTCGCTTGCATTTGTGGCAGCAGCAATCCTGCTCGGAATCAATATAGTCACATCGCATACAGATCCCTGGAAAATATACTCGGAACTATGCACAGATGTGGCAAAACCCATATGGGGCGCAGCTGTCAACATCCTCTCCTACCCTCCGGTAATGATAGCCGCAGCTTCTCTGACCGGAACAACGATATCTATAATAATAGCAGGAGTGATAAGCTGGCTTGCCGTTAAGAACGGCCGCACATTCTGCAACTCCATATGTCCTGTAGGCACAACTCTTGGCTACGTGGCAAAGTATTCTATCTACCACATTGACATCAACACCGACAAGTGCACCCAGTGCCGCAAATGCGAGCAGGCGTGCAAAGCATCCTGCATAGACCTGACATCGCATGTGGTGGACTCCTCAAGATGCGTAGAATGCTTTGACTGCCTGCCGGTATGCGAAAATGATGCCATACACTACACCTGGTCAAGACATCAGCTCTCAACTCCTCTCATGATAAAAGTGGGTGACATAAAACCTTCCGGCACACGTTTCAAACTTGACGGATGCACCGGATGCAGCAGCAACCCACAGGTCAACCAACAAAACAATCCACAAAATGCGACAATATCTCGACCTTCTGAATAGAATAATGAATGAAGGGACCGACCGAGGCGACCGCACCGGCACCGGAACACGGAGTGTGTTCGGACATCAGATGCGCTTCGACCTCCGCGACGGCTTCCCGCTTCTCACCACCAAGAAACTCCACCTGAAATCCATAATACACGAGCTGCTATGGTTCCTGAAAGGTGACACAAACGTGAAGTACCTACAGGACAACGGAGTGAGAATATGGAACGAATGGGCACGGCCAGACGGAGACCTCGGACACATCTACGGCTACCAATGGCGTTCATGGCCCGACTATCAAGGGGGACATATCGACCAGATAAAGAAGGTGATCGAGACCATAAAAAACAATCCGGAATCGCGCCGCATGATAGTGAGCGCGTGGAACGTGGCTGACATAAGCGGGATGGCACTACCTCCGTGCCATATACTATTCCAGTTCTATGTCGCCGACGGCAGACTGTCCCTGATGCTCTATCAGCGAAGTGCCGATTGCTTTCTCGGAGTGCCGTTCAACATAGCCTCATATGCCCTGCTCCTCATGATGGTGGCACAGGTGACCGGACTCGAACCAGGTGAATTCATCCACACACTCGGTGACACACATATATACCACAACCATTTCGATCAGGTGAGGACACAACTGGAGCGTGCACCGCGCAAACTCCCAAGAATGAAGCTCAATCCTGAAGTAAAGGATATCCTCGATTTCAGATACGAGGACTTCACTCTTGAAGAATATGACCCCCACCCCCATATCAAAGGCACTGTAGCAGTATGACAGATATAACTATTATTGTAGCCGCAACACGCGACATGGCAATAGGCAACCGGGGCGATCTCCTGTACCATATATCCGACGATCTGAAACGGTTTAAATCGCTCACCATGGGACATCCCATCATCATGGGACGCAAGACATTCGAATCATTCCCCAAAGGAGCACTCCCAGGCAGACGGAACATCGTGGTGACCCGCAACATAAGCTACACAGCCCCAGGCATAGAGACCGCATCGTCGGTTGACGATGCCGTGAAAATGTGTGAAGGTGCTGAACGTGCATTCATAATCGGAGGCGGAGAGATATACCGTCAGGCTCTCCCGGTAGCCGATTGCATAGAACTGACCCTCATAGATGCCGAACGGCCTGATGCCGACACACGTTTCCCCGACATAGATCTCGGCAGGCTGTGCGTGTCCGCTCCCGAGTTTGACCGTGAAGACCCAAAGACAGGTGTCAGATACTGTTTTCTGACACTCTCAAATAACAACATTTAAATATAGACACCTAAAAATTTGGAATTTTGCCTATAAAGCCCTATATTTGACAACAAAAACCTACTACTTTATCGTGAAAAATTAAACATTATGGAACACATTACTGATTTTTTTAATGAGATGCTTCAACAATATGGCAGTATAGACATCGCTGAAGCTGAATTTAAAAAACTGGTACATGAGAATCCCGAACTTCGCGAACGTTATCGCGAATGGTGTCACGAGGTAGGCAGCAGTGAAAAGAAAGGTTTTTTGGATTACTGTGAGGAGTATTTCGAATCACAGGACTCCATATGGGACAATCTAAAGGACGAATATGAAGATGAGTAACCCTGTACGCCAGCAACTTCGCCTGCCCGCCGAATGGGAAAGTCACGATTGTGTGCTCATGGCGTGGCCTCATGAGTACACTGACTGGGCGTATATGCTTGATGAAGCGCGCGAATGCTTTGCGGAGATAGTACGAGCCATATCGGAACGCGAGTGTGTGATACTCGCTTGTCCCGAACACATATGCAGGAAATCAATCGAGGCATACAAATTTGACTCCTCAAGAGTAAGAATCGAGGATATCCCCACCAATGACACATGGGCACGAGACTTCGGACCCATAACAATTGAAAAAGATGGCTGCCTACAGTCACTGGATTTCAAGTTCAACGCCTGGGGAATGAAATTTGCAGCCGATAAGGACAATCTCATCACCACCCATCTTGTACTCAACGGCAGACTGAACGCCGAATATGTCAACCGCATGGGATTCGTTCTCGAAGGAGGAAGTATCGAAACCGACGGTAAAGGCACACTGCTTACCACCGCCGAATGCCTCCTGTCACCCAACCGCAACGGAGAGATGACCGAAGCGGATATAAAAGAGTATCTCGCCGACACGCTCGGATTCACCCACCAGCTATGGCTCCGCAACGGCGGTATGGCAGGAGATGACACCGACAGCCATATCGACACATTAGCCCGCATCGCACCACACGACACCATCATATATGTAAGTCCGACCGACAGGGATGGTGACACAGTGGAATCACTCGCCAGAATGCGAGAGGAACTCACAGGAATGCGTACTGCCGAAGGTGCTCCGTTCAACCTCATCGAACTCCCTCTGCCCTCCCCCATATATGACGAGAACGGAATGCAGCTCCCCGCAACATATGCCAACTATCTTGTCACACCGGATGCGATATATCTGCCGGTATACGGTCAGGCAGCCAATGACCTGCTTGCCGAACAGACCCTAAAAATAGCATATCCCGACCACGAAATAATACCTATCGACTGCCGGGCACTCATAAAGCAGCACGGCTCTCTCCACTGTGTCACAATGCAGCTCCCCACCGGAGCAGTCAGAGGCATAAAGGACGGACGATGGGAGGAAAAATCACGCAATCTATGAAAGTAGGAATCATTCAGCAGCACAACACCCCTGATATACCTGACAACCGCCGGCGCCTCGGCGAGAAAATCAAGGCACTCGCATGTGAAGGAGCCCAACTTGTAGTGCTCCAGGAACTCCATGACTCCCTTTACTTCTGCCAGGTGGAAAGTGTCGACAATTTCGATATAGCAGTTCCGATACCGTCAGACACAACAGAATTCTATTCCAGAACGGCTCTCGAAAGCGGCATTGTGCTCGTGACATCAATATTCGAACGCCGTGCCGCCGGACTATACCACAACACCGCAGTGATATTCGAAAAAGATGGTTCAATAGCCGGGAAATACCGCAAAATGCACATTCCCGATGACCCCGCATATTACGAGAAATTCTATTTCACTCCGGGTGATATGGGATTCGAGCCCATATCAACAAGTGTGGGACGGCTCGGGGTTCTCGTGTGCTGGGACCAGTGGTACCCCGAGGCTGCCCGACTCATGGCTATGCGCGGAGCAGAAATGCTCATCTATCCTACAGCCATAGGATGGGAAAGCAGCGACACCGACGATGAAAAGATGCGTCAGCGCGAAGCATGGATCACAGTGCAGCGCGGCCACGCCGTGGCCAACGGACTCCCTGTAGTCACAGTCAACCGTGTCGGTTTCGAGCCTGATCCGTCAGGGGTGACCGGAGGCATCAGTTTTTGGGGTTCAAGCTTCGTTGCCGGTCCGCAAGGAGAATTCCTTTATCAAGCACCCGACAACACCGAGGCTGTAGCTGTAGTGGATATCGACATGAAACGCTGCGAGCAGGTGCGCCGCTGGTGGCCATTCCTGCGCGACAGGCGCATCGACAGTTTCTCCGGACTCACCCGACGCTACCTTGATGACTGAGAATAATACCGCAATGAACCCAACAGGTCCGGAAATCCGTGTCACAAAGCCTTTCCGGACCGTATCAGGCGACTATTTTTCCGTGCTTCTCGGAGCATGGATTCCTCGTTACGGATGGCTGATGCTGCTTCCGGTTGCATTTTTTGTAACACTCGGCTATATGCTTCAGGATGAACGATGGCTGATTACAGCTCTTATACTGACCTTCATTGTGGCTCCCATGGTAATGTCGTTTCTATATACTTACTACATGCTCACGCCCGAGGCTCGCCGTACAATCCTGAACAAAAGAGTGGAGATTGCAGAAGGAAAATACATCAGACTGACATATCTCCCATCCGAGAGCCGGACATCAGGCGGCAATGAAGCCGAGACGGCTGGCGATGCCACCAATGACCGAGACACAAACAATCCCGGACCGGGAACCGCCGAAACGGTCCCGCAACCCGAGACAATATACTGGAACGAAATCGCGAAAATTAAATACACTTCACGATACTGCGTATACTTCATCAAAGGGGAAAAGATGCAGTTCCTACTCGTTCCATGGAATGCATTCCCCAGCCATAGTCAGAGGGACGACGCCCAGACAGCCTAATCATTCATGTCAATGCCATTGAGCTTTCCGAGCTTGCTGAACTTCAATTCCACACCGTCGGACAATTCTATCTCATAGCCCTTGAAACTATTTTCAACCTTGACAATGTAGGCTCCGTTGCCATTATTCTTGACGTAATTGCGTATAGACCGGATCACAAGTTCCTGAGGCACCTCTTTCTTCTTGCAGTCCACGGATGTCCACTTCCCGGCATTATTGAACTCAATCTTAGTGCCATTGACAAGCTTCACATCATAGTCAGTCCTCTTAAGCAGATGCTTGTCAACCTTTATCATAGCGATCTTGGCTTTAGGGAAATATTTGGCAATCATCTCCTGCGCCGGCTGAGGCAGCTGGCTGCGGTCAAGAGTGTACTTATCAGCACGAGCTGCAACACTGATGCAAAACACGGCGAGAAAGGCGATTAAAAATTTCTTCTTATCAGTCAATTATTTTGATTTAAGGTATAACGTCACTCCGACAGCAAATGTTTCCGCCCAAATTGCCTCTTTATTTGCATCCTACAGGATGATTTCGTAACTTTGCATTTTGTAGTGATACACTTACCTATCATAATGATGAGGGGAATCCTCATAGGGATTCTTGTGTCGGCTCCAATGGGGCCGATAGGGATGCTGTGTATCCAACGAACACTCAACCGTGGGCGATGGCCTGCATTCTATACCGGTGTCGGAGCCGGATTGAGCGACCTTATCTACTGTCTGCTCACCGGACTGGGACTATCGTTTGTCACCGATTTCGTACAGGACAATCAAAGCCTTCTTCAGTTGATAGGCTCGGTGGTGCTGTTAGTATATGCCGGCTATCTCTTCGGAGCAAATCCGTCACGCACGCTACAGTCGCAAGGAGTGCAGTCAATGAGCAACTGGAAAGACTTCGTGACAGGATTCCTGCTGACATTCTCCAATCCGTTCATATTGTTTTTCATTATCGGACTGTTTGCAAGGTTCAGTTTTCTCGCACCTGAGTTTGAAGCATACCACTATGTGGCAGGATACATCTCGATATTCGCAGGAGCTGTAATGTGGTGGTTTGGTGTGACATGGATTGTCAATAAGATGAGGAGCCATTTCAACATCCGCTCATTATGGTTGCTCAACCGTATAGTGGGGGCACTTATAATGCTCATGGGTGCCATAGGGCTCGTGACTGCTCTTCACGAGCTGTTTGTGAACCATTAAGCCGTGCCCGATGTTTCTTATAATAGATTAAACATCAACTATTATGGAAAAGAAACACGACAATACCCCCGACAAAGCAGCAGAGACACTACCAGGCGTAGACATCAACAGAGCTGACGACAATAAGGTGACCCCTCAACTTCTGAACGAGGAGACCAAAGAACTCAACAACAATCCACGAAACAACGAAATAGACAAGTAGAAGTCTACAGCTTTCTCCTCTCGTCCAAAATATTATTGCAGACAATAAACACAAGGGACAGAAATTCCGTATCTACGGAACTTCTGTCCCTTGTGTTTTTGAATAATACCTAATCCCCTGTCAGGCTTATTGAAAAGAGAGGATGTGCCATAATCATATCATGGCACATCCTCCAATCGCTTTACTCATATAATACAGTTTCACATCAACTGTATCATAACGTCCTGCCTACTGTCAGTCGACCGAATCAGTGATGGTCTGCTCCGGAGTGTCAGTGCCTCCGCCGGTATCACCGGGCTGGTCATCAGGTGAAGCCACGATGTTGAGCTTATACTGGAATATGCCCCAGCCTATCGACTTGTTGACCTGGAATATCTGAGTGTTAACCCTGAGATAGTGAGTGCCTTCTTTCATCCCTTCAGTGTCGATATCAACCGCAAAAGGAGCTATCGATGTGGTGAGGAAAGGTATGTTGTCGAGGAAATAGGTGGTCATACCGAGTACAGCCTCTCCGGTTCCGGGTGCAGGCGTCACTTTCAGCCCTTCGATCTTCAGGGTATCACCTTCAACAACTGTCAGCACCCCATCAGTGAGTGTGCCGCCTGAATACTCGATGGATACGCTTACATCAGGCACTTTGCTGTCGTCATCATCACAAGATGCCACAAATGCCAGCATAGGGAGTGCGAGAAATAGAGAGAGGAACTTTTTCATAATTATTATAGTTAATTAGTGAGTTGATATCTACTTATATATGTATTAATTTTTGAATATTATATCATTTCCGTCATAGTCTATGACAATCGGATGCTCACGGTCCACTTTCTGAGCGAGGATATCCTTGCTCAACTGATTGAGCACCATGCGGTGGATCACCCGCTTGACCGGACGCGCACCGAATTCGGGATCGTAACCCTCCTCGGCAAGAAACTTGAGTGCCGCCGGAGTGACTTCGAGAGTAATACCGTTGGCAGAAAGCATCTTCTGTATCGACCTTATCTGCAAACCTACTATCTCTTCGATCTCAGCCTCGTCAAGAGGTGTGAACATTATGATCTCATCGATGCGGTTGAGGAACTCAGGACGGATAGTCTGCTTCAAGAGCTCTATCACTTCATTCTTGGTGTTCTCGATGGTCACCTCACGGTTGTCGGGGGTCATCTTGGCGAAATTATCACGTATGAGTGACGATCCCATATTGGATGTCATGATGATTATGGTGTTCTTGAAGTTCACCATACGCCCCTTGTTGTCGGTGAGTCTGCCGTCGTCAAGCACCTGTAGAAGAATGTTGAACACATCGGGATGGGCTTTTTCTATCTCATCGAACAGCACCACCGAGTAAGGTTTGCGCCTCACAGCCTCAGTGAGCTGCCCACCCTCGTCATAACCGACATATCCCGGAGGCGCGCCTACAAGCCTTGACACCGAATGCTTCTCCTGATACTCGCTCATATCGATACGGGTCATCATATTCTCGTCATCGAACAGGTATTCGGCAAGAGCCTTTGCAAGCTCGGTCTTACCTACACCTGTGGTACCGAGGAAGATGAATGAGC
Organism: Duncaniella freteri; assembly: GCF_004766125.1. NCBI lineage: Bacteria > Pseudomonadati > Bacteroidota > Bacteroidia > Bacteroidales > Muribaculaceae > Duncaniella > Duncaniella freteri. The sequence continues at coordinate 350,553 of NZ_SJSA01000001.1, forward strand.
CGATAGGACGCCGGGGGTCATTGAGCCCTGCACGAGAGCGGCGTACGGCATCGGCAATAGCACGGATGGCATCGTTCTGACCCACAACCCTATGATGAAGCTCAGTCTCAAGATGGAGCAGTTTCTCCTTCTCGGTCTGCACCATCTTATTGACAGGAATCCCGGTCCAGCGTGACACCACGTCGGCGATGTCCTCCGAGTCGACCTCCTCCTTTATGAGAGCCTTCTCGCCCTGCATCATCTTCAGTTGCTCCTGGATGTCGGCATTCTCCTTCTCCTTCTGCTGAATCCTGGAGTAACGGATTTCGGCTACACGGGCATAATCACCCTCACGCTCGGCACGCTCGGCATCGAAATTCAGCTGTTCGATCTCGATCTTATTCTGCTGAATTCTGTTGATCAGATCCTTCTCAGCCTTCCATTTGGCTGTGAAATCCTTCTCACGGTCACGCAGATCGGCAAGTTCCTTTTCAATCTCCTTCACCTTAGGCTTGTCACCCTCGCGCTTGATAGCCTCCCTCTCTATCTCTTTCTGAGCTATAAGACGGGATATCTCGTCAAGAGCCTGAGGTACCGAATCGATTTCAAGACGCAGCTTGGATGCAGCCTCGTCAACAAGATCGATAGCCTTGTCAGGGAGGAAACGATCGGTGATGTAACGTTCCGACAGAGTGACCGCTGCTATGATAGCCTCGTCACGGATACGTACCTTGTGGTGGTTCTCGTAACGCTCCTTAAGTCCGCGCAGGATAGCGATAGCAGCCGCCTCATCAGGCTCATTCACCATCACTTTCTGGAAACGGCGTTCGAGAGCCTTGTCCTTTTCAAAATACTTCTGGTACTCATCAAGAGTCGTCGCACCGATGGAGCGCAGCTCACCGCGGGCGAGCGCGGGCTTGAGAATATTGGCGGCATCCATGGCACCCTCACCCTTACCGGCACCCACAAGAGTGTGGATCTCGTCAATAAAGAGGATGATTTCACCATCGGCTCCGGTCACTTCATTGACGATAGCCTTCAGACGCTCCTCAAACTCGCCTTTATACTTTGCACCGGCAACAAGGGCACCCATGTCAAGCGAGTATATCTGCTTGCTGCGCAGATTCTCGGGCACGTCACCGCGCACAATCCTCTGTGCAAGCCCCTCGGCGATAGCGGTCTTGCCGGTGCCCGGCTCACCGATGAGCATAGGGTTGTTCTTCGTGCGTCGCGAAAGGATCTGGAGCACTCGGCGTATCTCGTCATCACGACCGATGACCGGATCGAGCTTACCTTCGCGGGCACGTTCATTCAGGTTAATGGCATATTTGGATAATGCCTGATATGTGTCCTCGGCACTCTGGTCAGTAGCTTTCTTCCCTTTGCGCAGCTCAGCCACAGCGGCTTCAAGTTCACGTTGGCTCAATCCGGCATCCTTAAGGATTGTTGCAGCCGGAGAGTTGACCGTGAAGATCGCCATAAGCAGAGCTTCAAGAGTCACGTACTCATCACCCTGCTTTTTGGCTATGTCAAGAGCTTTCTGGAGGACATCATTGGAAGTACGGCTGAGGTATGGCTCGCCACCTGACACACGCGGTTCGGAGGCTATCTTTTCATCAACCTGACGCATCAAGGTGGCAGTACTTGCCCCCACCTTGGAAAATATAAAGTTGATGAGCGATTCACCCTCAGTCATAACCCCTTTAAGAAGATGTACGGGTTCGATAGCCTGATTGCCTGCTCCCCGGGCAATCTCTATCGCCTTCTGTATCGCTTCCTGAGACTTAATTGTAAAATTATTGAAGTTCATGAGCTATATTTTGTAAGTTGAAGGTTCGTGATATAATCCTTATACCTATACTAACAAAAATCATGCCAATTGGTTTTCGGGACAGAAGGACCGAGGGTAACAAACAGCGCTTTAAGCAAACAGGGAAGGGTATGTGTCATCAGTCCGGCGTCCGGGAGATGACGTTTTGGCAGATGCGGGACGGAAAACTATATTATGCTGCTGCGTCCATCCCTGTGTGCGGTTACGCAGCCTGACAGTGACGATACCCGACTCGGCAGGAGCGGATGTACGCACCTGCTGGAACACGTCGCTGAGCGTTGTCACGCCACTCATGGTGAGTGACAAAAGTACAGTCCCGCATGACTGGGCGGTGACTTGAAGAAGGTCGGTGCGATGTATTGCAGTCATAATAAGAGAGATTTATGTTTGCCGATACAAAAATACACCTCCACACGAGCAACTTTCATGCCCACTCAGACTTAAAAAAGTTAAAACACAGCATATGCCTGGCTAAATGACACGCCATAATAACATAAAAAAGGCATTGCCGATCACAGCAATGCCTTTCCCTATATGAAGTCGATAATATATTACCGGAAATCAATCATCCACGTCACGCACACAGCGGATAGAACATCCGGTGGCTCGGCGGGTATATCCGAAACCTGTCTCGAAGGGGTACATGAACGACGGAGTGTGCATGTGGAATGCATTGGTACGTCCACCCTTTCCACCGGTAGTGGTGTGGTAGTTACCGCAATAGCCCACCTGATTGAATGTGCCGCCAGCCATGCGCACACCCTGCGACGGGAAGAACACCGTGATATCAGCAGCACCGCTCAATCCTGCATTCTTGAACACCTTGGTCATACACATATTATAACCGCGTGCCGCCTCATTAACAGCCTTGGAATCCTTGGTATTCATGCTCGGATAATCATCCGATCCTGTATTGACTCCCGTTTTTGTGAATGACAGCCACATGTCGCCCGGAGGAACCATCCATCCGGCAGGACATGGATCAAAAATAGATTTCTCAGTTGCACCATTATCAGAAAGAATAGCTCCACTCGCAGAATCAACAACATATTGCAAAGCAGATGTAAATGAAGTACCTCCCCAAAGATTATCGGCATGATTAGGATTCGGGAAATACCAGTCACCATCCGTTCCTGCCACACATTGAGAGGCTAAAGAAGGATTCTGCACAGAGCCGTCGGTATCCAACAATGGTGAAATAAACTTCGTGGGATTTTTAATTGAATATTCGATAGTACCGACTGTAGCAGATGTCTGAGCTACATCAAATATATAACCTGTATTGACCTTGTTACCGGTCTGGCTTGTCATCGGTATCTGTTTATATGAATTATCATAGAGCTGTCCGATATAGGCTTTGTCATAATTTTTCTGACCACCTAACGATCCATAGCTTGAACCGGCTTCGCCACGCCCCCAAGCAGCCGGGAACGGATCTTTGCGCCCCCACTGATAGTGACAACCGAATGTATCGGCAGGACGGGACGGCTTTCGGCTGCGGCTCAAAGCGCCAAGATTACACGTCATAAGCGAACGTCCCTTTCGGGTACGTCCCTGAGCAGTCTTGATCCCCTTGGCATCCCATTCAAACGTGTAGTAAGGCACAGCCGCCGCAAGTTCGGCAGGCTTGTCGTTGTTGACCCAGATGTGCCAGGACCATACAACCTCATGATCGGCATTGTAGCCGGCAATAAGGGCATTGCCGTTGGCAGTTCCCGATTTGACGTGTATGCGGTCATATTTGTCAAGCCATACCCGATCGTTTGATGAATTGTTGCCTATCACATTGGCCTGCTGCCATATGATGCTGACACTTGTGATTTTTTTCTTCGGGTCTTTCTTATTGACATAATCGGTGTACTTCCAGCCTCCGCCGGTCTCGGTGCGGGTATAGGGGTCAAACATTATCTCATCGTTGTGAGCAAGCACAAAGCAGTTGGCAGGAGCGGCAAGCACACGGTTGTCACGGTGCTCGGAATTGATGTTCAGGGTAATATTGTAATTGTGGTTGCGACGCACATTGAAGTCGTTGACATCGTTAGCCCCAAGATATATGGTATAGAGGAAGTTTGATCCATTGGATTTAGAAGACACAAAGAGCTGTACATAGAGAGCCTTTTCAGGCGCACCGTCATTCTTGGTTCCTGGATCAGTATTTCCGTTGGTGCCTCGGCGGTTAGCAGGCATATAGAACGTGTATACCTCGCCCGAAGCAAGCTGCTTGTCGATTGTCACCGAACGTGTCACGAATTCGTCTCCAAGAGGATAATTCTGCTCTTTCGGAGTCTCCTCCATACGCATCTTCTCAGGCATATTGTTGATGATCACACGAGTCACCACCAGTCCCTTGGCAGCCTCCGCCGTCACATACTTGAAACTGATCTTCGCCATCATACGCGTGAGGTGGATATCTATGGGGAGCAGATCTGTCTCCTTACGGATGGTCTCCTTCACGTTACCCTCCATAAGCAGGTATTCATCCTTGCCCATCTCAACATTCTCCTCGGTGAATGGGTACTCATAACCAACAAACTTTTCGATTGTGGACAGGTCCTTGTTCTTAGCCCATTCAGGGTCGCCGGTATTGGCAAGCACATACACATGGCTGTCCTCACCTTCAGCCAGACGTATATTGAGCTTACGGATTTCGGTTGAGACCACTTCATAATATCTCGGAGCTATAAGCTGATTTCCGATCGAATCGAACTGGAACACCCATATGTCATGCAGGGCCTCCTCAGCCGCCTTTTCTGGATCGGCAGGCTTTTCTTCATCATCATTATCGCCCTCTGCGCGAGAAGGGATATCGTTAACCAACGGCTTTCCGATCACCTTAGGCTTTTCGGGATGCAGACGCAATGGCACCTCAATAGTGGCGGCACGGTCACCTGGCAAAGCCTCGGGATCTTCAGTACGATCAAATACTGTATCGGAGCACGCCACCGCACCCCACAGCAACGGAACCGAAGCTGCTATACGTACAATCTGTCGAAAATTTATCATTATTATAATTATAGTGTAAAAGTTATGACATATCACTCATCAACATCACGGACACAACGCACAGGACCAGCAAACGCACGGCGTGTGGACTCATAGCCTGACTCAAACGGCAATGCCGCCGATGCGTTATGTATGTGGAAACAGTTGACTGTGCCATCGGTACTCGGAGTCGAGGTATGATAGTTGCCGCAATTGCCGTTACGCCTCATGGTACCGTTGCTGTTTCGGAATCCATTGCTCGGGAAGTAGACGGTAGGACCACCCTTCCACTTCTGCACATAGATCTTATGACCGTATATACCTGACTGGAACGTTCCGTTCACTCGACTTGTAGCGTTAGACCCCCAACCAGAATTCTTACCGTCGGACGTAAACGAAAGCCACATGTCGGCAGGGGGCACCATCCATCCGGCAGGACACGGATCGAACAGCGACTTCTCTTTGGCTCCGTTATCGCTCAGCCATCCGTCGACTGCCATCTTTCCTACGTCCAGCCATTCTTCGCCCTTTTTATGCACACAAAATTTCTCCTTTGCTTCAGAAAAAGGCTTGCCGCCCCAAAGCGTATCCTTTCCACCCCAATACCAGTCACCATTGTTGACCCAGGAGGCAGGCTGACGCCAGCTATCACTACTCATCGCACCGGACGAAGTCTCGGTATTTGTAGCTCCGAGAAACACTGTAGGATGCTTAAGGACATAGGGTATATTTCCGATATCCGAATTTGTCTTTCGATAGTCAAACAGCTCTCCGCAGTTCTCCCTACCGCCGTCGGTAGTCATCTTGATCTCTTTGTTGGCATTGTCAGTGATCAAACCCACACTCGTCTTAGTAAACATATAGGCTCCTGATGACTGATTATCAATCATCCATCCGATAGGGAAAGGGTCCTTACGCCCCCATTGGTACACAGCTCCATATCCCATTCTGCCGGTCTTTGTAGCACTATGGGCTCCGAGATTGCACTGCATGAGCGAACGGCCTTTGACCTTACGGCCCTCAGATACTTTTATGCCGTTGCTGTCCCATGCGAAAGTATTGTAGGGAACCGCCTTTGACAGTTTGGCAGGCATCTCGTTATTTACCCACACATGCCATGACCATACGATATCACCCTTGGCATTGTATCCGGCTATTACAGCATTTCCGGCTGTGCTCCTGGACCTGACATGCACGCGGTTGTACCTGTCGAGATACACCCTGTCGCCCTTGCTGTTGTCGCCTATCACGTTAACCTCCTGCCAGAGCACCTCTACTTTAGTGAATTCCTTGTCAGGATCACCTTTTTTCACATAGTCACTGTACACCCATCCTCCGCCTTTCTCCGTGCGGTTGTAGGGGTCGAACATGATGGAGTCGTTAAAAGCCAGAACGTAGCAGTTAGCCGGCGCGGCAAGCACACGGTCATCACGGCTCTCCGAATTGATGTTGAGCTTAATATTGTAGTTGTGATTGCGGCGCACATTGAAATCGTTAGTGTCGTTTGCTCCAAGATAGATGGTGTAAAGGAAGTTGGAGCCATTGGTCTCCGACGATACAAACAGCTGAACATAGAGAGCCTTGTCGGGTGCCTCGTTATTCTTCAGTGCCGCATCTGTATTGGTGGTCTCGCCTCGACGATTGGCAGGCATATAGAAAGTGTATATCTCATCCGATGCGAGATTCTTATCGATAGAAACGGAGCGTACGGCAAAATCACCCTTTGGATAATTCTCTTCAATCGGAGTCTCCTCCATACGCATCTTCTCAGGCATATTGTTGATGATCACACGTGTGACTTTCAATCCCTTGGCAGCATCGGCAGTGACGTATTTGAAACTGATCTTAGCCATCATACGTGTAAGGTGGATATCGATGGGAAGCAAATCGGTCTCCTTGCGTATGGTCTCCTTTACGTTACCCTCCATAAGCAGGTATTCATCCTTGCCCATCTCCACATTATCCTCGGTGAAGGGGTATTCGTAGCCAACGAACTTCTCCACTGTGGAAAGGTCCTTTCCCTTTGCCCAATCGGGGTCGCAGGTGTTGGCAAGGACATAGACGTAGCTGTCCTCCCCCTCGGCAAGACGGATGTTGAGCTTGCGGATCTCGGTGGAGGCAACCTCGTAATAGCGCGGGGCTATGAGCTGGTTGCCGATCGAGTCGAACTGGAACACCCAGATGTTCTTGATGGCCTCCTCGGCTGCCTGCTCAGGATCAGCAGGGGTGCCGGCATCACCGTCGGCCCTCGACACGATGTCGTTGACAAGGGGCTTGCCGATTACCGACGGGGCATCGGCGTGCAGACGCAACGGCACTTCAATAGTAGCAGCGCGGTCTCCGGGCTGAGCAAATGGTGCATCCGACACATCAAGATCCGTATCAGAGCACGACATCATCACCGGCAACAGCAGCAATGAAATCAAGAAATTGAGAAATTTATCGATTGTCTTCATTTCAAAGATTACTTTTTCATTTTGCCAGTGAGTGAGCTGTCACACTCACTCACCGTAGATTCACACATATATCACCCTCTACTCCTCATCCACATCACGCACACAGCGCACAGGTCCGCCAACAGCTCGTCCGGTGTAACCGTAATCGGTCTCAAACGGTGCCAAAGAACCTGGGGTGTGAAGATGGAGAATATTTACGCGTCCTCCCTTGGAGGCTGTAGATGTATGATAGTTACCACACATTCCGTTGCGCCATGGCTTGCCGCCCATAGTACGCAATCCCTGGCTCGGGAAGTATACCCACTTGCCTTTACCCCATTCCTGCACATACATTCTGAATCCGCGGTAGGAAGTGTTGTCACCGCTGTGCATGGAGTTGATGTTGGAATATGAAGATGCATTCAATCCATTTTTTGTGAAACCGAGCCACATGTCGCCCGGAGGCACCATCCACCCTGCCGGACAGGGATCGAAAATGGATTTCTCCTTGGCACCATTGTCGGTAAGCTCTATATTGGAAGATACGGTATACTTCTTTTCAGCTGAATCATAGGATGTGCCTCCCCACAGTAGATCATTATGCTCCCAATACCAGTCGGCATCATTGATGTGATTGGCGGGAGAGGTATTATAAGAATCCCCTGCTTTCACCGTGCTGATAAAGTGAGTGGGATGCTCGGTCACATATTTGATCGAGCCGATTTCGCGAGTGACTTTTTCAGTGCTGAACAGCTCTGTAGTGCTGACCCCGCCATCGGTAGTCATCTTTATGGGGTTGTACTCATTGTCGTAAAGAGTACCGATGTTAGAACTGTTGTAGGCATAATATCCTGACGGATAATAATCGACTTTCCAACCGAGAGGGAACGGGTCCTTGCGCCCCCACTGATATACCGTGCCATAGGTGCTGAGACCATATGATTCGGGATCAGCCGATTTAGCCCCGAGATTGCACTTCATAAGTGAACGCCCCTTCACAGTGCGCTTGTCATCACCAGCCTTGATACCGGATGAATCCCACTCGAATGTATAATAAGGCACTGCCTCGTCAAGATTGGCAGGCGACTCGTTGTTGATCCATATATGCCAGGACCACACGATAGTGTCTACACTGTTGTATGCCGCTATCAGTGCGTTGCCAACGCTTGTGCCCGACTTGACATGTATGCGAGAATAGTCATCAATGTAGACCTTGTCATAATCTTTATTGTTGCCGATCACTCCGGCCTCCTGCCAAAGGATCTTCACTTTGGCAATTTTTTTCTTAGGATCGCTCTTGTTGACGAAATCCGAGTACTTGAATCCGCCACCGGTCTCAGTGCGCGTATAGGGATCAAACATGATCTCATTGCCTGTGTTCATCACAAAGCAGTTGGCAGGAGCTGCAAGAACACGATCATCGCGATTCTCCGATTTCAGATTCAAGGTGATATTGTAATTGTGGTTGCGGCACACATTATAGTCATTGGTATCATTGGCTCCAAGATAGATGGTGTAAAGGAAGTTGGAGCCATTGGTGCGCGATGTCACAAACAATTGCACATATAGAGCCTTGTCAGGTGCCTCGTTGTTCTTCAAGGAAGCATCTGTGTTGGCGGTCTCGCCTCGACGATTGGCAGGCATATAGAAAGTGTACAATTCCCCGGAAGCCAGCTTCTTGTCGATTGTCACCGAACGTGTTGCAAAGTCACCTGTAGGATAATTCTCTTCAATCGGAGTCTCCTCCATACGCATCTTCTCAGGCATGTTATGGATGATCACACGTGTCACAATAAGGTTTTTGGCAGCTTCGGCAGTGACGTATTTGAAACTGATCTTAGCCATCATACGTGTAAGGTGGATATCGATGGGAAGCAAATCGGTCTCCTTGCGTATGGTCTCCTTTACGTTACCCTCCATAAGCAGGTATTCATCCTTGCCCATCTCAACATTGTCCTCGGTGAAGGGGTATTCGTAGCCAACGAACTTCTCCACTGTGGAAAGGTCCTTTCCCTTTGCCCAATCGGGGTCGCAGGTGTTGGCAAGGACATAGACGTAGCTGTCCTCCCCCTCGGCAAGACGGATGTTGAGCTTGCGGATCTCGGTGGAGGCAACCTCGTAATAGCGCGGGGCTATGAGCTGGTTGCCGATCGAGTCGAACTGGAACACCCAGATGTTCTTGATGGCCTCCTCGGCTGCCTGCTCAGGATCAGCAGGGGTGCCGGCATCACCGTCGGCCCTCGACACGATGTCGTTGACAAGGGGCTTGCCGATTACCGACGGAGCATCGGCGTGCAGACGCAACGGCACTTCAATGGTGGCAGCGCGGTCACCGGGAAGAACCATGCAGGCATCGGCATTATCCGCAAACCGGTCATCACTACATGATGATAATGCCAGGACAAGTGCCCCCAATACAATTTTTGCAAGATGATTGGTCAGTCTCATTATCTAAGGTTAAAAATAGAGAGGGTGTATCATCTGACTGATAATACACCCTCACCTGCATTATCCTATGGTAAAATCAAGTTCTTCAGACACTACCCATGGGTCAACTATAATATGACCCACCTTATCGGGATATACCGTTATGAAAATCTGGTAAAGATGACCGGCTTCGAACCCCTTGAAACCGGATTCCTTCAGTAGTTCCGCCATATCGATCGGATACCAATCGTAGTCGGCACCACCTTTGAAGCGCAAACCTATCTCAAGACTCGCATTGGTGTCGGTATGATATGTATAGAGTGTAGCCAGCGGGGCATTCTCCTTGACATTTCCCACAACCCAGTCACCGAAGAGCTCGTCCTCCTTAACAACAACTGTCATCCGGTCGGAGACATCCGTAAACTTCGCTTCCACTATGCCTTCCACAGCAGGACGCGTGTGATCCCAATTGAGCCACGGTGATATATGGCTCAAGCGTATCGCGGCATCCACAACCCTTGTCTTCTCGGTCGAAAGACATCGGGCATGCAGATCCACACGCGCTATAGGATAGCTCAGCGGTATCTCCAGGTATCCGGTCTTGCCGTCCTCGCTTATCACGTTTACGACATTATCGTAAAGCAGAAGCATACGGCCACTGTTCTGAACACCCTTGAGATAGTCTGCGCTAAGCGAAAGCTTCGGCACCAGACTGTCATAACGGTTGTAGACAGGCTTTATATTCCTCCACACTGTGTCACCTTTATAGGTCTTTACATTGCCAAACTCATCCAGTATCGGCTCATGACAGTCCACTGCAAGCAGATCGCGCAGAGCCTTGGTGGGGTTAGCCACTGCTATGATACGCTTATCACCTTCGGTGAGACGCAGAGATGTCTTCATCTTGTCAGGGTCGATTTTCTCTCCACCCTCATATACGCCGTTCTCATCGTAAATCAGTACGATACCCTCATGTACCTTGAGATCGGTATGAAGACTGTCTTTGTCATCGGCAGCGGCACGTGAGCCTCTCACCTCGATAGTGACCACTATTTCATTGCCTTTGCCATCAGATGAGAAAGGCTCATCTGATGAGCAGGAGGCAGCAAACAGCATGGAAACCACACCGCAACAGACTACTGCAATTATATTATGCAATTTTCGGAACATTTCCATTCGTTTTTAAATGCTCGGGTAGACCGGCTTTGGTTTCCACCCGGGAAATTTGATTGAAATATTCGTGCCTGAAATGGCTATCAGAACATCGATCACCGCATCCTCCACCCCGGTAAGCTTTATACCGTGAGCGGCAATATATTCGGCAAGCTTGACTGATGCCACAAGAGTACCGGTAGCGGTATCATACACCTCAAGCACAGCGTCAGTGTCCTCGCTGAAGCGCGGCAGATGGGTGACAGCCTCATGACGACCTTCAGGAGTAGTGGTGAAGTCGGTCTGATAGTATCGCATGGGACCTACAGGATCGCCGGAGTTGGATATACCCGACGCGAACTCACCCATCTTTACCATGTACTTCGGTGTCTCGTCAAGCGATGATTGTATGTAGGTGTTCACAGTGACATGACCGGACTTGAACGGAATCTCCATCTCCTTACGTCCATCCAGATCATCGAGTTCGAACTCGATCTTACCTACAAAAATCTTGTCGAACGTATCCGGATTGTCACCGTCAACGACCACCTTGCCATCAGTATACTTGTCCTGCGACTCAAGCTTGCAGTCATCATCGAGGTTGCCCCATGCGACCACAGTATACGAGCCTGTCTCCGGCAAGCGCAACTTCAGGCCCGGGAAGTCCTTGAGGCTGTCCTTGTCGATGGTCACCTGCGTCACCAGTTTGCCCTCGCTGTCGTAGACACAGACGGTCACGGAGGAGACATTATCAGCAAAGACATCATCCTTGCCGTCACCGAAATATTCGAACCGTATCACGGTGTTGTTGCACGCTCCGACATCGACCTCAGTAATGCAGGCCTGGCAGAGTAGCAACACGAATACCGGGACGAGGATTTTATATAATACTCTCGACATGAGGAAAGATTAGATTTGTGGATACACTTTCTTGATAGTCCAGGGCTTGACAGTGAGCGTTACGTTCACTGAGATATCATTAGGCATGATCTTGTCGGAAAGATTCTGTGTGGTGATATCAAAATTCTGCACAGTGTAGACATTTCCATTGTAGAACTGGATAGGCTCAGCCTCTGTATTGTGGTAATCCTCAACGAAACCATTGATGTTCAGATAACGAATACCTGCCTTTTCAGCCGGAACACCATTTAAGATGTCATTCGCCGTCACATCGCGAAGCTGCATATCTCCGTTCTCATCCTTAAGGTACACTATAAGGTCGGAAACTTTCACGATCAGACGCAGACCGTAATGATCGTTATCATCACGTGCTTCATATTTGCCGAAGAAAGGATATGCCCACACTTTGCCCTCCTCGGTAGGATAGAAAACTTTGATCTCTTTAGTACCCTCAGAACCATCTTCATTAGTCACATTCACTGTCTCAGCGACACCTCTGATATCCTCATTTTTCAGGTAAGGATACTGAGTGTAGAAACGGTTAAGCTCTTCGGCCGCATTTTCGGTATCGTATTCCGGACCGGTCCAGAAATCGCGGTTGGAAATCTGGCTGATATACATCTGGGAATAAAAACCGGCAAGATAAATACCATCCACCTTATATTGAATAATGTCAGGACCCGGGGTAATCTTTGCAATCTCCAGGCGTGCGCACATAGGCTTTAGCTCAAGCGATGCACTCATGGAGTTCTGACCGGTAGAGGCGAGTTTCTTCATATCATAAAGTGCAACATGGCTCATATTGTCGGCATACTGGTTGCGCAACTGGATGACATGGTTGAGCACATCGTTGTGGAATCGGATTGTCCCATTATGGAACTCCTCAGCACTGAGTTCATCCTCTGTGACATTGGCTATGATGGCGACATTAGTGACATCACCAGGGATGCCTTCGAAAGTTTTGCCCTCACGGAGATCGTCAAGAAGTATGACATGATCGTTCTTAGGATCAACTTTTGCAGGATCTGTCACAATCTCATAGTGCTTGCGGATAGCTGACTTAGGAGTGCCGAAGATGATGAATCCATTGTGAAATTCGGTCACATCAGACTCGGTTTTAGGAGTCTCTGTCATACGTGACTCGGATGGCCCTACGACATTCACAAGGCGAATGAACACACGTCCTTCCGATGAGGCGACGCTATCAACTTCAGTTTCCTCAGAAGAGCAGGCGCACAATCCCAAAAGCATCGAGCCGGCTGCCAACATTGAAAAAATCTTTTTCATAAATTGTCGATTGATGATGTATTGTTTTTAATGTTCGATATTAGGCATTTAAATGCATGTCAATAAGTGGTCCCGAGAAATAAAAGTTCCGGAACTTTTGTCTGACATGAGTCAAAGGCTACTGCCAGATAAGAAAATTTACAACTTATTTTTTATCAGAAACGCCATGAAAGATTCAGCGCGAATCCTGAAAGCACAAACTTATGCTCGCCAAATCTTTGGCACAAACAACGATCGCCCGTACCATTGTAGACGTACTTGTTAATGTTGGTGGAACGATATCCCGCACGCACGTTGAACTCTACGGCAAGACCTTTCCACACCGGATATAGATAACCGGCTGAGAGACCAGTACCCCAGAAGTGCCCTGTGTATTTACGTTCGGTGTCGATGTCGTTATAATCACCGAGCTGTCCGTAAACTCCACCGAAGAAACCCTTGAAGGTAGAATCCTTACGGAACCAGTAGCGAGGCTCAGCAACATAAGATGTGAATCCCTGGAACTTCTCCCCTCCACCATAATGATGTTCGCTATAGGCTGCTGTCAGCTTTACTGAGAATTGTTTTTTGAAATAAAATTCCCCATAGATATTGGCACCCCATGTGGTGTACTTAAGATCAGGCATCACGCCGATCCATTCAAGAATATTGGTTCCTACGTTCCATTTAGGATACTCGACAATCCTGGATGGAATTGTATCGGTAGTCATGGTATCGGCATATCCCTTTGCCGCTGCGGTATCTGCTGCCGGCAATTCGACGACCGGATCAACTTCGGTGAATAACTCACCAGCCTCTGTCTTAATCGTAGAGAGAACGATGCAAGCAAAACAAGAGGCAATTGTCATTCCTTTCAAAAATGAATGATTAGAGTGCATAATGTTTTAATTACCTATAAATTTGTCACCAATAGTAGAGAATGTACAAGTCTATATTATTCTCGTAAAGTAAGATATAAGGCTACTTGCTTTATCAGCAGTCTCTATCCTCAAAAATCGGATGCAAATTTATTACAATTTTTTACCCCCCCAATTATTTAACCTACTTTAACCAAAAATTCATTTATTTAGAGGTATGCCAAGATATAAATATGCGATTTACAGACCATATGTTCGGAACAACAGGACAAGACAGTTGTTTAAATTTGTTGCTAATTCTTAAAATTAAGGGCGATAAATATTATAATTAATATGAAAATACTTAATTTTGCAGCAAAAAAATTACAACCATGAAATTTCAAGCACTGCTTATATCCATATTTGGAATTGCCATGACATCATCATGCACATCAGACCATGGTGCTAAGTCAGCAGAGACCGGTAAAGAATCAGCCGTCACCACAGCCACAGATGATTCTTCCACATACGGACTGACACCTCCTAAGATACCTGTAACCATCACTGACCCTCAGGCTATAGCCGGATACGCCATCGTGCACTACTGGGACAATATGGATTTTTCGGACTACACAAAGGTATCGGACGACAAGTTCATGGAACATAGCTTCATGAACTATCTCTCGGCATTCCCATATGCAAGCCAGGAGGATGCCTCACTCGCAGCAGAGACATTGATGAAACGAGCCGAGGCAAGTCAGGCAGCTTACCAGAAAGTACTTGAAGTGGCAGAACATTTTCTCACCAGCCCTAACTCCTCTATGCGTGATGAAGAGATCTACTACCTCTTTCTTCAGGCGGCTGACAAGTCGACATTCATTGACAACATCCAACGGTTAAGAATCAAAGCACAGATTGAAGATGTACTGAAAAACCGTCGAGGCACTCCGGCTAACGATTTCGCGATCGTAACCGATGACGGACGTCACACATCGCTTTATTCGGAAGCCTCCCCGGAACAGTGCAGACTCCTCGTATTCTACGACCCTGAATGCAGCCATTGCCATGAAATAATGGAGATACTCAAAACGTCGGAGATGCTCGGTGCCGCTGTGGACTCAGGCATAATAAAAGTCATAGCCGTATACGCCGACGGAGACAAGGATATATGGGAGCGAGCCCGCCACACCATGCCAGGCAAGTGGATCAACGGAGTATCTCCAGGTGGAGAGGTGGACGAGAACGAAAAATATTCATTCCCGGCAATGCCGGTAATATACCTCATAGCTCCCGACAATACAGTAATGCTCAAAGACACCACCCCTGCCGCCATAGAGGAATGGATAGCAGAATCCATGTAGACCAAAGACATCACTGTGAATCCGAAAATAAAAATCAAATGACTGCGGACGTTGTTCAATCGTCCACAGTCATTTGATCTATTTTATATCCGAGCGAAAAAGATGCTTACAGCATCCTGACCGAACGAGCTATAAATTCGCTCAGCTCTTTGCCCTGGAGCAATCCGTTGCCGAGAAGTGCGAGATCGATCATCTGCTTCACAGAAGGCACTCCGCCGGCATAATCAGAAGCCATAGCCTCCTGCTCACGACGAGAGGCATCAACAGAATCCATAAGTTTCTGTTCATCAGCCTTCTGCTCATCAGTGGGCTTATTGTCCTTGATCTCGGCACGAAGTGCTGTCAGCTTCTCATTGTCGGCATTCAATGCTGCACGCAGAGGCGATATCTTATCCTCAAGTGCACTTTCGGCATCGGCAAGCACCTTTGCCACAGCAGCCTGCGAAGTATTGACAATCAGATTGTAATTGTCAGGCAGTTCGGCATAGAAACTCATGCCTGGCTGAGTGGCAGCCATATCTTTCATACGACGCATATACTCGTTCTGAGTTATCAGAACCGGACTGGCGGCAGGGTCAAGGGACTCGAACGACACCATGAACTCACACTTCTCAAGCTTAGGGAGCTGAGAGCGGAATATAGAGGTGAGAAGAGATATCTGATCGGCTGAAAGCCCCGAATCCTTTCTCTCCTCCTTTACCACAAGATTGTCAGCGACATTGCTGTCGACACGTACGAAAGTGGTTTTCTCAAGCTTATTTTCAAGCATTGATATGAAATGTCCGTCAAGCTGACCGTTCATCAGAAGCACATTATACCCCTTGGCATTAGCAGCCTCTATATAACTGTACTGCTCTACAGGATCGGTAGCATAGATGTACACAACGTTGCCATCCTTATCGGTCTGAGATGCTTCGACGAGGGTCTTGTACTCATCAAGAGTGAAGTATTTGCCCTCCGTATCGCGCAAAAGAGTGAACTTGAGGGCCGCATCACAGAATTTCTCATCAGTGAGCATTCCATATTCGATGAATATCTTTATATCGTCCCACTTTGACTCGAAATCGGAACGGTCAGCCTTGAAAAGATCTTCAAGGCGAGACGCTACCTTCTTGGTGATATAGCCTGAAATCTTCTTCACGGCACGGTCGCTCTGCAAATAGGAGCGGGATACATTCAGAGGTATGTCGGGAGAATCTATCACTCCCTGGAGGAGCATCATGAACTCCGGCACCACCCCTTCAACCGAGTCGGTGACAAACACCTGATTGCAATAGAGCTGTATGCGGTCCTTACGTATATCGAGATTGCTCTTGATCTTAGGGAAATAAAGGATGCCTGTGAGATTGAACGGATAGTCCACATTAAGATGTATCCAGAACAGCGGGTCCTCCTGACCGGGATACAACTCGTGATAGAAGTTGCGATAATCCTCATCGGTAAGGTCGGCAGGCTTACGGGTCCAGGCAGGCTCGGTGGAATTGATCACCTTGTCACGGTCAGTGTCCTCATACTTTCCGTCCTTCCACTCCTGCTCCTTGCCACTGACAACAGGCACAGGAAGGAATCGGCAATACTTCTTAAGCAGCATGTCAATGCGCGACTGCTCAAGATATTCCTTGTTGTCATCATCGATCCACAGAGTTATCTCTGTGCCACGTGTCGACTTGTCGCAAGGCTCCATAGTATACTCCGGCGAGCCGTCACAATCCCAACGCACAGCCTCGGCTCCGTCCTTATAGGAAAGTGTGCGTATCTCCACCCTCTTCGACACCATGAAAGCCGAGTAGAACCCGAGTCCGAAATGACCTATAATGGAATTGGCATTATCCTTGTATTTATTGACAAACTCTTCAGCCCCGGAGAACGCTATCTGATTGATGTACTTGTTGACATCATCGGCTGTCATGCCTATACCGTGGTCAGTGACAGTGAGTGTGCCTGCATCCTTGTCGACCTTGACCTCGACGCGCATATCCCCGAGCTCTCCTTTGAATTCTCCAAACGAAGCAAGAGTCTTAAGCTTCTGCGTAGCGTCAATGGCGTTAGCAACAAGCTCGCGCAAAAATATCTCATTATCTGAATAAAGGAATTTCTTGATGACCGGGAAGATATTCTCGGTTGTTACTCCAATCTGTCCTTTCTGCATGATGTTATATATGTTTTTTGTGTTTTTGTTTCCTTTCCTATAACAACTTGCAAAACAAATGCCAAAGCCTAAAACTGACAAATAGTGTTAAACGATGCTGACAAATGTGTCATAAATCACTCCACTATAATCTTTGACACCTTCGATCCAACGCGCCTGACATACACGCCTCGCGACATCGGTTGTGACACTTTCCTGCCGTATAGGTCGAAATAGACAGGAGTCGAATCATCCTCATCCTCCCCTACTCCTGCAATTCCCGAAGAAGCTGAATTTATATTACCCTTGAAGATCCTGCCTGCCGGATATGCAACATCGCCCTCCATCATTACAGGCATCGCCCAAATGGTATTGCAACCATCGCGGACAGGAATCGAGACCGAAGCAGCCGACCGCACAGCATCATCGGCATATATCACCTCATAATCAGGAGATCCGACAAGCTCTGCAATCCCCACTTCCGCACCATTGTTCTGTACATAGCTAAGCCGAGTTTCCACTCCTGCGACAAGTCCTGCAATATCCAGCCCTATTTTCACATAGCTATCAGCCCTACGCTCGTCCTGACCTATTATATGTATGTTGAAGCAATCGCGGTGATATATCGACAACTCTTTGTCGGTCATATCGTCACGCATACGGAAACGTTCAGTGGAAGTAGTCGGTGTATCCCCATATATTATATGATAAGTCTTTCCATCCTTTTCGGGTGTCACGATCTCAAGGAGAGCATCGTCAGAGGAGTTATATTTTATCCTGAATCTTTTATCCACAGCGTCATTTGTCTCCTTTTCTGAATAAAACGCATTTTCCCCTTTATTATAGATATGCATTATGCTGCCATCCCGAGTATATTGCAGATTGACATAGCTGCTCCCTTTCGGCAATGTCAGCTCATACAATATATTGCTGTTTTCCACATCATCCACCGTAATAGTCTCACCGTCGTCCGAGATGTCGACCGGAACCCCTTCCAGAACTGTCTTACTCCCGCTTGCAGCAAGAATATGAGGCATAGCCATCTTTTTATCAGGGGAGACTATTAGAAAACCGTTAGGATAATTACGCAGATGATCCTTTATCAGCTCGTATTCATCAGCATGAACACGGTAAAACACCTCTTGAGCAGAAGATCGTACAAAAGAAAAAATAGATGTAAATACCACCAATGTCACAGCAAAGACCGACTCAAAACGCGGACCTTGCAGGTAAAATCCAGTCATGTTATTAGAATTGATAAAATAAATATAAAATGTGATGAGGTCTGTAGATTTATCCTTAGCGCGCTTGCATAAGGATTTCGGCCACAAGTTAGGAATTAAATGTGTAACCGCCAAAATATCAGACTGAAATTTTGGCGGTTATGATAAAAACTTATGAACATGTCAGGACCAATACCGCGAGGGGATTCAATTGAATGAGAAACGCCCTACCATGCAGATCAACTGGATTTAGGAGATCCGAGAAGCTCAAAAGAATCGACATAGATTTCCGTGACAGTGCGCTTTATGGTGTTACGGTCCTCCCATGTGCGATAACGTAGCCGCCCCTCGATATACATCCTGGTCCCTTTGCGTATATATCGTTCTGCCATCTCGGCAGCACCATCCCACATTATGATATTATGCCACTCTGTACGTCCAGGCCTTTCCGTCCCGTCAGGCATTCTCACAGGCCTTTCATCCGTCGCAAGCGGGAATGAAGCTATAGGACGCTTCTCCACATAACGGATTTCCGGATCACGCCCCACATTGCCAAGAAGTATAACCTTATTAACGCTCATATCGTTGAGTGGTATTATAAGTTGAGAATTTTACAGATTATTTTTTGCAAATATAACACTTATACCCGAGATAACGAGAACTGTAATCATTAAAGCCGTAGAAAAATTTTTTCTACGGATTCAGATTTACTGAAAATACCTCTTATTATTCCGATCTGGAACCATGACGATATATAAACCGGGCAAGCCCGAACAGATAACGCCGGAATCCGGGAATATACCCCAAAAGACGGTCAAACCATCCAAGATGTGGAGTCATAAATTTAACCACAAGCCCTACATATATCATTGCAAAAAGAGTCCCGACACCTATGACATTCCATTGCCAGCTGCCGAAAAACAGATAACAAGACACAATCGCGAGCAATACGAGAGTGGTATCAACCCATATCTTGACTTTCGCGAACGGCCGCTGCACAACCTGGCTGACAACTATCGAAATACCCTCGCCTGGCATGGTGACCGATCCGCACCTGACCTCAAAGGCAATCCCTATACCCATGACCGTACACCCTATCGCCTGGACGATCAATTGAGAAAACAATGTATCACAATGAAGACCGGATGTCAGCATCATATTAACGTCAATCAACCATCCGAACACAAACCCTATCACAAGCTGAAACAGTTGCATGGGGTCGAACCGACCTCTCAAAATAAGCATCTGACACAACACCAGAATAAAATTCATCACAATCGTGTAGCCTCCTATAGTCAATCCGGGGACCTTGCCATCCATCCCCGCCAGGGAGAACACAAACGGAAGGGAGGAGACAACACTGCTCCCCAAACAGGATTTCACACAAAAAACGACTCCCAACGTCATCAGATACAATGAGATCAGGAGCAGCATATGTTGCCAGATAAAAGATATCACTTTTTCCTTT
This sequence comes from Duncaniella freteri, assembly GCF_004766125.1. Classification (NCBI taxonomy): domain Bacteria; kingdom Pseudomonadati; phylum Bacteroidota; class Bacteroidia; order Bacteroidales; family Muribaculaceae; genus Duncaniella; species Duncaniella freteri. The sequence goes on from NZ_SJSA01000001.1 coordinate 370,562, forward strand.
ATGCCAGTTGTCGGAATTGAAGAATACATGCCTGTAAGTATTAGCCCTGCAAAGTTACTACAAAGAATCGAGACATGGAAAACAACACACTTCCGCACCTGAGATTGATCATGACAATGACCGCATCAAAAAAATCCCATCCCTGCATAAATGCAACAGGGATGGGGTTATAGCTGGGATTATGATTATATTACTGCAAGAGGGACTCAATCCTCACCGCTCATCTCAATGATGTGGCCTGACTCGTCATACTCAAGTTTGCGCACCTTGAGGCTTCTGAGCCACGTCTTTCCTCCGGACGGCACACAGTCATGATAGAACAGATACCATTCTCCCTTATATTCTATGATAGAATGATGAGTGGTCCATCCTACAACCGGGGTAAGGATACATCCGGCATAAACGAACGGTCCGTAAGGATTGTCACCGATGGCATAACATAGACGGTGAGTGTCACCTGTAGAATATGAGAAATAGTATTTCCCGCCACGTTTATGCACCCATGATGCCTCAAAGAAACGACGCTCATTGTCACCTGCAAGCAATGACTTGCCGGTCTCCGGATCGAGGACAACCACAGGACGTGGCTCTTCGGCAAACTGCAACATATCAGGAGCCAGACGCACCACTCGTGACGGCAGGGCATCAGCCTCGTCAGGCATAAGATGCGGATTTTCTATAGCCTTATTGTCACGATAGCGTTGCAACTGACCGCCCCACAGACCACCGAAATACATAAAGTATTCATCACCTTCCTTAAGCACTGCCGGATCAATGGAATAACTTCCATGCATAGGATCTGCCAGCGGAACAAACGGTCCCTCGGGACTGTCGGCAACAGCCACACCGATACGGAATATATCATTCTGGTCCTTCAAGGGGAAATACATGTAATAGCGACCATCTTTCTCAGCGACATCACAGTCCCATAGCTGACGTCCGGCCCAGGGGATATCATCCACATCAAGCACTTTGCCATGATCTACAATCTCACCGTTCATAATGTCATCCGTAGAGAACACATGGTAGTCCTTCATATCGAAATGATCACCGTTGTCATTCTCCTCAAACTCGCTCTGACGGTCATGCGATGGATAGATATACACCCTGCCATTGAACACATGGACCGACGGATCAGCCATATAATCACCCGGAATAAGATATCTTGGTTTCATTATATCATAAATTTAATTATTTGTTACGTCTTTCTATCTCTCGGTTTATCTCCTCGATCTTCTCATCGCTCAGATCATAACGAGATATTATGAACATGGCAAGCATGAGCAGCATGGCAGGAATCACAGCCACGAGCCACAGTATGCCCTGCTGGGTGAACGCAGTCTGACTCACCTCATTAGTCTGATCAAAGCCCACAAAAGCAAGCACAAGTCCAGGGACAACACCGCCCAGAGCCATGCCTGCCTTATAAAAGATGCCTGTGAGAGCATTGACAATGCCGGCGATACGGCATCCATGGGTATACTCTCCGAAACTTATCACCTCAGGCACGAGAGCCCACATGTATCCGGTGGCTACAATCACACCTGTGGACTTAATAAACTGAGCCACATACACAAGCCACATATGAGAACGCAACGATTCCACCACGGAGATCACATAAAGCATCGCCATTCCCACGATCGCTACCGTAAGGAATATGTAGAACATACCTTTCTTTCCCACTGCACGCTTGATAGAGGGAATCATCGGCATGAAAATAAATGCAGGTATGGAACCAAGCCCCATGAATATCGACAACTGGGCTGCCGAACCATGAAGATTATAGTTGATATAATAAGCTCCCGCAGAATTACCTATCGCCATCATGGCAAATGCCGTAATAAAGAAGAAAGCAAGAACACGCAACGGCTTATTATGCACAAACTCCATCCAAAGGTCTGCAACCTTCACGTTTTCTGCATGGCTTTTATCCATCACCACCCTCTCACGGCTTTGGGAAAAGCAAAATATCAACAAGCCAAGACCTACAACACCATAAAGCATCATGGTCTTAAGCCAGGCACTATCGGATGTTGACATGTCAGTAGTCTCGGCCGAATCGAAAAAGCGTAGAACCAAGGGTATGCCCATTCCCACAGCAAGACCGCCTATGTTCGCCATAAACATCCTGACAGATGTAAGAATGGTTATCTCATCGGTGCTGCGCGACAGAGAAGCATTAAGCGCACCATATGGTACGTTAACAAGGGTGTAACACATCGAGAGCCCGACATAGGTCACATAGGCATAAAGAAGAGACCCTGAAAAACCATTCCAAAAACATAGTATCGCAAATCCGGTCAGAGGCACACCGCCAGTAATAAGATAAGAGCGATATTTACCCATCGAAGGATTACGCTTGTCGACAAATGTTCCTACAAGGGGGTCCCATATCACATCGATAATCCTGACTATAAGGAACATAACGGCAGCGACTTTGGGCAGAAGCCCGTAGACGTTGGTATAGAAGAAAAGCAAATACATGCTTATCGTCTGGTAAATAAGGTTTTGAGCCAAATCGCCGGAGCCGAAACCTACTCGTTGCATCCAGCTAAGCCGGCAGAAACTATCATCCCGATTTACAGGCACTGATGCTTCCATAGACATTTTAGTTTCCATTGTGTTTTAGATTCTACAGTACTTTTTCTTGATTATGCAAATTTACTTAAGCATAACTTAAGTTATATATTAATACAATCTCATTTTCCTTCAAATCCGTAACATGCATGATACAATTATCTTTCCCCATGTAACATATATAACCTTGTAGTGCATTTTTATAATATTACTTGTTAATTATAAGAAAATTACAATTATATTTGCGAAATAGAATTTGTTACACAGCCAAATCTAACATCTGATTCTCCGTCAACCTGTAATAAACCATGAGAATTATCCATCTATTACTCACCACCATCATCTTCTTCTCGTCTGCCCTTATATCAGAAGGACAGACCCACCGGCTGTTCTCCTCGGACAAAGACCTGTCAAGCAGCCTTATCAACGATGTATTTCAAGATTCCTATGGAATGATATGGATAGCCACTGAAGATGGGCTCAACAGATATGACGGAGCTAAATTCACTGTGTACCGACGCTGCAATGACAGGCCGAACGGACTTGCCCATAACTTCGTAAACTCTGTGTTTGAGGACAAGGACAGGAACCTTTTCATAGGCACACACAACGGCGCTCAGATGTATAACCGCGATGATGACACATTCTCGCCTCCGGCAGTTTTTGACAGCAACGGCAAAAGTCATACCGGAAACATCAAGTCATTCTTCCAGCGCGACAACGGAGAGATATGGATAGTGGGCAATATCACGGCCCCGATAAAATCGATTGAGAATGGCAAAATTAAGGTCAGGCATATCCCTGAGAGCAGAAAGCTGTTTGGCTTCAGCCATCAAGGCATAGAGGACAGTGCAGGCAACATATGGATCATAAAGGATGAGGCAGGGCTTTACCGTATAGACCGATCCGGCAAAATAAAACATTACTTCAGTAATCCTGACTCACCTGGGCTCGTATCTGTTGTCGAAAGCCCTGTATCAGGCTTGTTCTTCGGATCATATGACAAAGGACTGTTCCGCTACAATTACGATAAAGATTCATTCGAGCATATAGCCGACTGCCCAGGAGGCAGTATTATACGTGACCTATATGCCGACAAAAACGGCGACATATACATAGCCACCGACGGCAGAGGTCTGCTTAAATACTCTCGTGACACCCGAACTGTAAGCCAATTCTATGATGGGCTATGGTCGCTTGATGCAAGCGTGCAGAAAGTGCATAGTGTCACCAAGGACAATGACGGCAACATGTGGCTCGGCATATATCAGAAAGGAGTGGAGCTGGTATCCAACCACCTCAATGCATTCAATTATCTCGGAAGCCGATCGGCTGTCAACAATATCATAGGCAACAGTTGTGTCACAGCGATACACAAGACCGGCGACGGACGTCTGTGGATAGGTACCGACAACGACGGCATATACATAGTGGACAAAAACCGCCAATCATCAAAACACTTGTCAGGCAACGGCATTCCGGAAGTCGTGCTATCGCTGTTTGAGGACAGTGCCGGGCGTATATGGGTAGGCTCTATCAGAGGCGAGGCTGGATATGTGGACCAGACAACAGGAAAGTTCACCAGCATACCTATCTATGACATGAACGGAAAAAAAGTGGTGCGTATCTACAGTTACACCGAGGACAACAACGGCAACATATGGATCGCCACAATGGGATTCGGACTGTTCCGCCACAACGTCGCAACCGGACAGACGACACAATGGAACCACGGACGCAAACAGTCCATATACTATATAGATGCGATATACTTCTCTCAACAGTCAGGAGCATTATACCTCGGCACATACGACGGACTTGACATAATAGCCGACCCGACAAAAAACGAAGTAAAAAATTTCGAGGAAAAGAGCATTGTTTTTTCAATTCGTGAGGACAAGGCAGGAAACATATGGTTTGCCACCTCGGAAGGGCTCAAAATGCTTGATCCACTCACCGAACAGACCGTCACCTATACAATTGATAACGGACTCCCGGTCAACACAGTATATTCACTTGAAGCATGCCAGGATGACATCTGGGCATCGACAACCAAAGGTCTTGCCCGACTTAACCGAAAGACCGGAACAATCACCAATTACTATATAGAAAACGGTCTGCAAGCCAACGAATTCTACAAAAACTCCTCTCTTTGCGACGACGATACGTTATATTTCGGAGGCATAAACGGACTTAGCTACTTCAATCCCGATGCGGTGGTAAAGCCCGGCAGAAAGCTCAATGTACGAGTGACCGATCTGTATGTCAACGGCATACCTGTAAACCGCAATCCTAAATTAGGCTCTATAGTAAAAGGTCCGGTATATGCTACCACCCAAATAAAAATTCCGAGTCCGAAAACACCTGTAGCACTCGAATTTGCCACATGCGAACTTGGTAACACCCAAAGCGTGACATATATGTACTCACTTGACGGCAAACCATGGGTGAGCCTCCCGCGAGAAAGCCGAATTGTGAGCTTCAGCAATATCACTGCCGGACACCACACTCTCGATATGAAAGTGATAGACAACGGTATCGAATCCAACATCAGCAGAGTCGACCTGTACGTATCCCCTCTGTGGTACCAGTCAACATGTGCATACATCGTATACTCAATACTCATGGTTGTGATAGCATTCATGCTGTGGAGATTCATAAAAACCCGCAGCCATATGCGCAACCAAGCTCTTGAGCGGGAATATATGCGGCAAGTCAACGAGGCACGTATGCAATTCTTCATAAATGTGTCTCACGAGATCAGATCGCCGATGTCGCTAGTGATAGCTCCGCTACAAAAACTCATCTCACAGGAATCAGACACAACACGCCTGCGCTGCTACAACCTGATATACCGAAATGCCAAACGTGTGCTCCGACTGGTGAACGAGCTCATGGATATCCGAAAAATCGAAAAAGGACAGATGAACCTTATATACAAAGAGGTGCAGATTGTTCAGTTCATCGATGACATATATTACACCTATTCCGAAGCAATAGCAGCCAAAGGAATCAGCTTCTCATTCCATCATGAGGGGAATGATGGCCTTAAAGTGTGGATCGATACATCCAATTTTGATAAGGTGATAGTCAACCTGCTTTCCAATGCATTGAAATACACACCCTCAGGCGGAAGTATAAAAATATGGCTGTCTACTGTACGAAACGCCACTGGCAAGGAAATGGCACAGATCAGTGTCACCGATACAGGCTGCGGCATACCCGATAAGGAGAAGCCACACATATTTGAACGATTCTATCAGGTGATGAACAACAATGCCGGAGGCTCAGGCGTGGGTCTGAATCTCACGGAAGCACTTGTGAAACTCCACCATGGAGATATCGAAGTCACCGACAATCCTGAAGGTCAAGGATCATGCTTCACTGTACGCATTCCGCTCGGACTTCCGCCAGCCGACACCAACCATGTGATCGACAATAATATCAAGACCGACGGACACTCTCTCGAAACCACTCTCCTACCCGACCTGCCATCGGAAAACAATACTCAGCAACTTAACTCCACAAAAGGCACTATCTTCATTGCTGAGGATGACGCGGAGATAAGAAACTATCTTAAGAATGAACTTTCCACCCATTACAGAGTCATTGCTTTCGAGAACGGCAAACTGGCTTTTGACGAAATGTTCAGGCACAAACCCGACCTTGTGATCAGCGACCTTATGATGCCTGAAATGAACGGTCTGACACTCGCTCAGAAGATAAAACAGAATGTGAACCTCAACCATATTCCGGTGATACTCCTGACAGCCAAAGGGCGTGACGAGGATACTCTGGAAGGACTCAGAGCAGGTGCTGACGCATATATCTCTAAGCCGTTCAACATTGAGATACTACTGACCACAATAAACAACCTGATACTCGTGCGAAAAAACCTGCAAAACATCTATTCTGGAAATCAGGCACAGAAAGAGCATCTTGAAGAGATTGGGGTCATATCAACCAACGAAGCCCTACTCTCCAAGATAATGAAAGTGATAAACGCAAATATGGACAATGCCGATTTCACTGTGGAAGCTTTCGCTATAGAAGTAGGCATGAGCCGCGTGCATCTTCACAGAAAACTCAAGGAACTTACCAATCAGTCACCACGCGACTTCATACGCAACATGCGGCTGCAACAGGCATCCAGGCTACTGTCAGAAAACAAGTTGCCCATCTCGGAGGTAGCCTACATGGTAGGATTCAAAAATGCCAACCATTTCTCCGTTGCATTCAAAGAGCTATACGGCACCACGCCATCCGCCTACATGGACTCAAACTCAATAGAAGGGTCCTGACATTTTGCAATGAAAAGGATGCATCAGGTCCTCCCCACCCTAATCCATACGGTAAAAATTTGGATGCGAAACAGGCTCCTTTATACAAACGCCCCTGCCACAGTCCATGTGAAACCATGACTGTAGCAGGGGTAAAATATTTCAATCAGAAGTTTTATGACATCCTCTTCATCCTGTCATACAACTTCTCCTATTTGTTAAATCCGGATTCAGGGCATTCCTCATTGGTAATGTCGAGCTTAAATTTCATCATATCATCAAGATCATGCACAGGCCGTTCTATCCCATAAGATATCGGCATGCCTGAAAATGTCGCGAAGTATTGCAGACATGCATCCTTCCACCACACAGCATCACGCGACTGTATCCTGAGTTTGGACTGGACATCCCTGAAACGACGCGAATCGACATACGGCTCAGCCATATCCCACACACACTGAAATCTGCGGGCTTCAGATACTCCATGATCATAACGGTGACAGAGCTCGTCCCAGAGAGTGCGCCCACTGCGCATCTTATGCCCCCACGGCACATGATGGAACCATAACAGATACTCTTCAGGGCATGTGGAAACATCGCCATACAGCCGGCACAATGAATCGGGATACTGCGACACAGCATTGCTACCGGTTACACTGCGGTCAAAACCGATACCCTGCTTATCAGCACGGTGATAATATGACGGCAACCAGTCATGACGAGCACCCGGGACTTCACACCAAGGCTCCGGACCATAATGGTGCCCCCATGCAAATATATGATGCAGTCCGAGAGGCATCATATAATCCACAACAGCCTCCCTGCTGTCAAGCATCATCCCCTTGACAGGAGTTACAAAAGCACTGTCAGAACAGAATGTCTGTTTCAGCCATTCTTCAGCCACCTCGCCGGATGTCAAACCAGGATCCCAAGCCATACGGCCGAAAGCATACCAGTTGGACTGTCCGAAATGATGCCCGCACCAGTTTACATCATCACCGGTATTAGCGACTCCGGCTATCCCCTTGAGACTCGACGGCGGTACAAAATCAAAGAACTCCTTCCATAACGGAGCGAGATAGGCAAGATGATTGGAGAACCCGAGATACTCCTGGGTAAGCTGCATCTCCACCATTGTCGGGGTGTGCTCAAGTGACGTAAACAAGGGACTATATGGCTCACGAGGCTGGAAATCAATCGGGCCATTCTTTATCTGGACTATCACATTAGGTGCAAACTCTCCATCAAGTGGCTGAAACTCCAATGATGCCTGCTTGGCACGGTCACTGTCACTCGCACTATAGACAAAAGCACGCCACATCACTATGCCCCCATGACGAGCAAGCGCAGCGGCAAGCATATTGGCACCTTCGGCATGAGTACGACCATAATCACACGGTCCGGGCTGCCCTTCGGAATTAGCCTTTACCAGAAAACCGCCGAAATCTGGTATAAGCCCATATATCTCATCGACTTTATCTTTCCACCATCTGCCCACACCTTTGTCGAGAGGATCAGCTGTAGGCAGACAACCCACAACCATAGGCGATGCAAAATTCACCGATATGTAAGTCTTCACACCATAAGGACGGAGCTCATCGGCAATAGCTTTGACCTTTACAAGATTATCTTTAGTGAGAATGGTCGGTGAAGCATTCACATTATTGAGCACGGCACCATTTATGCCTACCGAGGCATTTGCCCTTGCATACTCACGATAACGCGGAGCCACGACCCCCGGAAGCTCATCCCAACGCCACAGGCTATGTCCGGCATAACCACGTTCAATACTCCCGTCAGGATTGTCCCAATGATTCAGGATACGCAAATCGAATGCAGGCATCTCACTCACATCGATATTCGACATGTCAGCTCCTGTATTCTGCATACGCAACAGATGATAGGCACCATACAACAACCCGGCATCTCCGGCTGACGTGATCTTAATCCCATTCTTGTCGGAAAAGATTCTGAAACTCTCCTTGCCGCCACCTTTTTTTAGCTCAAGCCTCACTGGTCCGCCTCGCCATCCGCCACGCAGTTCGGATAAGGCAATCTCTATCGATGGCGTCATAGAACCTCTGAACAGGACTTCGGCTCCGTTATATTTATCTCCACGAAGCCACAGACGTGAACCGTCCTCATCAGCAAGCTCACCGGCTACGGCACAGTTGAAGCCAAGCACCGAAGCGCATATCGCAAATGCGATCAAATAAAGACATTTCATTCTATTCATAGTAAAATTTAAAGCCTTAATAAAATAAAAAAAGCATAGACCGGGGATGAACTCCATGAGGTTGTCACACCCCGCTCTATGCTTAAAATAGTAACCTAACAAATCTTTTTACCTTTTTCTGCTTACCCTGCTGTTTTTTTCTTTTTTACCATTGAAATCTATATAAAGTCAGGTCATTTTTTATTCCTTATATAATCACCTATTATATCGTAAACTACTGGTTTGATCTTTCCTGCACGGTCTATGAATACCGGATAGTCAGTACGTCCCACTATCGGGAAATTGTTCTTCCATGATGACGCATCAGTGAGCCCCCATACGGTGAGACGGTCAAACACATCGGAATACTTGTCATACAGATTGAAAAAGTCTCTGACACGCTTATTCCATTCAAACTGCACCTCCTCCGGCACACCGTTGCGATAAGGGTTAAGGCGTTCATCATATTTGGCAGTATCCGATATATTGGCACTGGCATGAACAAACGGAAGTATGCTCACATCAAACTCTGTCGCCATCACATGCACACCCTCAGCTACAAATGCCAACAAGCTCTTCTCATATTCATCTATAGTAGGCTCATGAAGCCCGACATGCGACTGCATCCCAACAGCATCTATGCGCAGACCTCTCTTCTTGAGATCGCGTATCAGATTGACCACTGTGTTGCGCTTACCTTCCGCATCCATAGAGTAATCATTATAGTAGAGCTGTGCATCCGGATCAGCCTCATGAGCATACCGGAATGCCAACGGAATGAACTCAGCACCAAGAATCTTATAGAAATCAGAGTTGCGCCATGAGCCATCATTCTCAATTGCCTCGTTGACAACATCCCAGCCATGAATCTTACCTCTGTAACGCTGCATGACTGTAGTGATATGCTCCTTCATGCGACGCTTCAGGACTTCGGGAGAGACGAGATTGCCCTTTTCGTCATGACAGAACCAACGAGGACACTGAGAATGCCATATGAGGCAATGGCCTATGATCTTCATATTGTTCTTTACACCGAACTCTACAAACTTGTCAGCGTCAGTGAAATCATACACATCCTCCTCGGGGTGGATCTCAGCCGACTTCATACAGTTCTCGGCTACAATACAGTTGAAATTATCAGCAGCGAGCTTGCGTGCAGCCTCCGAATTTATATCGCGGACACCCAACGCCACACCTGCAAGATATTTTCCTTCAGTAGCCGATGCAAGTGAGGGCAGCTTGTTTGACGCTCCGTCATAATGGAAATAATCAACATCGATGTGGCCGCCTTTCTTCTTGGTGGCATAGTTGTATATCGCAAAGCGGCTACCCATAAAGAGCTTGCGGTAATCATACACCATCTTGAAATCCGGTCCTACTTTCTGCCATGAATCACCATCCATGCTGTAGTAGAATGTGGCTATATCCTTTCCGGGATTGAAATCACCGTCAATACGCAGATATACATTGTTTCCTTTAAGAGCTATCTTGCTGTAATCCTGCACTTCAACATCCGTAATATCCTTTTTGTCATCAAAATTAACGACCTCAGTTGTCATTACAAGATACTTCTTTTTGCCCTCACATACGATGTTGAGCAGACCGGAATGACCGTTAAATGCTCCAAAGCCGGCAACGTCGCCATCCTTCATACCTGAAATATCAATCTTGACGGAACCAGAGCAGGTAGGACCTGACATACGTTGGCTTATAGTATTGGGCGCAAAGTAGATATTCGGCACCACACGTGTGGTGTACAGACGCAGGCTTCCGGGAGCATCTTTCAGGCTCCAGCCCTTGTTGTCAGGCACATGATTCCACTGCCAGCAACTTGCAAGGGTCTTATTATCAAAATCATCACTTAATATCAGATTAGATTCCACAGCCTCATCGGAAGTCGGTTCTATAAGATAAGGAACTCTCCCTTCAGCATTACCGAGCATAGGCCATCCGTCACGCCACACACATGGCATCACAGTGAGAACACGCCCTACAGCACCTCTGTCCTGGAATATCATAGCACGCCAGCTTCCGTCAGGGCAATCAAATATACATCCCTGCCCTACATATGGGAATCCGGCATAATCTGACTCAAGAATCACCTTCTTTTCATACGGACCCTCAATGTTGTCGGCACGATAGCACACCTGACGACGCTTGCCGTTCTTCGGCCATGAAATCATGAGCAGGTAGTATTTGCCGTCATGCTTTATAGCACGGCTGCCTTCAAGCAGACCGGTCTCCGATTCGTCACGACTGAAGATGGTGGTATTGATTCCGCCCTCCTTCACTCCGGAGAGATCAGGCTCAAGCTCGCAAAGCTGTCCGGTTCCATAATATACATACACCCTGCCATCATCGTCAAACAGCAATGACGCATCATGAAAGTGCTGTGTACGGCTCACAAGAGTCCACTTTCCAGCCGGGTCATCAGCCGTATAGACATATGATTTGTATGGCTGGTCATTAGGAGAGAAAAGCACATAGAATTTTCCGTTATGATATCTGATGGATGTAGCCCATTGTCCGCGTCCATACACATTACCGTCAATAAGACGATATTTCGAATTATCGTCCAACGTGTCAAATACATAGCTTATGGTTTCCCAGTCAACAAGATTCTTCGATCTCATGACAGGGCATCCGGGCATCAGATGCATAGTAGTGCTTACCATATAATATGTGTCACCGACTCTGATCACATCCGGATCAGGGACATCCGCCCATATCACCGGATTCAGACGGGCTGAGTCATTCTTCGACCACGCCGGAGTGGTGTTCAGCAACCACGTCATAGCAACAAGAGTGAATATGCACTTGAGAATTTTCATGGAGTTTATTTTATTGGTTCATTTCGGTATGCAAAGTTATTCAGAGCTGATATATTTTTAAAAATAATTCTGAGTCATACTCATATATTATCGTAACATAACACTACTATCATGTAACATATTCGTTTCAATTCGTAATATCAAATACACACACCACTATAAATCAGCACACTACCTCATCGTACAAATTTATCTTACAATACAAGTATAAATCCATCTGAAACACTATCCTTTTGTACGGACTGCATAGTTTCCGTAAATTTGCATACACTCACCAATTGTCACATTCCTATGAGAAAATATGTCTATCCCAGAATCCTTTTAACTTTTATATGCGGCTTCGTCACACTGCATGCCGACAGCCATAACAACCATCCGCCAAAAATCACGTTCATAACACCATCCATCGTGAGAGTCCATTGGAGCATTGACAGCATTTTAGAGGACAACAACACCGGTATATGCGTGTACAAGCCGGAAAACGTTGATGTAAGGATCGTCAAGACCGACAGTTCCACATTATTCATGTCACCGGAACTGTCGGTGGAAATGATGGAAGACACATATAGCCTATCATTCAAGGATCATAAAGGTGTAACCACCATTTTGAGAGAGCGACACGACATGCCTCGTAACGGAGTATTGAATGTGACCGAACGCATTGTATATGACGAGAAATCCGCACGCATCGAGGATACAGCAAATGGCAAGGTGACAGTCAAGGACATAATAAGGAGGGACACCATAGGATATACCACGCGTTACATCAACCGATTCTGTTTCGATGATAAAGAAGCCCTCTATGGGCTCGGATCCCATATGGAGGACTACATGAACCTTAACGGAAAGACTCTTTATCTCACACAGCATAATCTGAAAGTGACAATCCCGGTACTGGTGTCGACCAAAGGCTATGGACTTATGTTTGATGCAGGATGTGCCATGAAATTTGACAACGGAACCTTTGAGCTTGATGCCGCCCGTTCACTTGACTACTATTTCATAAACGGAGGTTCCATTGACAATGTAGTGTCAGGATATCGCCATCTGACAGGTAAAGTGTCATTGCCCCCAAGATATGTGTTCGGCTACACACAATCAAAAGAGCGGTACACAAGCAGTGACGAGCTAATCGCCACTCTCTCCGAATACCGGCGACGGCACATACCCATCGATATGATAGTGCAGGACTGGAATTACTGGCCCGAAGGATGGGGATACATGAAGATGAACAGAAAGTACTATCCCGATCCCAAAGCTCTTGCCGACTCCGTACACAGGATGAATGCAAGACTCATGATAAGCATATGGCCCAATCCGCAATACTGCCCGCAGGAAAAGGATTTTCGTGAGAAAGGCTACATGCTTGATAACTCGGTATACGACGTGTTCAATCCTGACGCACGAAAACATTACTGGAAATATGCCAACGACGAATTTTTCTCCAACGGATTCGATGCATGGTGGTGCGACAGCAGCGAGCCTCTCGACGGCGACTGGAACAGAATGCCCGAGCCTAAGGACGGAATACCCTACAGATGGGGCGATCATGAAAGGAGGTGGTCGCTCAACAAGGATATCCTCAGCACAACTCTCGGAGCCGAGCGCAGCAGCCTATATTCTCTCTATCACTCAAAAGGCATATACGAGAACCAGCGAGCCACATCCACACGGAAGCGCGTTGTCAACCTCACCCGCTCAAGCTACGCCGGTCAACAAAGATACGGCACAATAGTATGGAACGGAGACACCCATGCCTCATGGGCGTCATTCAGACAACAGATCCCCGCCGGACTCAACTATATGGCTACAGGCAACCCATACTGGACGGTAGATGTAGGCTCTTTTTTCACCAAAAACGATGGCAGATGGTTCTACCTCGGAGAGTTCCCCGATGGTGTAAAGGACGATGCATACAAGGAATATTACACCCGCATGTTCCAGTGGGGGACATTCCTTCCCATGCTGCGCAGCCATGGGTCCGACACCCCTCGCGAAATATGGCGGTTCGGAGAGCCTGGAACAAGATTCTACGACGCAATACTCCGAATGATAAATCTGCGTTACACTCTCATCCCTTACATATACAGCATGGCGGCAAGGCAGACTCTGCACGATTACACAATGGCAAGGCTACTGGCTTTCGACTTCCCTGACGATCCTAATGTATTTGACATCAAGGACCAGTATATGTTCGGCAATATAATGGTATGTCCGGTGACAGTCCCTGAAGCAAAATCACGTAAAGTGTATCTACCGCACTCATCCTCAAGCGAAAAATGGACCGACTACTGGTCAGGAACTGTATATGAAGGTGGCGGATGGATCGACATCGAGACCCCCATCGACCGGCTGCCGCTCTTTGTGAGAGGAGGCAGTCTGATACCTACAGCACAGCCTACTGAATACGCTGACGCACAGATCGGATCCCCTATAACAATAAATGTATACCCCGGACGGGATTCAGAATTTGAATTCTACGAGGATGAAGGGGACAACTACAATTATGAATCCGGATCTTACACCACCATCCGCATAAGCTGGAATGACCGCAAACGCATCCTCACCCTCAATGCCCAAAAAGGCTCATACCCGGGCATGCCTACCTCCCGCAAAATCACTATAAAGACACCCTGGGGAGAAAGGAGTGTCAACTACAACGGAAAGAAGACCAGCATCAGGATTTAAGACATTCGATTCGAAAGGACATTGAAAACCGCCCCATAAATGCCACACAGAAAGCATTTATGGGGCGCGTCATTTCAACGTTTAGTCTATCGAAATCATGTCTATTACTATGTCATTATCATTCTGAGGGTCACATGCATTCTCTTGAAAAAACGCAATCCTGTCATATAATGGACACCATCCGGCAAATGTATTGTATCTATTGCGTTCGATCTCGAATTCATCTATGACCTTAAACTCATTGTCAAAAGTCATAACATAGATAGGACGATCATAGTATGCCTTGTCAATATTATCCGATTTGTCAAGAGAGGTCTCTCCAAGAGCAGGGCTGACGCATGAGATTTAACTATCCTTAAAGACTTTGTACAGATATTCAGTGCTCCACATACATTTTTTGCGTCTTCGTTTAAGGCTGAGTTTATCGTTCTGCTTTTTAAGCATTTCCAATGCATACTTGCGCATCGCTGAAAAATTGACAGCGCCATTCTTGGCGCGTACGCGGCACATATCTTCCTGAAACGTCACGTCGAGATGCCAGTGTAGTTTGTTCTCGATACCCCAATGCGCACGAATACGCATCGCATAGTAAGAAGCCTCATCTTTCTCCACGCTGCTGAGATAGTAGATTGTTTCACGCGAGCGGGCACCGTTCTCAGTACGCTCACGCTCCATCTTTATGATACGTTTAAGACCGGGCCACTTCTCGTACATTCCCTCCTGTTCCAAAAGTGTCGTATCCATAATTGAACAGGTTCTCTTCTCAACTCTTCCGTGCCCCTTTTCCTCGGTTGTGTATACCGATATTGGAGTAGTGCTACTAAAGATACTCTCCGTCAAGCCCTTGAGTATCGGCTGATTGTCTTTAAGCGCCATCAGATAGTCGCCGCCCTGGAGTATGATCTGTTCTGCGATATTACGGTGGGTCCCCATTGCGTCGACTGAAACCAATGCCCCTGTAAGCCATAAAGAGGACAATACGGACGGCAGAACCGTAAGTTCGTTGGTCTTGCCATCCACCGGCTTTTCGGCAACGCAGATTTCTGTTTCAGATACCCACGCATTGAGGATATACAGTCCGTGGCATCCGGGACTCCTGGGATTTTCACCCCGCAGTTTCTTACCGTCAATGATGACCTGATTGCCGCACAGGGATTCGATTATGTGGCCTCGGCAGCAATCAAGACTTGCCCGGAGCTGAGCGGGATTGACAGACTCTACAACACGAAGTATCGTGTCACCACACGGGACACCGTTGCTAAGCTTCAGCAATCCGGCGGCCTTGAATTCTTCCTCTCGGTCTGTAACCATATCCGATATGTCGTCACAGTCCTCACAATCACACAACACGCCGATGAGTGCCATTCGGAGCACATCCTCAAGCTCATGTTTAACCTTGCCCAAGTCGCGCGGGTCTTTTACTTTGCTGAAAATTTCTATTTGCATACCTCTAATATAACCATTTTCAGCAACATATGCAATATCTGAAAGTTTATTTCACATAATCAGGTGAATTTTTGACTGAATTTGAGTTAAATCTCATGCGCCAGCCCTGCTCCAAGAGTAATTCGCACAAAACAATCTTTTCCCGGAATCAAATATAACGGTGAATAAAAACAATTGGTGGCTCCGTACCAGCTCAATTCCTCCACAAATTTGCCATCGTACTCCTTAATACACTTATCCGTGAATTTACTTTTCGGTGAAATCATTCTGGTCGAATCACTTTTTCTGTCATAGATATAGACATTCGCCTCAAAAGGATAATTATATATTATACAATCTTTATAGAAACTGACATTCGGATAATCCATGAATCCATAATAGCCCTCATGAATTGGATTTTTTAATGCAATATGATTAACAACATTCTTTTCTGCGAAATCATACTCAATAATTTCATTTTTGCCTGGTTGCTTTATTGGATATAATATGGTATGATTATCCATATCTATTTTAAAATCAGATATATTGCTGCGAACATTACAGTCTATACGGCTAAAACCATTGTCAGGTAATTCGATCTTTGATATGACATTTCCTACGCTGTCAATTATTTTTATCGCTACAAAATCATAGGTGACAATAGTATCCGGACTATAAACTTGCAGACCATGAAGTTCCCTCATCACAGCATTAGGACCCTCGCTTTCGAGAGATATTGACCGGCTAACCGTATCTGTCTTCAAATCCAATATGTCAATAGCATGTTCCTTATAATTATATGAATATATACACCTGTTATTATGACAATAATCCGAAAGACCATAGCTTAATAATGAGACAACTGTAGGATTAGATTTAACTGTTATTGTCTCAGTCTTTAACAACCTGTCGGTTGCCGGTTCATCGTTTGCCGATGATTGGGATTGCCTCTTACAAGATTGAATACCAAACAAATATAGGGTTATAACAAAGATACAAAAATATGGTCTCATATTATGTGATAGATTATATTATTTGACTAATATACAGTGTAATAATGACCTCACCTAAACTTTTCTTTAAATGATAAAAAGTTTAGATGAGGTCATTGGTAGGAATCATATCAATCGCTCCACACCAGGACTATTTCTTAAATTCCCAATAGTCCCAGTTGAAAAGTTTGGGCCCCTTGCGACCTGTGAACACAAAGTACACATCATGATTGCCGACAGCCTCTGCTGAGAAAGGAGCCTCAATATATCTCCACTCCTCCCAGCCACCGGTGCCGGGCACCTCAAGACGTGCCACTATAGGACCGGAAATACTGTCGAGACGCACTTCTATGGCACCACCACGCAATGCACTTGCAACAGATGCCCCAAACGTACGCGGGCCCTCATATCCGAAATCCACATTCCGCAGCTTCAGGTAATCTCCGTTATGTATATCCGACACATACACACCGGTCTTGGCATTCGGCTCGGTGCTGAGCCCCTTGCTGAAAGCCATGGTCTCAGCCTCCACACGCCTGTAAGGATCAAATTGTGCGATAGGTGCCACACCCTCTTCTGTGGGACGTATCAGCGGAAATGTCCCGTCGGGATTATACTTGAACTCCTCTATGGCAACACTTCGTCCGAATCCGCCACCGCCAGGCAGTTTGCCTGTATGGTAACAGAAATACGAGTGCCCATTGAAATCCATGACTCCGCAATGATTTGTAAACGAGTCGGTCCCGCCGAGAGGCATAATCTCGCCCATATATTTCCAAGGACCCACAGGCGAGTCGCTCATTGAATAGGATATATGTTCGGGCACACCTCCGGCAGCATAAATCAGATAATACTTATCGCCACGGCGCATGAACCAGGGACCCTCGGTATACATGTCCTTATACTTCTCCCCTTTCTTGCGCTCCTTTATCGCCGGCGCGCCGAAGCCTTCTATTGTCTGCTCCACTTTTCGCACCTCTCCGTCAAACGATATCATATCCTCATTGAGCTTGGCATAGTATATCTCAGGATTGCCCCAATATATGTATGCCTGTCCGTCATCGTCGACATATACCGTAGGGTCTATATTATCCCACGAACCGTTGTCAAACAATGGGGCACCCAACGCATCCTTGAACGGACCTACAGGCGAATCACCGACAGCAACACCTATAGCCATGCCACCCGAGAGCTTGGAATGAAGCGGCACATAGAAATAGAACTTACCGTTACGCTCCACACACTGAGGTGCCCATGCCCGGTCATCGCCCCACGCGAAATCCTCGATAGCGAGCGGTGAGCCGTGATCAGTCCAGTTGACCATATCTTTGGAAGAGTACACACGCCACTCCTGCATCCAGAAGAAATCCGCACCGTCCTCGTCATGTCCGGTGTAAATATAGAAAGTGCCGTCATGCACCATCGGTGCAGGGTCAGTGGTGTAACAGGTCTGTATCACAGGATTCTGAGCTGATGCCGCGAGCGACATCCCTGCAAGCAATGTTGTCAATAGTATTCTCATAAGGCAAAATCTTTTTATTGTTTTTCGGGGGCAACAAGCCTTAAGTTATACACGCCTCCGGCTGTGTTGCCCTTATTGCTCTGGAACTTCACTTTTATGAACTCCTTTCCGTCGATCATCGATGCCGGAATCGGATACTCCACATCGACAAACTCCTCTTTGTTCCACTTCCCTCCGACATTCTCATCAGTCAGAAGCGTGTCATCGATAAATATCGAGAAAGCGCGCTTGCCACCTTCATTACCCCAATAACGGACACGGAGAGCAAGCTCCGACTTTCCTGACGGTTTCATTCTGTAGGTGAAGAAACCTCCGTCAGAGGCATCACGCCATGCAACACCGTAATTCACACCTGAGTTTGACCGTTCACTCTCCATAAAGTGATCGGCTTCTGGCTGCTGTTCACCAGTGTTGACAGCATCCACCGTACGGCGGTCAAGCGCGAGCATTGCCTCCTCGGCAGCTCGTTCACGCTCAAGATATGCATTGTATTCGGCAGGGGTCATCATGAGCCAGTACATCATATAGCGACAATCGTGCAGACGTGCAAAAGGCTGAAGAGTCAGCTGCTGCGACGGATCGGACGTAACACCTTTCACCACATAAGTCATCCCCTTGCCGGGAACTGCCTCGGCTGAAGAGAGGCGGGAAAGTATGTCGGAACGCTCTCCGACAAGGATGGGAGTATCAAACACCGACACCAACGGACCGCCTGCAATGTGAGCCCAACGGCTGTCATCGGCCACAAGTCCGTTCAGCCCCTCCGTGCCATAGGATGCACCGAGAACAATAGGGCCTCTTACTATAGAAACATATTCAGGGAGATTCGGCACCTCCTCAAGACGCATCTCCATCGGCAGATTCACCTCTACCACATCGCCATTCTTCCATTTACGGTCAATCGCTACATACGATTCAGGCTTCGCATCAACAGTATAAGCCTTTCCGTTGACCTTAACAGTCATACCCTTGCACCACCCCGGATAGCGCACCATGATAGGAAAGCGGCGAGCCTTGCGTGTAGAGATTGTTATTCGGGTGGACTCACTGTCGGGGAAAGCCGTCTCCTGAGTGACGGTTACGCCTTTTTCCTTCCAGTTAAGACGCGATGGCATAAAGAGGTTCACATAAAGAGAGTCCGACTCATGGGTATATATAAACTGTCCGTACTTACCATGGTTCTCCATACCTGTGCCCACACAGCACCACATCGCAGCGTTGGGCTGGGAATACACACGGTAATGCCCGGGGCGTGCGGATGTGAAGTACACATATCCGCCATGATCAGGATGCTGCGACGAAAGGATATGATTGTAGAGTGCACGTTCATAGAAGTCGGCAAGATGTGCATCAGGCGACATGCGGAACAGCCCCTCGGTGAGTTTGAGCATATTGTTTGTATTGCAGGTCTCCGGACCTTCGCGATCGGTAACATAGCTCTTACAATCCTCTTTGGAAGCGAAATGCTCACGACGGCTGTTGCCTCCTATCGAGAG
This sequence comes from Duncaniella freteri, assembly GCF_004766125.1. NCBI lineage: Bacteria > Pseudomonadati > Bacteroidota > Bacteroidia > Bacteroidales > Muribaculaceae > Duncaniella > Duncaniella freteri. The sequence goes on from NZ_SJSA01000001.1 coordinate 390,588, forward strand.
CGAGCGTGTGTCAGCAACAGTGTGCCAGAAGAAACGTGACGCGTCATAGTAATCCGCATCACCGCTGAGCTCGGCAATACGCTGGTAACCCACAACCTTGGGCACCTGAGTATTTGCATGCTTGTTGTCGAGGTTGTCAACACCTGCCACCATGCTGTCGAGAAGCCAATGATGGGAGAAACGCTTTGCTGCATCAATATAACGGCTGTCGCCTGTCATCGCATAGGCATCGGCATACACCTCGTCCATGCCGCCAAACTCGTTGCCCAGCATCGACTCCATGCTCTTATCGTCAAGCGGAGCTATGACAGTAAGCCCCCAGTCGCAGAATTTAAGGAACATATCCCTGGCAGTCTCGTTCCCGGTGTACACCCATGCGTCACGCAGTCCGGCATACGTCTTGTGCACATTGTACCATGGCACCCAGTACTTCCATATAAGGTCAACATTCCCTTTTCGCAGCTCGTCCCACAGCCTGGCTCCATCGGGCACACCACCCACATAGCCGTCGCCGTTTGCGTCCTGACAACGCTTAAGCTCCGAGATCACATAGTCCATACGTTCCTTAAGCTCCGGAACACCTGTAGCGGCATAATGGATGGCGAGTGCCGAAAGATAATGTCCGCCGACATGTCCGTCAAGCCCATCCCAGCAAGGGAAGCTTTCAGCCTTGGGAGTGAGACCTGCCTCCTTGAGATATGGGGCAAGCAGCCTGTCCGTGTCATACTTCAGAAGCACATGCACATTGAGGTCACACGCATGCTTGAACGGACCGTCAAGCAACTCAACGTCCCCGAGAGGGAACTCATTGTCGTAAAGTCTGTCCTGAGCCTGGACACACAGATGCGCCGACATGAACATCATCGGCACGATCCAGGATTTAATATTAATTTTCTTCATAGATTCCACAAAATAAATAAAAAAAGAGGATGTATCATAATTATATCAATATATAATTACGACACAACCTCTCTAAAGGGATTTATCATACAAGATAACTCTTGCCCGATGCTACTCTACGGCTTCGACAATTACATTGTCAAGATAGAGTTCGCATGAACCTGTGGCATTTGCCTTAAGTTCTATCACGTTAGATCCTGCATTGAGATATGCCGCTGTTGAGTTTACATACCATACTGTCTTGTCGCCACCCGACTGAGTGAACTTTGGAGACCCAACCTTCTCACCATTTACATAAAGGTCGTAGTTGGTGACGTCGGCTGACTCGGCACGATAGCGGAACTTGATGGCATATCGACCCTCGGTGAGCACACTCACCTCATCACGGACAGCCACATTGCTGCCGGTGCCCATGCGGAGATAGCCCTGACCGGTGTAGTTACGCACATCCTTGTCATATCCGCTTGTGACACGTCCATCATATTCGATGTTCTTGAAATCGAACACCTCTGCCTCATGCTGACGCGGACCATGATAAAGTTGCGGGTTTCCAGGCATCTGAATAGTCGAGTAGGTGTACTCTGTGAGACGGCCGGTACCATTGCCCGAACAGTTCACTGTGATATCGACAGGACCGTTGTGGTCCACAGTGAGAGTGAGAACGCCGTCAGCCCACGACTCGCTCACCTTGGCTGTAGCCTCGGCACGAGGGGTAAACTGAACAGAAGGCTTCGATGTCGCGCCATTGATCTTTATTATCGATCTTGTGGACTTTCCGTCCTCCTGATACTTGGTGAGATAGAAAGTGACACGGTCGCTGTACTCCTTCCATACGGTGGTCGCGAAAGTCTCCAGTGTGAACTCTACATTCTCGCAAGTATTATACTTGAACGGCACCTTGGCACTCTTGACAGAGTTCCAGGGGTTATATGTCACCCAAGTGTTCTCATGACGTCCGGCAAAGAGATCGCCGGTGTATTCGCTGGGGAACACACGGTTGAGTTCACGAGTCTTGTCCGATGTATTGGACCAGGAGTTTATGATCTCCGACTGATTGCGCACATACTTGAATTTCTTAGCCATATCTCCGGCAAACTCAGCCACCACAGGTATAGCCGGGTAACGTCCTGTCTTGCGAAGATAGAAGAAATTCTCCTCACGTCCGCCATCATGGTCCAAGGCACCGATACCCTGGTGGAACCACTTCGGCAAGCAGTACTTGTCAAGATCCGAACCGCCAGCGATATCCTGTATAACGGCATACTTGCATCGTGCGATCACCTCATCACGAGTGAGGAGACGGATAGTACCGTCAATGATCTTACGATAGAGATCTATATTGATATTGCGGAACTGTGCGAAAGTATCCCAGCTACGGGTCTTGTAACCGTCGGAGACATCAATGATGCCGGTCTCCTTGAAGTCCTGACGCCATATCAGCTCAGGACCGTCATATACGGTCTGACCTGTGAGAGTGATATGCTCAAGAGTGAGAGCGGCTCCAAGTGCCACAGGGAATGTATTGTCCTGCTCCCAGTTGGGGATACCATAGTAAGCAGCAGCCTTCTCATTGAACGCACACTGGTCGAATCGGAGTCCGTAGTTGCCTGCATGACCTGAGAGCCATACACCCATACTTGCAGCCTCCACCTCATAGAACATGGAGGACTGGGTGTACTTCTCACAATATATGAAATTCTCGGGATACAGAGCTGTGGTGCGGGCAAAGTCGGGATTACGCTTGATCATAGCCACAGGATTGATCGGAGCTGACCACTGGTTGGAGCAGAAACTTACCGTCAGATAGCCGCCATACTCATGAGTGAGCTTGAGAAGCTCGTTCCAGTGAGCCACACGCTGTAGCCATGATGGTGAATAAAGGGCATCGGTTGAATCAAAGCCCCAGAACTGCTCGCAGTAGTTGAATCCGAGGAAGTTGGGATATGTGAAGAATTCCTTGTACATACCGTACTTCTCCTCATCGAACTGAGAGTAGGTCTCAACATCAGGGAAATGGCTGTAACCGCCCGACGAAGGCTGGATCATAGCCCAGAGATTATGCTCGCCACAGCTGCGGAGCCATGATTTCACAAGCTCGTAGCCATATTCGCTCACCTTGAACCGTCCTGTTGATTCATCGTGGCTCACAGAGAGCGAAAGGTTGAATATACAGTATGGACGCACATCCTCTGGTATAAGGCTGATGATCTTCTCAGGGTCGGCATAGTTCCAGCAGTCGATATGCACAAACCATGCCGGATGATCGGCATCGATGGGTCGACGCAGGCTTCCGGTGATAGGCACATCGGGAGGAGTGCTGCCTCCGCCTGCCGCAAGTTGCAGCGGCTCGGTATCGTCAGAGAAATATACAGTGACATTCTCGGGATCGGATATGTCTACAGTGCTAATGGCACTGATCTGCTCTCCGCGTGAAGCCGGACGCAACACAGTCTTGCCATAGTCAAGGGCGTCCACCACCCAATCTCCGTTCTCATTGATGCTCACGCGCGGAGTCACAGCCTTGGCTCCGGTGACATTGATCTTCTCACCGGCACGTGTCGCCGAGGTGAGCCATTCACCGTCGATGGTCCAATAGTACACACCATCCTCATCGGGCATAGCTGCTACAGTGGGAGTATAGGTGTCGGGCTGCTGCGGAAAATCAGCAAGAGCCCCCACCTTGGTCCTGAGCGACACAGTGTTGCCGTCGGAGAATTCTACCATAAAGCCAGCATCGTCAGGAAGTACGGTTGTCTTGCGTACCTTGGAGCCTGTCTCCTTTGCCTGCACAAAGCTACGCACTGCCGCGATATTGGCATTTATGTTATCGACCGGAGTCTCCACAGCCTCAGGCTTAAGCACCGGAGCTGTGAACTCCTTGTCGTCACACCCGGTGAACATCACCGAGAGTGCCGACAGGAGTACAGCGGTCGAGAATAAATGATTGATTTTCATAATCTCGATTTAGGGGATAATTTACTTAGTGAGTCCGTTTACAAGCCCCTCGTAGATATAGTTGCGGTTACCGCCACCTGCCCACGGAGCTACGTATGAACCATCCTCAAGCACTTTGGAGAGATTGAATCCTATGGCGTTCTCGCCGAGGGCTGCCTTGTAAGCCTTGATCACCTCAGCATAATACTCGCCGATAGCACGACGCTCAGAGATGTTGATTGTCGAGGGATTCACGCCAAGATTGTTGCGGTCGATCACACGCACTGCAAAGTCGGAGATACGTACTGGCTTGCCAAATGCCGAGAGAGCCTGCATTGCAGCCACAGCCTCAGCTTCAAGTCCCTCCTGGGTAGCGTAATCCTCGGAGAATGTTGACGAGAGCACAAGGTTGACAGCATCGACAGTCACACCCTTCTGCTCAAGAGCCTCAATCACTCTCTTGAGTTCGGCTATCTCGGCAGGAGTGTTATCACTGATAACGAGAGTCTGGCTTACAAAATAACGCATATCTGATGCGGCATTCTCATTGATCTTTGCCTGAACCTTTGCCACATAGTCCTCGCCGATGTAGTCAGCCCAGTTGAACGCCGCTGACTCGTCATCGAACGGCTCGTCATAGATGATCATATCGGTCACCTTGTCACCTGTAGCGGCAGTCAGACCGTCGATCCACTTGTCAAACTCTCCGCCTATGATCTCGGCTTTCTCTTCAGGAGTCTTTTCAATCACAGTATCCTCGGTAGACACCACACGCTTGAAGGTGTAGTTGTCGAGATAGTAGAATCCTGCGCCTGTTGCAGAGCCGACTGCAAACTCAAATTCGGTAAGAGCCTTCTCCTCTTCGGTAAGTTCAAGGTATCTTGATGGATCGCTTGAGTCAACGAACGACAGACGTATACCTCCACGCGCCCACGGACCACCTTCGGTAGCTCCTGACGATGCAGCATTGGCACCTGTAAACTCCCTGCCGTTGATTATGAATCTCATACCTCCGCCATACTGACCTTTGATAGTTTTCATATCCACCTGGAACATCTCATAATCACCCAGCTTATGACCGTTGGGAAGCTTTATTGTTACCTTAGCAAACGACTGTTTGACAGGAGCCTCAGCAGTACCTACCTGGAGAACCTTTCCGCTCTTTCCTTCGGGGTCATCTACAATCTTTGCCACTCCGCCATTGGTAGTGGGATAGTCTTTGCCGATATTGTCACCCTCGAAATCGAGAACATTGTCAAGACCTGTGTCATCGCCTGCAACCTCCCATTTGATTTTCACATTGTCGATATAGTAGTTACCTGAACCGGTAGCCGATCCGATAGCCATCTTGAATGTGTTCTTGTCAAGGTCAGACTGACTGAACTTACCCGGCTCGAAGGCGAGCTTGATAAGTCCGCGGCCCCACTTGTTGTCCTCGCAGCCAAAAGAGGTGCAATTGCCATACGCCATTTCGGTGCCCTCGATAGTAAGACGCAGACCGGCACCATACAGACCGCCTGAACCCGGAGCCTTGATGTCAAATACCACCATCTTAAGATGTGCGAGAGTCTTGCCCTCAGGCATTGTCACCTCAAATGTAGGCAATGAATATGCAGCAACATTCCCCTCAGCACCTACATGCAGCACATGACCGCTCTCTCCGTCGGGGTCCTCCTCGACAGTAGAGACACTTCCGCCTGTCATGGGATAGGTCTTACCAAGTTCATCACTCTCGAAATCGGTCAGCACAAACTCACCGACCTCAGGCTCAACAGGCTCGTAAGGTATCACTATAGGAGCGATAAGCTTTTTGAGATAATCGGCAGGGAGATTGCTCGCTGAGCAGAGAGCAGGGCCGAACACCGACACACCGGCCTCGCCGGCGGTCGATATAAGGCTTGAGAGAGAGGAGAAATTGTAAACGCCTTCCTCATTGATGAGCTTGGCTGGAGTAAATAGCCCGGGGGCCTCTACCTGAGTATAGTTTGTGGCAACAATGCTGTATGCAAGCTTCTTGGATGCAAAATCCTCAGGTGATACAGACACGCCGAAAGGCACACCCGCCTTTGAGGCATATTCTGTGAGGACATCATACTTGCTGAGAGCAGCCTCCATCTCGGCGTCGTAGGGGACGTCGGGAGTGGGGATGGTGACATCATAGTCCTCATCGCAGGAGGTGAATCCTGCGAGAGCGACTGCCAATGCCATGGTTATTTTAATATGTTTCATGGGAATTCAGAAAAGATGTTAAACCTATTTAACTTCTATGGTCGGATAAACCGCCTGTACGCCACGGTTGCGGAGCACGAGGGTGTCGTTGGTCTTGAGCGACCATCCGGGAGTAGTCACAGTGTATTCCAGATAGAGCGCATCGCGATCCTCGTTGTTGATCACATTCTTTTCGCCGTTCTCTACGAAGCGACCGGTGCCTGTGATGGTGACAGCCGGATCGGTGGAAGAGAGGGCGCAAGTGCCATCCTCGGCAAATGTCAGCTTGAGGGTGTAGTTGTACACGTGGTCGCCGTCAGTCTTGGTGGAAAGCGCGAGAGTGCACTCCTTATATCCGGCAGTAACAACGCTAACCTGCTCATCCTTGATTACATCCGATGCCTTGCGCACTATCTCGGTGCTCACACCGTCGACAGTAAGTATGTCCTTGCCGCTACGCAGATAGATTGCATGCCACGGATTCACATAACGCACAAAGTAGAGAGTGTAGTCCTTGGGGGCAACAGTCCAGTCGGAAGAAACGAGACGGTTAGGATTCTCCACCATAGGCTTGCCCTGTAGGATAGAGTCCACTCCGATAGCACTGTTCATGACCAGCGGAAGCACATAGTTGAAATCAAGAGCCTTGGGGTCATTGAAGAAAGCATCGGTCAGTCTCACATTCACACCGCCGTCCATCGATCCCGAGGGGATAGTGATAGCGTTGCTTTCGAGGGTATAATAGCTCTCAGGCAGAGGGAGCACCTTCCTGCCACCGAAATCGGACGACAGGTACAGTCCGTCACAGAGCGACTCATCAACCGAGATGTTGATTACACGGTTCTTTGAGTTGGAGTAGGCACCACCCATCACAGCCTTCACATACATGATGTGCTGATTGTCGAGCGTGAGATCGATATCGCTGTCACGGCCAAGCTCAATAGTGCGACCCACACGCTGATTGGCGAAGTACACCGCCTGATAATCGAAATCAGGGAACTCATTGTCACCGTTGTGGCAAGAGGTTACGGCCATCGACGCGGCCAGTGCGAGAGTCAATATTTTAAAGGTTTTCATTATGATTCTAAATGATAGATTAAGTTAATGAACTTATTATCCGGGGTTACATGATCACCAGCCCTGATTCTGCTTAAGATTGCTGAACTTAAGCAACTCAGTCTTGGGTATAGGACCGTAGTACATATACGATTCGTACGAACGGGCCTCCACATTCGGGATCACATTATATACACTGTTGTTGGTTATATTCATGCCGCGTGCTGTCTCTTTGAGATCGGCTTTCCAGCGACGGAGGTCCCAGAAACGGAAGCTCTCGAAGCAAAGCTCCAGACGACGCTCGTTGCGGATGAGCTCGCGCATCTTGTCAGGATTGGCAGCACACTCCTCAAGATAAGGATCGCTGTCGATACCCAATGCACGGTGACGGATAGCCTTGATCACATCGTAAGCCGAATAAGAGTGTCCGCCATTGCCCCTCGGGCCCCAAACCTCATTGGCTGCCTCGGCATAGTTGAGGAATATCTCGGTGTAACGGAAACGTGGCTTGAAATGATTCTGACCCTGCTTCATGGAGGGATCCATGTTGACATCCATACGCAGACGCTTCTTCATGTAGTAGCCTGTGCGGGTAGATGTCTCACGCTTGTTGAGACCGTCGGCGGTAGTGGCGTCGGAACCTGTATAGATAGCTGTGTTGTTCACACCCTCGGCTGCACCGTTATATATGATATAGTGGGCGAGGCGGGGATCACGGCCGGCATAAGGCTGCGTTGCATCATACTTGCCGCGCTCATCGCTGATGGGATAACCGTTAGCCATCGGGAATGCGTCAACAAGATTCTGAGTGGGGTTCATGCGTCCGTTTCCGTAGAGCGATGGGGGGAAGTTTGCCTCTTCCTGCTCGGTGTTGTTCTTGTTGACGGACTCACGCCAGATTATCTCCTTGGGGTTTGTTCCGTCCGACATGTTATCGATCTCAGTGGTGTTGCAGTAGTATGTGACACCGGTGGCATCCATGCCTGCTGTGCCTCCGATATGGTCGAGCACTCCGGCTGCCGCATTTGCCGCATCCTCCCAGGTAGTTGCCGATGCATCATAGGCAGGGCTGGCAGCAAGGAGGAGGAGACGTGAACGGATGGCACGGCAAGCCAGGCCGTTGATGAGCAGACGTGAATAATGTCCCATTACTCGGTTGTAGGTACCGGGCTTGGAAGTGATCTTGTCAAACGGTGCGGGGACAGGGTCATCGGTGCCTATGCTCTCATACTCCATGGGGAGATTTTCCTGAGCGAAATCGAGATCTTCAAGGATGAACTTCACACAGTCGTCAAACGATGCGCGAGGCATATTGAAATCATCGTCCACTGTAAGATAATGGTCAAGGATGGGGACACCGGTGAGCTGACCGTCAGCTGTTATGCCTGAATGCGAACGGAGCAGATAGGTCATGAACAGGGCGCGCAGACCGCGAGCCTCGGCAATGGTGCGGAGACGGAACAGTTCTGCTGTCTCGGGATCATTCGCCCAGTTCACCTTATCGACATTCTCAAGGAACAGGTTAAGGTTCTGCACGGAGTTGAGCGAGTTGACCCACTGCGATGTCGGATCATTGTCAGAGGTCCATGAGCCGGAAGTCATCTTACGGAAAGCGTTGTCGGTCTCATTGGTCACAGCATCGTCAGTGGCATAATCGCTGTTGTCATAGTAGGCAGGGATGTTACGATACACATTCACAAGGAAACCCTGTGCGAACTTCGAATCGTCATACATCTGGTCTACATCCTTAAGATTCTCCTGTGCCGGCTCAAACAGGTCGTCACATGAAGTGAAGCCCATTGCAGCACCGAGCGAGAGAATCATAGATATATATAATTTTTTCATCTTGAGTATCATTATTAGGTATTATCAGAATGAAAGCTTGCAACCGACATTGTAGAACCTTGTCTGCGGAGCAGCGGTGCTAAGTTCCATGATCTTACGATTGGGCGAGATTGTGGCAAGGTTTTCACCCTGGAGATATACGCTTGCCCCGGAGAGCACCTTGTTGCCATTGAATAGCGAGGTGGGGAAGTCGTAGGTCAGCTGCACGCGACGTATGTCGAAACGGTTGGTGCTGTATTTCCAGAAAGTGGATACTTGGGTGTTGTTGGCTGTTGTGCCTGTTGTCAGACGTGGAGCTGTCGCTGTAGCGGCAGTCTCGGGAGTCCAACGTCCCCATGCCATCTCCGAGTACTTGCTCTCTCCGCCGTTGCAATAGTAAGAATTGTTATTGAACGCTATGCCACCTGCCTGACCTGTACCGTAAGCGAAGAGAGTAAAATTCTTCCAGCGTGCGGAAAGGTTGAGACCATAGGAGAAGGTCGGAGTGTATCTGCCAAGTACTACACGGTCATTGCTGTCTACCACACCGTCACCATTGACATCCTTATAGCGGAGATCACCGGGGCGGAGTGTGCCACCGAAAGTCTGACGCACGCCACGGTTGTCAATCTCTTCCTGAGTCTGGTAGAAACCTTCACAGATATATCCCATAGCCACGCTGAGGGGCTGTCCTACAGATGCGAGATATGGCTCAGCCGGCATTTCGTCACGCTGTGTCGCCTTATCGGTGTAATAAAGACCTGAGAATCCGAGACCAAGCTCCCAATCTCCTACATTCTTGACTGCATTTAACGAGAAGTCAATACCATGACGACGGTCGTTATTGTAGTTAAGCCAAGGGAGGAACGAAGCATCCCACTTGTTCATGAAGTTGGGGAAGATAGAGTTGGCACCCTGTGTGAGACCACCCTTGGTGTCCTGAATGAAGTAGTTGGCATTCAGGCTGAGCATATTGTCGAATATGGAAGCGTCGACACCCACACGGAACTCCTCACGGGTTATGAAAGTGAGGTCATAATTGTCAGCTCGCTTGGGAAGAGTGGTGTTGCCACCGGCTGTGCCGTCATGCCACTGCCACCAGCCGCCTGTATCACCCTTGAAGCCATAGTATCCCTTATAGAGATAGTAGTCGGTGATATCGATGTCCTGATGGAGCTTGGCAGCCGATGCTGTGAGCTTGAACTCGTTTATCCAGGGAGCATTCTCCTGAATGAACTTCTCCTGACCCATGCGCCATCCGAGCGACACAGCAGGAGAGAAGGCGTTGCGATGCCCGGGTGCGAGCTTTGCTGAGTGAACAAGCGCGCCTGTCACTGTAGCATAATAGCGGTGATCGTAGTTGTAGGATACCTGCGCACCTGCATTGACATTAGAGGTGGCATGAATCGGGCTTGAATCATGATTGGCGTCAGCCGAGTTCTGGGTCTGATAGCCCCATCCCATCAGCGTAGCATCAACCTGATGCAGATCACCGAACACACGGTTGTAGTCAAACTGTGCGCGGAACATCATGTTCTGAAGATATGTAGCCTGACCTACATACTCGTTGGTCGAATTGGTGTCATTGCCATGCTTTACGAGGTTCACTATCATAGGCTTGCCGTTAACGTTTGCCCATGTAGGCTCATAGATAGCATAGTCCTCCTTAAATCCCTCCGAGTAGATGGCGCGGTAGTCCACACCGAACACTGTCTTGAACGAAAGTCCGGCGAGCACCGAGCTGAGGTCGAAGTCCAGACCGAGGTCAAACATGAATGCCCTTGTCTTGGTCTTGATATATCCAGCCTCATATGCATCGGCAATGGCATTGGTGGCATTGCTTGATGTACCGCCGAGGAGATAACGACCGTCGATGAGAGTAGCGGATGCTATCATGTCCTGAAGCTCGGCATTATTTGGGTCCACGAGATCCACCGGGAGGAGCACACCGAAGCGGTTGGGCCATGTGCCTGAAGCCATTCCCCAGAAGTCACCGCGCGAGGTGTAGTTGTCCTGCACGAGCATCGCAGCATTGGTGTAAGCCTTGAGCCAGTTTGTGATGGTCATGTCGACATTTCCGCGTACATTAAGGCGCAGGTCGTTGTCCTTGTCGTGGTCACCTATCTTGATAAGACCGTCGTGGTAATTGAGCCCGAGGTTAAGATAATAGTGGGTGCGCTCATTGCCGCCACGCACCTCGCCGTAGGCTGAGTAAGCATTTGAGAACTTACGCAGATAGTTGCCGTTGTAGTACTTCTGGTTGGGATACTGATAAGGATTGGAGCTTATCGATGAGTTGTAGATGTCGCTCTGAGAGTAACGCTCGCTCATACCGTCATTGCGGCAAGCCTCATTGTAGAGGGTCATGTAGGAAGCCGCATCGAGATAGTTGGGATAGCTCTTCGGGACATCAAAACCCATATTGGCACGGAAATCGATCTTCATGCTTTCGTTCGAGCCACGCTTGGTGGTGATGAGGATCACACCTTTTGCTCCGCGGCTGCCGTAGAGAGCCACTGCGGCGGCATCCTTGAGGATGCTTATGCTCTCTACTTCCGTTGCGAGGACATCACTTGCCTCGCGGGGCATGCCGTCCACAAGGATAAGGGCGTCCTGTCCCCACACGCTGCTGCCACCGCGGTATCCGCCTATGAGTGACTCAAGTGTGCCGTCAAGGCTCGATGTGGCATAGCTTTTCTTCATGAGGTCGGCGACATTGACCGAAGAGGTTGCTGTGATCACATCCTCCTGAGGCTTAGTGCCGAAAGCGACATTGACAATGCTGTCGCTCTGCGCATGTGCTGTCACACCGGCTCCCATAGCCAGCGCAAAAGCCATACAACCTATATATTTTGGTACTATATTCATTGTGATTTCAGATTTTTAAGGTGTTACCATCCCGGGTTCTGACCGAATTCAGGATAAATATTCACGTCTGCAGTAGGCAATGGGAGCCAATAGTGGCGGTCGTCAAGCTTGCGCTCGAACAGCACTTCCTCACGCAGATTAGCCACACGTGCCTCTGACGGATTGCGGAAGCTGAATTCCTTGGTACGGTCGAATTCAAGCTTGGTCTTAAGGGTGTAGGGACGCTTTGTGAGGAGCATCCAGCGACGGAGGTCAATGAAACGGTGACCCTCGAAGGCAAGCTCCACAGCACGTTCGCGATACAGTTCGGGAAGGAAAGCATCGGTGCTGCCTGTGAAACGTGAGGCAACCTCACCTACACCTGCACGGGCACGCACCTTATTGACAGCCTCGACCGCGGTCATCCCGAATGTAGCTGCCTTGGCTGTCGGGCTTCCATAACCGCAAGCAGTGGCTTCGGAATAAAGGAGATAAAGGTCGGACAGACGCATAAGACTAAGCACAACCGACATAGACCATTCCTGAACCCAACTTACATTTTTAGCTGTCTGAGGAATAAATTTTGTCTCCACCAAGCCTGTAAGATTAGATTTCATGCCGTTGGCTATACGCCACTTACCGTCGGAATAGAGGCTTGCATACTTTATTTCTTCTTCTACAATGCCCTTCTCATCGCGTACTACCTGCATGCCATCTATAACAAAATCCTTATAGAAACGTGGATCTCGCCCTTTCCATGGGTAGTTAGGATCATAACCTGACACAGCATCAGCCTCAGTCCATGAAGCTATCGGTTCTCCATTTGCCATGCCATAATAAAGAGCATAGTTAGCTGTCGGCTGTACCTTCACACCTGAAGAGATAACGATCTGTGAAAAATAATCATTACGTTGGTTCCAATCAAAACGACCAAGAAGCTCAACAAGATTCTCCTGAAAGATAGTTTCCTTAAGACCGGGAACACGAGTACCTTTGTCAGCATAATAGAACAGGTCGTTCCACTGAGAGAAATCGGCAAGCTCATATCTGCCTGTTGATTCAGTGATGGCGAGTGCCTCTCCGAGAAGATCGGCAGCACGCTTGCATAGCTCGGTATTATAAGATGCATCACCTGATGATTCATAGTTCATAAGAGGACTTCCTGCCCAAAGGAGGCACTTACCGGCAAAAGCGAGAGCCATGATCTTATTGGCACGCATATTATTATTGCCAAGTGTAGGACGTCCGGCTGTAGTCTTGTCCCAATCGACAGGAAGAAGCTTAGCGGCAGCCTCCATATCAGCAGCAGCAAGCTCAGCTGTCTCACGGTAATTCAGACGCGGGAGCATAGGGGTCTCACCTGAAGGGAGCACATGGTCGATATAGGGTAAACCTCCCCAGTACTGCATGAGCATGAAGTGGAACCATCCGCGGAAGAAGAGCAACTGTCCCTGTATGAGTTCGCGCTCCTCCTGAGTAGCGCTCTGAAGCTTCTCCATATTGGCAAGACCGATATTCGCTTTACGGATACACTTCCACGACAGACGCCATATATTACCCTTGTCGGCCTTTTTATCTGATTCCGGGTTGCCGTTTCCGTTACGCGGGAATCCATATATATATGTGCCATCTTCGACCATTACGCGATAGTTACCCTGATCGACATGATAAGACACTGGACGTGTATCGGACGGTTCCCAATATTCATCTTCGCCATGATTCCACGCATTATGAGAATCTGTAGACGTAATAGAGGGTATACCACCATAAAGTTCCTCTACAAAACCCTGAAAATTACGGAAATTCTTATATGGCTCATTCTCATCAATATCACTTCCGGGTGCTTTGTCGAGATAGTCTGTGCAAGATGCAGTCACCATCACACCGGCAAGAAGCAGAAGTCTGGAGAGTCCTGATATATATTTTTTCATGATTGATTTATTAGAGAGTTATGTCAATACCGAGGTTGAAACGACGTACGGTAGGATATGCACCGTTGGTTGAGTCGAAGCCTCCAAGATTTGCCTCACGGTCGTCAGGCATCTTGGTCCAAAGCAGGAGGTTATCACCATTTAGGTATACACGGCAATTGCTCACACCGATCTTCTTGGTGAACTTTGCCGGAATGCGGTAAGAAACCTCGGCATTCTTCAGACGCACATACGAGCCGTCGTATGTGTAACGTGTGCCACGCGCTGCGACATCAGCTCTGGTGGTCCATCTTGGCATGGGGAGACCGTCGACTGTAGGGGTCCAGTATGCACCCTCTTCATAAGCCACCACATTTGAGTTCTCAAGTGTTGGGAAGTACACCTCACGTGTCACATTGTTCACGCCATAGAACTGAACGAACGCGCTGAATCCTTTCCACTCAAATCCGAGAGTAGCATTGTAGGTGTTCTGAGGCACGGAGCTGTATCCGTAAGGAGCCTTGTCGTACTGGTCGATGATACCGTCGGCATTGAAGTCGATGATACTGTAGTCGCCGGGCAGACGGTTGTTGGCGTTGGATGACCACATCGGAGCTCCATAGAGATCGTCCCAGTTGCGGATAGTGCCCGCATCAATATAGTCGGTACGCTGATTTATGGCATGTCCGGCTTTCTTCTGGTAAGCGGGGAGCAGAGGTGCGTCGTCCTGGAACTTGACCTCATTCGTTGCATGTGTCATCGATGCATTGAGCCATACCCTGAGATCCCTGTTGATGGGATAGTTGAGTCGAAGTTCAAGCTCATAACCCTTACTGTTGACCCTACCAAGGTTGGCTGCGGGTGCGTTGGCTCCGAAATAGGATGGTATGGAACGTCTGCCTCCGTCAATAAATATATCAGTACGCTTGTCGGCGAATATATCGACAGAACCGGCAACAAGACCATTGAGGAATCCATAGTCAAGACCTAAGTTACGCTTCTCGACCTTCTCCCATGTGATGTCAGAGTTACCGAGCACGCTGATACGATAGAATGTGTAAGGAGTGTTGGCTGGATTTATGCTACCCATCATGACATTGCCTCCGGAAACATACTGATCGCTGTAAAGCCAACGCCCGCCGGCACTGTCGTCACCTACCTTACCCCACGATCCGCGGAACTTGATCTGGTCGATCCATGTGAGATTACGCATGAAAGGCTCCTCGCTAAGACGCCATCCAAGAGAGAATGAGGGGAAGAAGTCGAAACGGTTGTTGGAACCGAATTTCTCAGATCCGTTGTAGGCACCGTTGAACTCGAAGAAGTAGCGGGAATCAAAATTGTAGGTGGTACGGAACACCCAGTCCTCACGATAGTGGTGGAACTCATTGCCGGTAGCATAGTTCTCGCGGTTGAAAGCACCCATGGCTGTAACCTCATGCTTGCCGAACTGGCGTGCATAATCGAGCTGGAATGCATAGTATACCTTACGGAAGGTCTTGTCAAGGAACACCTCGCCCTTGCTTGTCGACCAGTATATACCGTCGTTATAATCGAGCTGAGTACCCTCGTCAGTCTCATATTTGTACTTGACTGCACCGGTAAGAGGATCTACCCACATCTTCTGGGCATTATTGTCGAGGTCGTTTATACCGCGGCGTCCCTCAACAAATGTGTAGTCGAGCGACAGACGGCCCTGCACATGCAGACCCTTGGTGATGAAGTCAAGGTCCTGACCAAGAACGAAGTCAGAATTGATCTTGGTGGTGGTGCGCTTCTCCACACCGTTGGTTGCGATATTGAAAGCCGAGTTAGGCACGTCAGCCTCACGAGGAGCATAGTAGCCCCACACGCCGTTGCTATAGATGGGGCGCATGGCTGCCGGGGAGGTCTTATAGGCTGCGTTCCAGTAACCTGAATCGGTAGGATCCCATGAGTTACGCTGGTAAGGAGCCTGCTTGCGACCGTTTGATCCGAAGAGGTTAACTGTAAGTTTGGTTGTGGGGGTGAGGGAGAAGTCAAGATTAGAGCGCACATTCACACGGTTGAATCCGAAACCGGTCTTGTATCCGCGGTTATTCTCGAATGTCTTGAAAAGGTCACCTTCATGCAGGAAGTCGACTGCTGCATAGTATTTTACAAGCTTGGTACCGCCTGTCACGTCGACACTGGCATTGTAAGAGAATGCGGCATCCTTGAACAGATAGTCCTCCCAGTCGACATTTGGGTAACGGTCCCACTCCTCGGCATTAAGAGGATTGCGGTACTTCTCTATCATGCTCATAGGCAGCATGTCGGCCCATGCATCATTGCCGGGCACCATGAGCTCGCGCTGGATGGCGCGGTTGCGGATCATGTATGAATCGTAGGAGTCATATTTCTTCGGTAGCTTCGAGGCTACTTTCGCTGTCATGTTGGCTCTCGCATGAACCTTGGCATTACCCTCCTCACCACGCTTGGTGGTGATAAGGATCACACCGTTCGCACCCTTCACACCATACACTGCTGTGGCTGATGCGTCCTTAAGTACTGAAATGTTTGCCACGGAGGATATGTCAACCGAGCTCATCTCGCGCTCGATACCGTCCACGAGGATAAGGGGAGCACTGTTGTTCCATGAGCTTTGGGAACGGATGATGATCTCGGGGTCCTCCTCGCCCGGCATACCTGACGAAGCGGTGGTGATAACGCCGGGAAGGTTACCTGTAAGGGCGGCACCTACACTCGACACACCACCGGCACGTTCAAGCACCTCGCCCGATGCCTGTGTGATGGCACCGACTATAGAGGCTTTTTTCTGCTGACCGTAGCCCACCACGACTACCTCGTCGAGCTGAGTGGTGTTGGTTAACAGGGTGACGTTGATTGTGGTCTGGCCGTTCACCTGGACCTCCTTGGGGTCCATGCCGATATAAGAGAACACAAGCACGTTCTTCTGAGTATCGGGAAGCTTGATTGTGTAGTTACCGTCAATATCGGTGGCGGTAGCCACTCCCGGGGTACCCTTGAGCTGGACAGTCGCGCCGATAAGCGGCTCGCCCGTATCGTCCACTACAGTACCCTTCACTGTGTCGGCCATTGCTGTAGCTGTGCCAAACAGCAATACTAACAGCAACATGACAAGGGAATGATGTAAATTAGCTACATTCTTCATTGTTACTTTTCTAAATAATAAGACTTTGTGATTTTAGTGATACATCGGCAACCATAGGATGCCGGAAATTAAAATTAAGGTTTATTAATAAGGTATTTGATCAGATAATAATTGGGGGTAATAAATTGGTATTAATTATGTTAATTAGATTCTTGTCTTTGATGCGTAGAGTCCTACGAGTGTGCCTGTGAAGCCTCCGGCAGCGGCTGTGGATGTGTGGCGCGCGTCCACACCCGACATGAGTGTCTCCCATGTGTCGCCACGGTCGGTGGAGAACATAAAGTCATAGCTCTTGCCCTTTGACACCAGACGCAGATCCACTCCTGTGACATCGGCATCCAAGGGCATGCTTGCGATATCGGTGGATCCGTTCTCGTCAATCTTCCTTAGCACCATAATATTGCCGTCATCATTGCGTGACTTGGCAAACTGATACTGGTGTGTCTCATCCTTCATCACCACGAGACCGGCATGCTGACATGTATCGGCAGGCTCAAACACCATATGAGTGGTACATTCATAGTTGTGGTGCTGAACACGACGGCCCACGAAAGCTGCCACATCCTTCTCGGTGGTCGGGATCTCGGAACACTTTAGGGTAAGATGGTTGACAGGGGCCGAGAGAGAGTACAGCCCGGCTGCATCGCCACGAAGTGTGTGCCACTCCATATCAAGCGACGGAGACATAAAATTGTCGGTCCATTCAAAATTGCCGAATGTAACCGAATCGGTACGGGTCACACCCGGACGCGACACGATCATAGGGATGGTCTCGCCATGCTTTGTGATGTAAGGCCATCCGTCCTCAGTCCATTTCACCGGGAGCATGAATGTCTCTCTGCCGAGATTCTCATAGTCGCCATCTATAGGACGGCATGCGAGAAACACTGCCCACCAGTCCCCCTCGGCAGTCTTTACAAGGTCGGCATGTCCGGCACAGGTCACAGGATCTGGGCGGTTGTTGTCAAGGTCACGCTGGGTGAGGATGGGGTTGCCCTCCCAAGGCTCGAACGGTCCCATAGGCGACTTGCCGCGATATATCACCTCGCTGTGCCATCCGCTGGTGCCACCCTCTGCTGTCATCAGATAATAGGTGCCGTCCACATTATATATATGTGGTCCTTCACACCATATCGGTTTCTCCTCTGGACGGCAACCTTTGTTGACGATTATCTTGCGCTCGCCGATACATTTCTCAGTCTCTGTATCGAACTCTACGATTCTCACTGTGCGGTGTCCCGGATACTCGGGTTTATAATCGGGCGCATCATCATTGTTCACGATATATGCGCGACCGTCATTGTCAAAGAAGAATGACGGATCGATACCCTGCACCTCCGGAAGATACACCGGTTCGCTCCATTCGCCAAACGGGTCCTGGGTCTTCACAAAAAAGTTTCCTGCACCCACATTGGTGGTGATCATATAATATGTCTTGTTGGCAGGATTATACTTTATATCCGGAGCAAAGATACCTCCGCTCACATGCTGGTGACGGAAGTTCTTGAGCTGCGACTCGCGGGTGAGCACATGCCCTATCTTAGTCCAGTTGACCAGATCGCGGCTGTGGAACACCGGAACACCCGGAACATAAGTGAAAGTAGAAGTCGCCAGGAAGTAGTCCCCCTCGCCATTGGTGCATATCGTAGGGTCGGAATACCATCCCGGAAGTATAGGATTATAGAATGAACTCTCATCGGGGAGAGGATTGTGTGCATAGAAATCGTCGTTGCCCTTATAGGAGAACGACTCAAAGATTGCAGCATCTGCCTGAGGTGCCACGTCGGCCTGACGTGACGTCCCGCAACTTGATGCCGCAAACAATGTGCACGCTGCTATGACACTGAATGAAGTGTGATTCATCGGTTATAGTTTTGGTTTTAGTTGGTATCAGTTCCTTACGGTTATTTATGCTTGTGTTCTATGGCATTCTTCGCAAAAAAGATTCTACGCAAAGGTAGATTATCATTCACATTATTTAATAAATGTGTATCTCATAAGCGTAATCCCATGTTACCTGGACAGGACAAAATGTCTCATATCCGTACATATTTATCTCACGACTACTGAATATCAACTTATTAGCATTTTTGTGATAATGTATCATAATTATGACACACCATCACATTTTATAGTTACATATTTCCCGGACGCCGGGACGCCGATGATGCAAAAAATCTACTTCTTAAGCAGAGGCAACATCGCCTGGGCGTAACGCTTTCCGAGCAGGCGATACCCCTCGGCTGTGAAATGCAGCCCGTCAGGCGCACCGTCACATCCATCCGCCGACACCACATGGGCAGTAGGTATCACTTCGGGCAATGTGTTGATGATTTTGCTCATGGATGCACACTTGCCCCCTTTCTCGGCTGACAGCATCTCTCCGGCAAGCAGAGGCACATCCTCGGCACGAAGGTCAAGATCGGCGAGAATTCTCTCATAAAGATTCTTCACCTTGACAGGCCATTCCGCATCGCCGGTATTGGACTCTCCCTGATGAAGAAGAATCCCTTTGATGACACCGTCGGCCTGTGCGGCACGCGCCATGTCGATCAGACGCTGATAAGGATTGTTGTCATAATTCCTGACAGTCGACTTCAGCCAGTCAGGCTGCCCTTTTATGTGGTCGGCGCAGTTGATCGGGTCAAAAAGCTCGATGCGGCATCCGCCCACAGCCACATTTATGACACCTACTTCCACCTTCTCAGGAAGAGACTTCACAAGCTCCCTGCCGAAATAGTCGGCAGGTGTCAGCCCGGTGTTGCCACGTGCCAGCGGAGGCTGTGCAGTGTACCATCTCCCTTTCAGCCTTCCCTTGCCGGGCATATCCACAGCCGCCATCATATGGAAGCGCGGGCTTATACCGGCTGTATCACAGCTTTCGTACCTTGCATTGCCCTCCATGTTTGACTGTCCGAGGCATAGATACACATGGAAATCGGGATTGGATCTCTTCATGATGACAAATCCTCCGCCTGTCGGCATTGTCACCTTGATCCTTCCCTTCTTGTCCGCCTTGACCTCACTTACCGAACCCACTAGGTTCTTGTCATCGCTATACAGCCTGACTCTTTCGCCCGGAGCTATCATATCGGGTGACATGTTGAGCGTCACTGGCGACGAGGAAGCATTCACTCCCACTATATACCAGTCACTTCCATGACGTCGGGCGATGACCGCATACCTGCCTGGATAGCCGTCAATGTAGCGTGTGTCGTCCCATGTGGTCGGCACTGCCTTCATAAAATCTATAGCCCAGTCGGGGGCGTCTGCTATATTGTTGGGTGCGAGAGCGAAATGCTGCAACGCGCTCTGAAACATCACTGCCGTGGCAAGCGCGAACACATCAGATGTGACACGCTTCGATCCCTTTGGCGCGTTGGCGGCATTGTAATGCTTGTTAAGCGCGCTACCGCCGAAGTCCATGCTACCCACAGCGTTGCGCACAAACGGATGTATTGTGGCATTGAACGCCTCATTGTCACATGCCCCCTGCGAGAAATGCAGATTCTCGCTTGCAAGCACTGCCTCACTGGCGGCATAATTGGGATACATGCGCTCCCATCCTCTCGGAAGTGTACAGCCATGGAACACTACAAGAAGACCGTAGTCATTGGCATCGGCAAGAATATCGTGATACAGACGCATGGTCTCCTGCTTGTCACCGCCGAAGAAATCCACTTTTATGCCTCGTATCCCGTTCTTCTGCATCCATGCCATATCTTTGCGACGCTTCACAATGTCGTTCATAATGCCGCGAGGTCCCTGGGGCGCATCGTTCCATGAGCCGTTAGAGTTGTACCACAGCACAAGGTCCACCCCCTTGGAATGACCGTAAGCTGCAAGCTCCTCCATGCGGTCATAGCCTATCTGGGTATCCCAGAGGGCGTCAACGAGCAATGATGTATAACCCATTTCCGATGCAAAGTCCACATAACGCTTCTGCTCATCGAAATTACAGCTGCTGTCCATACCTATGATCCAGCTCCACATCCCCTTGCCGTAAGTATAATCCTTGGAAGGAGCATACAGGGGTCTGACAACGTCAAACGGCACTGTTGTCTCCACCACAGGAGCAAGGGTCTCCCCTACCGTGATAGTACGCCAGGGGGTATAGCCTGGGAGTGGAATGGATGCGCATGACGATCCAAAGCCATTCATCTCACCGCTCTGGGGATATCCTACGGTATATCTGCCACCATCTCCGCCCAGCAGGCGTGAAGCACAGTAATCACCGGCTATACCAGTCTCTGATATGAGGGTCCATCCCTTGTCGCCGTTCCTGAAAAGGCAAGGGAACGTATACCCCTCGCCCCAACCGTTTTTGCCGGTGGCATCATCCATCGTGTAACCAGTCTCATAGCTTGGAGAAGTGCGCGCAAATCCGCCCATAGGTTTCGACTGCGGACACAGGAAAGTGGTGGTGCCGTGGGGCATAACAAAACCTGTGGTCTCATTCAGCACCAGGCAACACAGCCTCTCACCCTGAGGATAAAGCTTGTAGCGGAACGCCACATTGTTATCACTGACCTCAAATATCACATCGTAAATCTTCTTTCCTTCACGCCCGAATGTGTAGTCACGGCTATTCGCCCTGTATTCCACATGGCTTTTCTTTATGTTCGGCAAAGAATAACTGTCCGAGACTTTGCGGTCGGCACTTGCCTCCATAAGAGACATCGATCCGGTGAAATCTCCTATATTAGTATTCACTCCGAGCGGGGAATCCATGATGAATTTCTCACCCTTGTGTGCCACCGAATAAGTGGGCACACCGTCAACCACCGACACCGTAACCACTGTCAAGCCAT
Organism: Duncaniella freteri; assembly: GCF_004766125.1. Taxonomy (NCBI): domain Bacteria; kingdom Pseudomonadati; phylum Bacteroidota; class Bacteroidia; order Bacteroidales; family Muribaculaceae; genus Duncaniella; species Duncaniella freteri. The sequence continues at coordinate 412,232 of NZ_SJSA01000001.1, forward strand.
CAGGGCTGCTCACGGTCAGATTATCGGTCGGCGAAGCACTTGCCGCCACACACATCACGGCAGACAAGGCTGTAGTTACAATTCTGTTCATTATATATGTTTAATTTACATTATATTATCTGAATAAAAGCGGAAGGAACTCATTAAGACACCTGCGCCATGTGAGCCACTCATGGTGCGTCCCTGCCGACTCATAATACACGTTGTTTATGCCTGCACCTGTAAGAGCCGCGCTTATCTTGTCACTTGCGAAATTCTCTTCCGAGCCTTTGCCCATAAAGAATGTCCTGACCTTTGAATTGAATGAAGATGCATCGGCAAACACTCCGTCATACACCTCAGTGATCTTCGACGGATCGAGGAACAATGCTCCGCTGAATGTGCCTATGTGGGCGAATCTGTCAAGATTTCTGAGAGTGGTGACAAGTGTCTGGTGACCGCCCCACGAAAGTCCTGCCATCGCACGGTTGTCACGATCACTGAGAGTGCGGAATGTGGAATCAATGAAAGGTATTATCTCATTGAGCATTATAGGTGTGAAGCTCGCTCCGAATTGGTCACGGCTCTCGCCACGGCGTGTGCCGTGGATATATCCGCAGTTTCCGTAGTCCATCACCACAATCATCGGACGGCACTTTCCGGAAGCTATCTGATTGTCAAGGATATTGGCTACCATTCCCTGCTGATGCCATCCGCGCTCATCCTCACCCATGCCATGCTGGAGGTAGAGCACCGGATAACGCTTGCCTGGAGATGTCTCATACTCTGCCGGAGTGTACACATAACACCGGCGCGGAGCTTTCTCTATGCCGGAATTGTAGAAACATTCCCTCACCTGTCCGTGAGCAACATCAGGATTGTATGTGTAATAGGCGGCGTCAGCTGTGCTTTCAGGTATCTCAATGCCTCCTGCCATACGTCCGCAACCGAAGAATGCTTCGCTTGATGGATCAATCACACTCACACCGTCCACAAGGGCAAAATAATAATGGAATCCAACTACCAGAGGATCAGTTGTCACTGTCCAGTAGCCTTTGCCGTCCTTATTCATGTCGTACTTGCGGCCACATATATCTATCTTGACATCCCTTGCCTCGGGAGCATGTATCCTGAACATTGCCCTGCCGTCAGAAAGCACGCGGGGGTATACAGCCTCAGGGATATTGGTTGACGCTACAGAGCCCTGAAGCTCGGCATTTTCGTCAGCCGCCGGGAATCTTTCAGGATAAAGCACTCTGGCTGCCGCCTCGCCCATCGCCTTGTAGCCGGCAGGATTGGGATGAAGCCAGTCAAACTGGTATTTAGGATTCATTCTCAAAGGGTTGGAGGGATCAGCTATCACGGCATCAAAGTCGATAACCCCATCGAACTTTCCGCTTGTACGAATCCAATCGTTCACTGTCCTGCGTGCTGCCTCATGGAACTCAGACCAGTAATCCGTATTGCCAAGCTGTGTGATAGTGCCGCCGTACACCTTAAGCCCTTTGGCTTTTGCCTTAGATATAAACGACTCATAGGCTGCGATAAGCTCTCCCACAGTCTTTTCGGAATTTCTGCTGCAACCTATATCGTTTATTCCCTCATAAATCACCACTCCGGTCAGACCGCTCTGTCCCATCACGTCACGGTCGAAACGCTTCACGGCCGGTTCGCTCAAACCTCCCGACACCACGCAATTGCCGCCAATGCCAAGATTCAGAATGCCCACTTCGCCCCTAACAGCTCAGCACACACATCCGTCCAGCGGTTCTGCTTGTCAGTGGTGGTTCCACGCCCATCAGTTATAGAGTTTCCTATTACGGCTATACAATCCTTGTTGTCAGCCTTGACCTCAAGAGCACTTATGTTGTACCAATGTTCAACTTTCTCAGCCACCTCGAAATTCTTTTTGGGCTTCGATTCACCTTTCATTATATATGAAGTGGTGCGTGAGCCTCTATGTGAGGTAGCATTCTTAGGTGTTTTCTCACCATAATTGATAGTGACCGACAACAATTGGAGCGGCTTAAGATCATACTTCAACGGATCGCTGTACACCGCACCCTTGGGATCAATAGTCACCCCGCTCTTGCCGTCAAACTTCAGGTAACGCACTGTTGATGGCACTATTCCGTCACCATCCTTGGGATCTGCGATATACACTGATTTTATCTCTACCGGCTCATTGCTGAACTCGTTGGAGAGCTTCAGCCTCAGTTCATCCGACCCGAGGGACACATGGATAACCTGCCTGAGAGAATTTCCTGAAAGCGACACGCTCTTAGGCATATCCCCCTCTCCGGTAAACTCCGGGGCTGTTGCCCAGGAGCCGACCCAATTCCCGGCTAACGCGACGAGCGACATGGCACTCGTAAACACGAACGTTAACAACTGTCTTTTCATTCTTTAATCTATGTAATGTATTAGAAATATTTTCATTATTCAGCCACACGGCGAGGGGACTCCTCCCCATGCAGATACGATGTCTTATAACCGCCGAAATCAACGACTATCTTCTCAAACACCACCCCGGGATCAAGCGGGGAGAGTTCAAGCACAACAGGTTCACCAGCCTTATGCGACGGCACCTGCAATCTCACACTCTTCTCCACCACACGGCGTGCCACTGTAGGATAGAACACACTGTATATGTTCTTCGGAGCCTCATTAAGATCTCCGTTGTAGTTGACCTCCTTTGGCTCTTCTCCTTTGAATCCTATGGAATAGCGGTGGCCTTCAAGATTGGCAAACGCAAGAGTCGACTTAAGCACCACAAGGACTTTCACCTCCTTGACACCCTCAGGCAGCATCATCGAATATTCAAGTTTCGCACCATCAACAGGCTCGGTGTAAGGCATCACCGACAAGCCGCTCAAAGTCCTGCCCATGTGAGGCATCACAGTCCATCGCGCATCGCTCTTCGGATTTACAGCCTTATAATAATGCTGTGCCTCGATGGAAACATATCCGTCTGACGGAGAGAACGTATATCCGCCACCGTTCCCTTCAGACACCTCCACTCTATGTATCTCAGGAAGAGTGTCAGCCTCAAATGCATCATTCCACGACTTGTAGCCTATATGCTTCTGTGTCATCATGCCGTCCCATTTACCACCTGACATGACCTTGTTATAATAATTCATAAGCTCTGCATCTCTCTTGAAGCAGGCTTCCACGCGGTCGGCCCACAGATTGGCTTCAGGGTCGCCATTCTTATACAGCTTGTTGTTCATTGCCTGTGCGTAGTACATGTCATAGAGATTGCCCATAAGCTGGAGCGGGAACAGGATTATCTGCTGATATGCGTCACGACTCTCAGGAGCAATTGACATATATTGGCGAAGAGCCTCTGCCTCAAGGCGGGCATATTGGTCAGCCACTTTGCGCCACTCTCCATTCTCAATAGAGTACGTCCTGCTGTCAAGCATTTCAGGGGTCACTCTGCCGTTGTATTTGCACAGAAGATTGAGTATGCGAGCCGCCTCGGCTGCATTCTCCTCGCCAAACTGCTGGGCACAGAACTTCTCCGTATGCTCAAGCAATGAGGAAGCATCATAGCGGTGCGGGTTCCATGCCATGTCAAGAAACAGTGTGATAGGATATTCCATAGGCTTGAGGTCACCCACATTCAGTATCCACAGACGGTCCACACCATAATCATATGTAAGCTGCATCTGTTCCCACATGTTCTGGATAGGAGTGCAATTCAGGAGTTTGCTGTTACGCGGAGCTCCCACGTAGTCGACATGGTAGTACATGCCCCAACCGCCTGGATGTTTACGCTCCTTTTCATTAGGAAGACGGCGCACATTACCCCAGTTGTCATCACATAACAGAAGTGTCACATCGTCAGGCACCCTGAGGCCGGCATCATAATAATCAAGCACTTCTTTATAAAGAGCCCACACTTGCGGAGTCTCCTTCGCCGGACGTCCCGATTCCTTCTTTATGATACGACGCTGATTGTCAATAACCTTTTCAAGCAGCTTGACATCTGCCTCGGCACTCATTGCCTCGTCACCGTCACCACGCATACCTATAGTTATGACATCCTCGGTGCCCTTTGCCCGCGCCACGCCCTCAGCAAAGAATTTGTCAAGTACTTTCTTGTTTGTGGCATAATTCCATGCCCCATAATTCTTACGATTGCGCGCCCACTCCTGATGGTTGCGCCCCATAGGCTCATGGTGAGATGTCCCGATGATGACACCCATGCGGTCGGCAGTAGGACCATTCTCCGCATCATCGGCATAAAAAGCCCATCCCCACATGGCAGGCCACATGAAATTGCCGCGCAGACGCAGTATGAGCTCAAACACTCGCTCATAGAACCTATGGTCGCCATATCCTGTCCCATAAGTATTCTTAACCCATCCGGTCAGGCAGGGAGCCTCGTCATTGAGGAATATTCCACGATATTTCACAGCCGGCTCCCCTGCTGTGTATGTGCCCTTCTCCATAGAGAGATTATCGTGATGGCTAACAGGCACATCAGCCCAGTCATACCATGGTGACACACCTATCTGCTCCGACAGTTCATATATTCCATACACAGTACCGCGACGGTCGCTTCCGGCTATCACCAATGCCTCTTCCACACCGGCAAAAGGCGCAGCCACTACGGTCATGACATATTTCTCATTCTTCCCTTTCAGTTCACTGCTGCTGATTTTGCCATCCTTTATGAGCCTGTCGACCAAAGGAGTTCCTACAGTCCCTGCTATCACCAGTCGCCTACCCTCGGGAACACTGACCATAGCAGCATCATTGCCGGTAACAAGCCCGAAATCCTCACAGAGATTCTTCGCTGCGATCTGTACAGCACTGTTATCCGACGGATCGACACACACACTTACCGGTATGGATGCCTCGACAAGAGTAAACCTTCCTGCCGACAATTCCGGACTGGTGATACCGGGATGATCAAGAGCCTGCGAGACAAAAGCCGACATAGCAGCGGCCACAAGCAGGCTGTTTCTTAATGTTAAAAATCCCATATTCTGATTGGTTATAATTATTTCCATTAACATCTACAAAGATATACCATATCAATCCACGCCATTATCTCACAGGTCACAAGAATGTTAATAACCGACTTGCGTTATGTAAAAATATCTCAAATTCGTTAATATTCGTATCATCGTCTCATTTTCCATATGTATCATTGCAATATATTTCACAAAAAATTATAATTTTGAATCACTAATCTTAAATCTACATTACACAATATATGCGATATTTACTACTCCTGATTAACCTTCTAATATCGTTCAATGTATACGCATACAATACCACTAACGATGTCAGGGCTTTACGGCTATTCAATGATCTCAACATAGTCTCGACTCAATATTACGATTTCTGCCTTGACCATAGCGGATATCTGTGGATAGCATCCTCATCCGGTCTCGTTCGGTTCGATGGCTCCAACATAGAAGTGTTCAGGCACGACGACGATGTTACTGGCTCCATAAGCAGCAACACTGTCAATAAGGTGATGTGCGACTCTCATGGCAACATATGGGTCGGCACCGCTGATGGATTATATAGCTTCGACCCGAAAACCGAGACATTCACCCTTGTGCCAATCCCCGCCGACGGACTCAACGGCTATATCATCGACCTTACAGAGCAGGCCGACGGCACCATCGTATTCATGGTCTCGGGAGTGGGATTATTTGTTGTCGACAAATCATCAGGAAAACCTGAAGGGGTGAAACTGGGGTATTCTCAGGAACACTCCGAGATGAACTCGCTCATATCAACCCTCGACGGAGGTCTTATTACAGGCAACCATAACGGAGACCTCTTCAGAATATGGGCTAACGGCAACATGAAGCGTTACAGCATAAGCCACGACTTCTTCATAGGGCTACGTAAAGAGACCGATGAGTCAATTCTTGCATTCACCACCCATGGCATATGGCGCATCAACCCATCCACAATGGACACCACCCCGATCGACATATCATCACTCGGTGAAACACCAATAAACAATATCTGCATCGGCAAGGACGGCACAGTCTACATAGCAACCAACGGAAATGGGCTGTGGGCGATGGAAACAGGTGGAAGCTCAATACAACCGATACTCAATCTCTATAACCCAGGACTCAATATAAACAAAAGCAATATCGGCACCGTATACATGGCTCCTGACGGAAACTTATGGATCGGCTGCAATTATCACGGAGTGCTGCTCGCTCCTTCCACACCTATGCCATTCAAATACTATCCGCTGTCGCCAATGCTAAAGGACTTCCACGGCGGCATCTCGGCAACCGCAGCCGATAAGGACGGACTATGGCTGGCATTCGAGAGAGGCGAAGCTGTGCACATGTCACACAATCATGAGATACTCCATCATCTGCGTCTGCCATCCGATCACGAAATCCGTTCGATGGGCATAGGCGGCGACGGTATGCTATACGCCGTTACATCTAACGACGCACTATGGCAAATAAATCCAGCCACCTGTACCCACAAACGCCTACTCGACATAAACCGCTCATGTATAAGATATTACACAACAATCGGGGGGGTGATTTCCAGACACTGTTCCTCGGAATGAGAGGCGACGGCGTTTTAAAATACGATCTCGTGACCGGAGAGGAAACCCTGTTCACCACAAAGAACCAGGGAGAGGACAGGCTTCACAACAATTGGATCGCTTCGACCTACATCGACTCACAGTCACGACTATGGGTAGGACTGTTCAGCGGACTTGCCTGTTATGATATCCAGGCGGACACGTTCAAGATAATCAACCAGACACCCTACATAAAAGGTTCGTGCAACGCATTCGGAGAAATGCATGATGGAAACATCCTCATCGGAACCAGCAACGGACTTCTCATATACAATCCCGACAACGATAAGGTCCTTAAATCCATGACCTCAATTGACGGTCTGGTTGACAATCATGTGCGCACCATAGAGATAGACTCCAAGGGAAGAGCCTGGATCGGCACATATCATGGTATCACATACTTCGATCCATCGACAGGCAGACTGACATCGCTTCAAGGAGGCTACGGACTCTCTGAAATAACAGTGATGCACTCAGCCTACAATAAGGAGACGGACCGCATGTTCCTGATCGGTAATCTCGGATACACACAGTTCAACCCATCAAGCATCACTCCTGTAAAATTCACTGCTCCAATAGCTGTAACCGGAGTCTATATAAATGGAAGAAAAATCACAGAGTCACATATGACCAACGGCAGGCAGACAATCATAACCGACTCTCTGTCAAGATGCCACCGCATAAACATCTCACACAAGGACAACAACCTCGTGTTGCGCCTGTCACCAATGGATTTCCGTGACCCGTCAAATCTCATTTATGAATGGATGATAGACAATGACTCTGATGGCTCATGGATAACAACTCGTTCAGGAAACAGTTCCATAGTGATCCCCGACCTCGACCCCGGTACCCATACCCTTCTGATCCGGGCTGTTGACAATGACGTATACTCCGACACCTCCGAACTGACCATCTACGTCTCACCTCCATGGTACCTGACCACGATAGCCAAAATATTTTATCTACTTGTAGTCATGAGCATTCTCGCTCTCATTTACATACTCATACAGAAACAGAACAATGAGAAAATCAATGAAGCGAAAGTAAGGTTCTTCATGAATATATCACATGAGATACGTTCTCCTGTGACATGCATCATCAACCCTTTGCAGACCCTCCTACGTAAGAATCACGACCAGGAGACCACAGCCATGCTGAAAACGATGCAACGCAACGCCGACAGAATCCTAAGCCTTGCCAACCAGCTGCTCGAACTGCGAAAAATTGACAAAGGCAAGAAACGCCTGTCCATGCAGAAGACTGAACTTAAAGGATTCGCATTGGAACTGGTAGAACTATTCCGTCCTGTGGCTGAGAAAAAATCAATCGAAATCAGCCTTGACGCCCCTTATGAGATTCCCGATCTGTGGGTTGACCGCACAAACTTTGATAAAGTTCTGGTCAATCTCATAACCAATGCCATAAAATACACCCCCGATGGAGGCAGAATCGTAGTCCGACTAAGCACAGGAACCGACGCTGTATTAGGCAATTGCGCAAATATTTCGGTAATCGACACCGGCATCGGACTTGATCAGAAAAACATCTCTCGAATCTTCGACCGTTTCTATCAGGGACAAGGCTCCGGATCGGCGTCAGGCTTCGGTGTCGGGCTTGATCTCGCACGCCAACTCGTAACCCTCCACCACGGCACACTCACCGCTGCCAACAGAAACGACGGCATAAAAGGCAGTGTATTCACTGTGCAACTTCCTTTAGGCAAAGCTCATCTGCAACCCGAAGAGATAGCCATTGACGACACATCACCACTTTCCGTACATCCGGTGACTGTGACTCCGCGACAACTCAACGAGGACACGATATCCACCGACAAGACCGATGACCCGATAAGCAAGTCGCGCAAAAGACACATCGGACGCCGCATACTCATAGTCGACGATGACACGGAACTGCGCAGATACATGTGCATGCATTTCTCACGCAACGACAAAGTATTTGAAGCCTCCAATGGCGTTGAAGCCAAAAAGATTCTTCTAAGCCATAAGGTCGACATTGTGGTAAGCGATGTGGTTATGCCCGAAATAGACGGCCTTGAGCTGCTTAAAGCCATTAAATCCAACTCAGAGACCACCCATATGCCGGTGATACTCCTAAGTTCGCGCATCGACATTGCCGACAGGATGGCTGGATGGGACAGAGGTGCCGACGGTTACATCGGCAAGCCTTTCGACGTGACCGAACTTGACGCCATGATCAACAATCTTATCGACAATCGTCTGAGGTTAAAAGGAAAATTCTCCGGAGCCCAGGACACTGACAAAAAAATGGTGATATCCGACATCAAAGGCAATGACGAGATCCTCATGGATAAAATCATGAAAGCCATAAACAGCCGTATAGACGACCCTCAGCTAAACGTTGAGGAACTTGGCATCGAAGTCGGCATATCCAGGGCACATCTCCATCGAAAGATGAAAGAGCTTATAGGAATGACCCCAAGTGACTTCATACGCAACGTGCGTCTGCGAAAAGCTTGTGAAATTCTCAAAAAGCCCGATGTAGACATAACTCAAGTGGCTTACAAACTCGGCTTCACATCCCAGCCTCATTTTTCAACAGCATTCAAAAAATTTACTGGAGTGACCCCATCCGAATACCGCTCGCACAACGCGGAATGATCATACTCCCACCCCCACATTCTTAACAGAAAAAAGATTCCGGCCATAGGTAACTTAACGATAGCACGCCTATGACCGGAAATCTAAATTTTACCAAAAACAATCTTTCTTCTTATCATCTTAAATATTATTTTTACTGTCCGCTAAACCATAAAAGGGTGAGTCCAACTTCTTGAACAGCAGAAGTTGGGCTTACTTTTTGTATTTGACAAGCCCCCTCAGCAGTTTTCGGGATCTTCAGGAGGGGATTCCGAGGCCTCTGCGAGCATGATTTTCAAGTCAGCGTCGGGCTGATTTAGGAACTTTTCGAGATTCAGATAATACATCAGTACAATTCTGACGATTGTAGCCAGTCCAGAAAAGCTCCAACGCCTTTGCAAGGTGCTTTGTAAGACCGAGAGCAACAGATTAGCTATGAGCGTTACCCAAATCTGTATTTTTATGGCATTGGCACTTTCGCCATAGAAGTATCGCAAAGGGAAGTTCTGCTTTATCTGCTTGAAAAGCGACTCAATCTGCCATCGGCGACGGTAGATGGCCACGATTGTCTCCAGAGGCATGTCGAAGTCATTGGTGAGAAGCGATATAAGTTTTGGCTTCTTGCCTTTCTTAATGTCAACGTATGTGATTATTCTTGCAATGTGGTTGATGCCGTCTTTACGGAACACTACGACCTGTTCACGGTACTCCATCAGTCCCTGCGGATTCTGGTGCATACAGTCCACAAGTATTTCATAACTGAGGTTTTTCTTCATTTTGGTTACATATACCACCCCTCGATCCGTCAGTTCCTCGAATTTGGCATAGTTGATATATGCACGGTCAAGTGCTACTATCTCGTTGTGGCTGTAATGGCTCGGTGCAAGCATGAAGGAGTCATTGGTCGCTGCCGAAGTGAACTGTACGTCGCAGTGAACGCCCTCGTTGGCATGTATGACCGAGTGTACCTTGATGCCGCCTTTCTTCTTTCCCGTCTTCGGATGACGGCCAACACCCTTGAAAATAGCATTGGAGAACAACGTGATTGTAGTGGAATCGATGATTCTAAGCCGTCTTATCCACTCTTCCGTGCCATTGCGTCGGCTGTCCGAGGAAAGAATGTCTTTATTGGCTGCATACAAGTCGCGGTATACATCTTCAAAGAACTTCTCTGAACGTCTGGCATTTGCATCCGACAAGGTGCTCCGCCTGGGCACAGTGTCAATGCCTACATGATGGAGTTTGCGTACCTCGGCTGTCATAGAAGTCTCTATCTCACGCAATGAATCGAAGCGCTGTATGACAGCATATAGCATCGTAAGCAAATGCGTATAGCCGTCAAAGCTCTTGACATACTTCTCTCCGCCGTGTTTTCGGCTGATTTCAACTATTTTTTCACGATCAAGTGATTTTATCAGCTGACCATATGTCGGCTGTCCGAAGAAATTACTACTTTTACTCATGGTTATTTAAGATAGTTTGGCGACATCAAAATAACCATTTAGGGCTGACTCCTGCAATAGGTGCCAGCCCTAATTTTCAACCGCTACTAAAAAAGTTTAGCGGACAGTAATAAAATATTATAGGCATCCGCCTATTATCTTTGCATGAAATATTTACACCACAAAGATAATTCTTGAAAACGTCAGTCGCAATAGGACTATACATAATTGCCATATATCTGCAACAATAATATACGTTTTCCGCTATTGAACCATCCTTCATGATACATACGCATAAGAAAAAGATTCATTTCATGCAGTATGCGACATGCGTAAAAACTATAAATTGACCGACGGTCCCACATACGAATCGCGCAGACCGCCCCAGTCCACCACCACTCGCTGTATCATCTGACCGGCATCTATGGCATGAAGCTTCAGGGTGTGAGTCTTTTTCCGAGGATCTATTTTGAACCGGAATTTATTCACAGTGCTATTGCGCAACACATTCGCCTTCCATTCCGACGACCATTCCACAGGATGATACGATACTGTGATCATATCTTCGCTGTCGACCGATACCCCATACCGAGTATCGCATCCGTCATTCAACGGAAACAACGGTAATGCATACACCGTTACTTCTATGGTGTCACACGATATCTCCGGCAACTCATACACTGCCACAGCCCCGCTGGGATCCGCTCCTGGACTGTCTTCCCCAAGCTGCACAACACTCCAGTCAAATCCGAGACCGTCAATGACATTGATCCGTTCGGATTTATATACGGGCGATGCGATGTCAACCACGCAGCATCCTTCCATTGACCGTTGCTCTGACTCCGGCTCAATATCAGCCTTAACAGATGCCACATTGTCCGTAATGACTATATCAGGCATATTCTGATATTTTGCGACAAAGCCTGGAGGCACCGACATCATGCCGGACCATTTTCCGCCAAGCAAAGAATTATACCTGTTGTTAAGAGCGTTTATGCTGTCGTAAGCCATCCGGGACTGTTCTCCGGCCCAATTGGCACGTGCGTAATCACCCTTGTCACGATATTCAGCATTAAGTTGAGCCATAAGGAACTTACGGTTCATCTGATACGCCGCCATGACAGGATACCCTATCATCTCGAATAGCGGAGCCTTGAGACTGTCAGGAAGCTCACTCATTATCATGGATATCTCATCGGACATATTCCTATAGTCATCAAGTCGCCCTCTGGCATCATTATAATTGTCAAAAGAGAAATCGGTGGGTCCGAGCTGTTCAAGATGAGGAGTATCCCACTCATATTCCCACCCCATGTATTCCGGCTTACGGCTCCACGCAAGCCGGTAATACTCGTCAAGCAATCTTTGGAAACGCGGCAACAGTTCATCTCCGAAAATCCCTGCAAGCATTGACGGCTGATGAGCGTTGACACTACGTATGTCAAAGGCTTCAACATCCCATGCCATCTCAAAGAATGTCTGTATAGCCATCTCCATCGGTTTTATGTCGCCGACATTCAGAAGCCAATATCTGTCCGCTCCATAATCGTAAGCCTTCTTCAGCTCTTCATACATAAGCACAGGAGGTGTCGTGCATAGCCATAAGTAATCATGAGGCGTGCCGAGATACGATGTATGGTAATACACTCCCGACCCTCCTCTGCGACTGCGTTCCACAGAATCATTAAGATGCTTCCAATAACCGTAATTATCGTCAGGCCATACAAGAGTTATGTCGTCAGGTATATCAAGACCTGCCTCATAGACATCCAGGGTCTCCTTATAAGGCACAAATATCTGTGGCACCTCACTCGCACTGCGCCCCAGACGTTTTTCAAGTATGCCTCTCTGGTCCTTTATCACTTCTCCAAGCACCTCGATACGCCTCTCCATAGAAAGATCTCCGCGCATACCCTCGTCATGCACTCCACGCATAGCCATGGTGTAAATATTCTCATATGAAGCTGATTCCTTGACGCGCGCATCCATTTTTGAGTATATGACCGCCTTATTGGTTACATAATTCCACTCTCCGTCACGTCCTGTATCCCACTCTGACTTTGCTGCATTATTGAACAGCATAGGTTCGCAATGGGAAGTGGTTATGATTATGCCGCAACTGTCAACCACCGCTTTACTCTCAGGATGAGAATAAAACGCCCCGGTACACGCATGCATAGCAGGAGCAAGCATATTACCCTTAAGCCTCAGCAACAGCTCACACACACGCTCATATGTGCGCGGACCGATGTCGCCAAGCACTTTTTCATAGTTGCCTGCAGCCCATGGCAGCAGCCCCCAGTCCTCATCGTTTATGAATATTCCGCGGTATTTCACTGATGGAGCCTCAGAAAGATAATCAGCATATATCCTCACGTTATCTCTTCTCTTCACAGGCACATCGGCCCACCATTCCCATGGAGATACCCCCATAGACTCACTCACTGAAAACGACCCATAGGCTGCTCCGCGGCGGTCGCTTCCGGCTATGACGAGAGCATCTGAGATTCCTGGCAACGGATTTTCAATGTTTATTATCCTGTAACGCTCCCATTCGCCTGTTATGGGACTCACATCAAGCACCCCTTTCCTCACAAGAGCATCAATGTAACAGCTCTGTCCTATGGTGCCTATTATCACAGCCTTTGAATTTCTCCCGGGAGCATACACAACTCCGGTCTCTACACCGGTGACACGTGACACGTCTGCAGCAAACATTCCTGCCACTTTCTTTACGACAGGAGAATCACCCTCATCGATCAGAACATCACACCCCGCAGGATCAAAAGGCTTCACACCAGCCTTCTCCGGCTCGGCAACATCTCCGAAACAGACCTCCAGTAATGATCCTTGTGAACGGGCGAAACTGTCGCCCACAGATACTACAGCCATAAATACTGACAATATCCCTGCGACAATGCCTTTACATCTGTACATGAAAGCCTTCTTTTTATGAGATTACTTCAATATCCAGTAGTCACACCTTAGCACCTCTGACTCATCATCGCCACGGAACAGCAGATATACATCATGCACACCTTCAACATCACCGATTTCCGTTGACTGTTCCTGCCATTTGTCGAAACTTCCGGTAGGCTTTACCTCAAGCTGTGACACAGGCTTATTGCCAAGAGCGTCTATACGCACTTCAATCGATGAGCCCGGACGAAGAGCCGATACATTCGCTACAAACCTCCTGCCGGCACCACCTTTTCCAAAATCTACTGACCTCAACATTATCCAGTCTCCGTTATCAACCGATTTCAGATAATGACGTTCGGTCCCCTTATTACGGTCAGTCCTTACACCATAACTGTCGGCCATAGTCTCGGCCTCCACCCTTACATAAGGATTCAGATTTTTCAACGGTGTCTTCACACCTTCATTAGTGAACGGCATAAACGGTATGGAACCGTCATCACCATATGAGAACTCCTCAACACACGATGACCTGCGGAAACCTCCACCGTTGGGCAACTTGCCGTTATGATAGAACATGAAGTTTCTTCCTCCGATCTCTATGAGCCCTCCATGTATTGTAAAACTGTTTTCAGCCTCATTCATGATACGCCCTCGATACGTCCACGGACCATTGATATTCTCGGCAGTCGAATACGCCATAAACTCAGGCACACCACCTGCGGCATACACAAGATAGTATATACCGTTTCTTTTGCTTACCCAGGGAGCCTCTTCAAAATTACTCTTCAGCATCCGCTTGTTCAGCGCATAGTCGCGTTTCATCACTTTAGGACCGAACGCCTTCTCATCGTCAAGCTCATCTATGTACCTTATTTCACCGTCAAAAGATATCATATCCCTGTTGAGCTTAGCCATCCACAATCCGTTGTTGCCCCAGAACAGATAAGCCTGTCCGTCATCATCTATGAACACCGATGGGTCAATGAACCCGAATCCAGGCTTGGTGAGAGGACATCCAAGCGCATCCCTGTAAGGACCTTCAGGCGCATCAGCCACAGCCACCCCTATAGCATCCAGCCCGGATTCGGCATCCTGAGCACATATATACCAATACCATTTGCCATCGCGCTCAATGGCCTGCGACGCCCAGGCCTTATCCCCCTGTGTAGCCCAGGAGAATGTGCCTGTGGATATAGGGGTACCTCTGTAGGTCCAGTTGACCATATCGTCAGTTGAATACAACTGCCAATCCTCCATCAAAAAATACTGGGCATCATTCTCGTCATGATCCACGAACAGATACACAGTATCGCCATGCACATAGGGCGCAGGATCAGGAGTGAAGTTAGTCTGGATTATCGGGTTGACAGCATGCAGGCAACCTATGCCTGACAGCATCATTACGGCTGTAATTAATCTTGATTTCATAAACTTGATTTAAGTGACATGATGGTTATCACAAATTTACAAGTTTTTATCCTTATACGGATTCCGAAACCGTAACAATAAAATGCATATTTGTACATGCCTGTATCCATGCATGTACTCATTTCATTCATATATGTAACATCCGCGCCTCACACAAGTGACACACACCGGTATTACCCGACATTATTCGCCCGGCATGCCCCCTGCCGTCACTTCACCCTAATAATGAATCCGCCTCTCGGCTTCATTATTATACTTGACGGCACCTTTTCGATTTCACTTATCCTCCATGACTTGTCCATGCCTGGACCATCGGTAATCAACGTCATTTCTCTGCCATTCTTAACCTCCGGCACACGGTCAGTGTCAATCGTTATCTTCCGCGGAGTATCATTACCGTTGATACCGCAAATGTACCATTCATTACCGTTCTTTCTTGCCATGACCACATAGTCCCCCGGATATCCGCCAAGCAGCAGAGTGTCGTCCCACGCAGCAGGCAGTTCCGACAGGAATCCTCTTATCACATCCGGCTGTGCAAGGAAGCTCTCAGGGCGGTCGGCAAGATGCTGTATGCCTGACTCAAAAAGCACCGTCAAAGCAAGTTCATGAGCATCAGTAGTGATGTGTGGATGCTGTGAATCAGTAAAGGCACATGGTGTGTAATCCATAGAGCCTATCACATTTCGGGTGAAAGGGAGCGTGGCATTATGACGTGCAGCCTTGTCGGTAAAAGTCGGGACATTATTATACCACTCGGCACCATACACAGCCTCCATGCTCACAAGATTTGGATAGGTCCTCTGCCATCCGCGAGGAATCGTTACACCATGGAAATTCACGAGCAGACGATGCCTGGCAGCACATTCGAGAAGATCCAGCATATACTTTATGTTCAGATTGGTGTCCCCTGAAAAGAAATCAATCTTCACACCGGCTATACCGTTTTCCTCACACCAGGCAAACTCCTTCTCCCTATTCTCCGGATCGTTCAGCCTAAACTTAGGTCCAGGGGCACCATTTATCCAACCTACGGATGAATTGTACCATATCATAGGCTTTACACCTTTCCTCAAGGCATACGATACGGCATCCAGTATTGAATAACCATTCTTCATCTCATCCCACTCGGCATCTATAAGCACATAAGGAAGAGACAGCTCACAAGCCATATCAACATATCTACGTATGATATCAAAATCATTGGAGCCATGATTGTACGCCCAATATATCCAGGATGCCACTCCAGGCTTGATCCAGCCAACATCCTCCAACCTGTTCACCGGTGAATTATCATTAATCAATGTCGACTCCACCACATCGCTCAATGAACCAATGACAGCAGTCTGCCATCCAGGATACTCTTCACCGTCAGGTTTGATCTCATATACCCCCTGTCTGCCGGAATCATACAGGCTCGCAGCGGCATTATCAGCTCCTACCGCTGATTCTGACAAAAGAAGAAACACATCTCGGTCACCGTATTCAAACAATGCAGGATAACCGTAACGGCTTCCTGGCTTCACCACTCTGTCCTTATTATAAAACCCTTCATAACAATCACTCCAGTCCTGTAGCCAGCTATGGGAAGCTCCTGAAAGATCCACTTCACAACCCCTGCACCCTGACCAGGCAATACCATCGTCATAGACTCTCACACTCAGAGTATCCGAATTCTCAAGCAGATACTTGACTTCCGAAAATTCATTATGGCAATGCCGGCGTTTACCGCATATCATATAATAGTCTACAGTATGGTTGCTGATGCTCCCTGGCACCTCTTGTGTTATCTTCCCGCAATCAATCCTCATCAGTACCCTATCTTTACCATTAATTACAGCAACTGAAAGCAAAGAGTCTTCAGATACGGATAGTGAGATTTTTCTATTAGGAGATACCACATCCGCACTGATACCAGGAGCGATGCACAATGAAAGGGCTGCGATTAAAATTTTCAGATTCATGTGTTTCCAACGTTGATGTAAAGGATTTATACTATGCAAATATAGCGAGATATTCCTCTAAAAACAAAATTTAAACAGCTGCTCATTTTTAACATATTTTGTATTAATAAAAACCTATAAATATTACCCTGCATTTTTCATCCATTTATTAAATAAAACCCGATTATTTCGACTTAAAAATTAACATTTGAAAGCACACAATCAATACAATACGGAATTCCAACAAAATAAAAAAATATTGACATTAGGTTATTTGAAATAATTATTATACCTTTGCATATGCAAGATTATAATAATAAAAGAATATACAATATAACAAGAAAATCCACTGACGTTAAGTACTATGTGTAAGCTGCGAAGGGGGGCCGCGAGGTTGTCCTTCGCTATTTTTTTGTATATATCAAAAATATCAGTGTCAGATGCCCTTTAAGGTATCGGAAGGGCACGACACAGCATCCTGTGAAACAATAGCAGTCGTATCCATCGGCACGTTTATATTATGACGGTCGAATATTGTGCGGGCATTACGTATAAATCCCTTCCTGCGAAGCTCCATTGACGGATGGACATCCTCCGATTCTGCCGGCAACAATCGGAAATTATCACCTTTTTTGACAGGAGGTTGCACAAACACCATCCTGTATGACGCACCTGTCACCATGGCATTCCCATCGGCATCACGTCCGAGCGTGACTCTTACCATAGCTCCGCCGCGCGTATCGGTTGTGCGCATAGCCGAAATAAAGTTCCCAAGCGAATATACCGTAAGCACAGATCTGTTATTGATTTCACTTTTGCGTAGCTCCATAGGCTGTATCACATGAGGATGGCCACCTATAATCATATCCACACCTAGTGTCTCAAGATAACGTGCAAGCGACCGTTGGGTGGAATTTGGCAACAGTTTGTACTCATCACCCCAATGTATGCACACAGCTATAAGATCGGCACCGTTCTCACGAGCCCTGCTTACATCGCTGGCGATCGTATCCCTGTTGATATAGTCAATCACTATCGGAGTACGCTTCTCGATTCCGTTAGTACCATAAGTATAATTCAGGAATGCTATCTTGAATCCATTGATATCCCGAATGAAAGGAAGATGCTGCTCACGGTGGGCGGCATCACGGTACACCCCTATCCAGGACACCCCCTTTGATTCAAATGCCGAAATTGTTCGCAACACTCCCTTGTCTCTGCGGTCAAGTATATGATTGTTTGCCGAAAGCATGAGGTCAAAACCGGCATCAGTCAATGCCGTGACATAATTGTCGTGGGCACAGAACATAGGATACCCCGAATAAGGTGCGCCACCAAGCGGTGCTTCAATATTTACAACAGCATAGTCGGCTGAACTTATATAAGGCTGCAATGCCGTGAAATATCCTGAATAGTCAAGCGAGCCGTCAGGCTGTCGGGCAGCATCAATCTGCCGCTGATGCTGCATAGCATCCCCCGCAAAAACCAGTTCGGCACTGTCGCCGCCAGGCAACAGTAGCGCGCACAGTGCTATCAATATCGCAAACATCTATCAACTTCTTAATTTAAGTCCTCAGGAACAGTATGACTCTTTAGACCAAAGAACTATAGTTTTCCAACATCTCGTTCTCTCCACAAAATGTTCTCCTGTTCTACTGTCTTATCCCTATGGCTCTATGGTCTAAAAAAGATCAGGAGAACTTTTTTGATCAAAGAACCATAGTTTTGTTCTCTCAAAAAAATTCTCCTGTTCTTCTGTCTTTCTATATTATTTCGCGATTACGAATAGATCTCTTTCTTGGCAGCAAGAAGAGTATTCTTCATCAGCGAACAGATTGTCATAGGACCAACACCTCCAGGCACCGGAGTTATAAAAGCACACTTAGGAGCCACATTATCGAAATCTACATCCCCGCTAAGACGGAAACCGCTCTTCCGCGAAGCGTCAGGCACTCGTGTGGTACCCACATCAATAATTGTCGCGCCTGGTTTTACCATATCCTCAGTCACAAATCCCGGACTTCCGAGGGCCGCTATTATTATGTCAGCTTCAGCACACTTCTCTTTGATATCACGTGATGCGCTGTGAAGCACAGTCACCGTGGCATTTCCCGGATCAGCTTTCTGCATCATCAGGCTGGCGACAGGCTTACCCACTATATTACTTCTGCCAAGCACCACACAATTGGCACCGCGTGTAGGCACATTATAGCGGCGTAGAAGTTCAATGATTCCTGCGGGTGTGGCTGACACAAAGCAGGGAAGTCCTATTGACATACGCCCCACATTGACAGGATGGAAACCATCTACATCCTTTCGGTAATCTATCGCCTCGATGATACGCTGCTCAGAGATATGTCGCGGGAGAGGCAGCTGCACTATGAACCCATCCACATCCGGATCGGCATTGAAACGTGCTATCGTGTCAAGCAGCTCCTGCTCGGTCACATCCTCCTCATAACGGATAAGAGTGGACTTGAACCCGCACATTTCGCAAGCCTTGACCTTGTTTGCCACATAAGTTTCCGAACCGCCGTCATGTCCTACAAGAATGGCGGCAAGATGAGGGCGACGCATTCCTGCGGCAACCATGTTGTCAACTTCGGCCGCTATCTCGCGTTTGATGTCATCGGCCACTTTCTTTCCGTCGATAAGAGTCATATTTCTCAGGTATAGAGTTGAAAGTATTGAATTGTGATTCTATTTTTCGGTACATTACCGGCGCATTCCCTTCATGCCACGCATAAGTGCCATAGGATTCTTGATGCCGGTGACAGCCTTCATCATTTTGCGTGCCTCCTCAAACTGCTTGATGAGACGGTTCACCTCCTGTATATCTGTTCCGGAGCCCTTCGCGATACGCTTGCGGCGTGAACCGTTTATTATCTCTGGATGCTGACGCTCCTGCTCGGTCATCGAACGGATTATGGCCTCAATACCCTTGAAAGCATTGTCGTCAATATCTACATCCTTGATAGCCTTACCCACACCGGGGATCATTGAAGCGAGCTCCTTGAGGTTGCCCATCTTCTGTATCTGCTGTATCTGCTGGAGGAAATCATTGAAATTGAACTGATTCTTGGCTATCTTACGCTGAAGTTCGCGGGCCTGTTTCTCGTCATAAGCGTTCTGTGCCTTCTCCACGAGCGATACGATGTCACCCATGCCGAGGATACGGTCAGCCATACGTGATGGATGGAAAAGGTCAAGCGCATCAAGCTTCTCCCCTGTACCCACAAACTTAATAGGCTTGGTCACCACTGTACGTATCGACAGCGCGGCACCGCCACGGGTGTCACCGTCAAGCTTCGTGAGCACCACTCCATCAAAATCAAGACGGTCATTGAACTCCTTGGCTGTGTTCACAGCATCCTGACCAGTCATTGAGTCCACCACGAAAAGTGTCTCCTGCGGCTTCACGGCCTTCTTTATCGCAGCAATCTCCTGCATCATCTGCTCATCGACAGCAAGGCGGCCTGCGGTATCGATGATCACAAGGTCAAGATGATTGGCCTTGGCATGACGTATGGCATTCTCGGCAATCTCTACCGGATTCTTATTGCCGTCCTCAGTATAGACAGGGACATTGATCTGCTCTGCAAGTACTTTCAGCTGGTCAATCGCTGCCGGACGGTACACGTCACATGCCACAAGCAAAGGACGCTTGCCTTGCTCCGACTTGAGCTTCCTGGCAAGCTTACCCGAAAAAGTAGTCTTGCCCGAACCCTGCAATCCCGACATAAGTATCACCGTCGGATTGCCGGAGAGATTGACCTGAGCTGTCTCGCCACCCATAAGCCTGGCAAGCTCGTCATGTACAATCTTCACCATGAGTTCACCAGGCTTGATGGCATTGATTACATTCTGCCCCATGGCCTTGCTCTTCACCTCATCGGTAAACTGCTTGGCAACCTTGAAGTTAACGTCGGCTTCCAACAGGGCACGACGCACATCCTTAAGGGTTTCGGCTACATTGATTTCGGTGATCTTACCTTCACCTTTCAGTATCTTGAAGCTCCTTTCGAGCCTTTCGCTTAGATTTTCAAACATATATTATGGTATAGGAGGGGTTCTCTTTCAGGGGGTTCAAGCAACGAGGAGACTACAGCTCGACAAGACGGTTGGTCAAAGTGTCGGGAAATATCACCTTAGGAGTGAATGTGGCGGCCTCTTCAGGAGTCATTTGCGCATAACTCATTATTATTACCACATCGCCAACCTGCACCTTGCGGGCAGCCGCTCCGTTCAGGCATATCACACCCGATCCTCTTGGACCTTCGATGGCGTAAGTATCGAAACGCTCACCATTGTTGTTGTCGACTATGTATACACGCTCACCTGGGAATATGCCGGCGGCATCCATCAGGTCACGGTCTATGGTGATACTGCCGATGTAGTCGAGACGGGCCTCGGTGACAGATACGCGGTGTATCTTGGACTTGAGAATTTCGAGTGTCATTATCGCACGTATTTAATATTGTCAATAAGCCGCACATCGCCACAGAACACTGTGATGCATCCCACCGGTTGCTCCGATTCGCTCCACTCGGCTATAGGCTGCATAGTGAGAGCGTCGACTATCTCATAATATTCCACATTCATAAACGGAAACACGTTTATTGTGTCTGTCACCCATTTCTTGGTGTCGGCAAGTGACATTTCTCTTGCCTTGATAAGACTTGAACGGAGCACTTGAGCTATCACAGGTGCCACCGAACGCTGCTCCGCCGAAAGACGCACGTTACGCGAGCTCAACGCCAGTCCGTCTGTCTCTCGCTTTATAGGGCAATCCACTATCTCAAGCCCCTCGAATCCTTCAAGCTCGACCATACGGCGTATCACCGCTATCTGCTGGAAGTCCTTTTCTCCAAAATATGCGCGTGTAGGCTCCGTGAAGCGGAACAGCTTGCTTACCACCTGTGCCACACCGTTGAAGTGGCCGGGACGCATAGCACCCTCCATCACTTCAGCTACAGGACCGAGGTCAAACTGTCTGTTGTCCGGCTCGGGATACACCTCCTCAACCGAAGGCATGAAAGCATAATCCACACCTGCACCCTCCATAAGAGCGGCATCGGCCTCCTCGGTGCGCGGATAGGTTGCGAGGTCGGTAGGATTATTGAACTGTGTTGGGTTGACAAAGACGCTGACCACTACGGTATCGTTCTCTTCACGAGCTCTTTCGATGAGCGAGAGGTGTCCGGCATGGAGAGCACCCATTGTGGGTACAAGACCTATGGTGCCACGTGAACGTGCTTCACCGAGCTTGGCTTGTAATTCAGCGACAGTGCGAATTATTTCCATTTCTGTTGGTTACTGAAATTTCATGGATATGGTTTCCAATTCAGAGTGCAAAATTAGGTATAATTATCAATTATCGCAAATCTTTTCTATGCTCGGAGATGTTTGTTAGGCAGAAAATGCGTAATTTTGTAATTATGCAACAGGAATTTGCCTCAAGATTATTGGAAGAAGCTGTGACTGAGCTCTCCCGACTCCCTGGTATCGGACGCAAGACCGCCCTGCGCCTCGCCCTGCATATATTGCGCGCCGACGAGTCTGCGGGCACAGCTCTCGGGCAGGCAATAATAAACATGCGCAAAGGTGTGAGATATTGCGGAGTGTGCCACAACATATCCGAGACCGATGTATGCCCGATATGCGCAGACTCCCGCCGCGACCGCAGCTGTGTGTGTGTCGTAGAGAATGTCAAAGACGTGATGAGCTTCGAGAACACCGGACAATACACCGGTGTCTACCATGTGCTCGGAGGTGTGATATCCCCAATGGACGGCATAGGCCCTGACGTGCTTGAGATCAATTCACTTGTGGAACGTGTGGCGGCAGGCGAAGTCAAGGAAGTGATCCTTGCCTTAAGCGCGACTATGGAAGGGGAGACAACCAACTATTACATATACCGACGCCTTGCGCCATATACCGATGTCAGGATCACACAGCTTGCCCGAGGGGTATCCGTGGGAAATGAGATAGAACACACCGACGAAATCACTTTGGGACGCTCACTGCTCAACCGCACCCTGTTTGCCGACTCGATCAAAAGGTAGCATCATCTGATAAATAAACGCATCCGAATATGCACCACCGGAGCGGAGCCATGAGCGCAGGCGTCCGGACACCTTGTATCCCGCCTTCTCAAACAATGATCTGCTCGGCTCATTTTCGGCACCTACCACACAATAAAGCTGATGGAGTGAAAGCCTTTTATGACAATAATCCGCAACACGGATCAATGCGTCATATGCATACCCCCTGCGGCGATACTCAGGAGCTATCAATATCCCCACCGCACACCTTGAGTTCACAGGGTCGAAATCATAGAGGTCAACAGTCCCTACGGTCTCCTTCACCTCGCCATCTTTCCCTGAGGGTATTGTTATCATAAGCCTGAGTTGCCTGGCTGTGAAAATATCTCCGTCATAGGAATCCACATAATCCCACAACTGCTTTCGCGAATAAGGAGCCATAGTAGAGCCGACACCCCACACCGCAGGATCATTCTCCCAACGGTACAGAGTGTCGACATCTATTGGTTCGAGTGCTCGAAAATCAATCATTGAGCGTGTTCTGAGAGGAAACGCTCCACATCAAGAGCAGCCTTGCAGCCCGATCCCGCTGCGGCAATAGCCTGACGGTATACCGGATCGGCAACATCGCCGGCAGCGAACACACCCTCTACATTGGTTGCCGTGCCATTGCCCTTGACTTTGACATAACCCTGCTCGTCACATTCCACCATGGGACGGAACACATCAGTATTGGGCTTGTGACCTATGGCAAGGAAGAAACCGTCGATGGGAAGATCATAACGACGCTCCTGCTCAGTTCCCACATGCTCTACAAGGTGTGCTCCCTCCACATACTCTTCACCATAGAGACCCACGGTGTTGGTATTGAAAAGCACCTTTATATTCTCCTTGTTCATGACACGTTCAGCCATCACCTTGGAGGCACGCAGATAAGGCTTGCGCACAATCAGATAGACCTCCGATGCGAGATTGCTCAGATAAATAGCTTCTTCACAGGCTGTGTCACCTCCGCCTACCACAGCCACCTTGCGCTTGCGGTAGAAGAAACCGTCACATGTGGCGCAGGCCGATACGCCCAGACCGTTGTACTTCTTCTCGTCGGTCAGACCGAGATACTTGGCCGATGCACCTGTCGCGATAATCATTGTTTCAGCTATCACAGTGTCACCGTTGTCAAGCTTGGCTACGAACGGACGCTTGCTGAGGTCAGCCTCAACGACAAGTCCCGGACGTATGTCCGCTCCGAACCGGAGAGCCTGGTTGCGCAGATCCTCCATGAGTTGCGGACCCTGGACTCCCTGGGGATAACCGGGGAAATTCTCGACCTCTGTGGTCTGTGTGAGCTGTCCGCCGGGCTGTATGCCCTCGATTACGAGAGGAGAGATGTTGGCACGTGATGTGTAGATGGCGGCTGTGTAGCCGGCAGGGCCTGAACCTACAATGAGGCAGCGAGTCTTGATTTCTGACATATTACAGCGTAATTGATGATTTGAAATTTAGGGTGAATTTTATGATATTAAATTGGTTGACTTACTTATATGTTCTATCTCAGATCGATCACCTGGACATTGGGATAACGCTTGGCATCAAACCGGAAATTGCTCACCGGCAGCTTGCCTCCCGCTTTCACATTCTTTATATTGATTGTCACTTTCTGACGGTTGGACATCGTAAGGACAATGCGTGTCGGATAAAGCGTCTTGTCATTGATTGTGACATCAGCCGATGAGATATCGCTCTTCCGGTTATTTGCTGTGAGGCGTAGCGTTGTCACGCCGGCCGACGATGACTTCACCTGCTCGGATGAATATGAGGATGAGAACGATTTCACAATTGCAAACGGATTTATCTGCTGTACTTCTTCTGCTGTCGGACTGATCACATTCACCTCCCCTATCTGGTCGGAATACGTCCATTGCGACTTGCCGTCATACCACGACACCATTCCAGGTGTCGATATAGTGAACATCTCCCCCTGGAGCACCAAAAGCCCTTCGGCAGTATTACCGTCAGCCGATACAGTATAAGTCACGCTAAGGCTCGGCGCACTCTTGATCTTGGCGGCACAACGCTGCAACAGAGCTCCACCGGATGAGGCTGCACCGACACACAATGCAACCATTAGCAATGATACTATTGAAAACAATCTTCTCATGACGCTTTATTTTCAAGTATACGTTCAAGGGTCATGGGATCTACCAGCACCTGGCGCGGCTTTCCACCCTGAGATGGCCCCACTATACCTGCGGCTTCCATCTGGTCCATGATTTTACCTGCACGGTTATAGCCTATGGAGTAGCGACGCTGCAACGATGACGTTGATGCCGTGTCAGTCGACACAACCAGTCGGGCACACTCGTCAAATAGAGGGTCACGGTCCCCAAGTGAAGCCACCGATCCGCTGTCACTGCTCTCAGGAGTGTATTCAGGAAGCTCGTACGCGCTGGCATAGCCCACCTGACGGTCTATGAAGTCACACACAGCCGTAACCTCTGGAGTATCGATGAATGCACACTGCACACGGTCGATCTTACCGTTATTGCTGAACAGCAGGTCTCCTCGTCCTATAAGCTGATTCGCACCCGGACGGTCTATGATTGTACGGGAGTCCACCATCTGGAACACTCGGAAGGCTATACGTCCCGGGAAGTTAGCTTTGATGACACCTGTTATCACGTTGGTGGACGGTCGTTGGGTAGCAAGAATCATATGGATACCCACCGCACGTGCCATCTGGGCTATACGTGCAATCGGAGTCTCCACCTCTTTTCCTGCGGTGATTATAAGGTCAGCGAACTCATCGACTATCACCACTATATACGGCAGGTAACGGTGACCTCGCTCCGGATTGAGAGCATGATGCACGAAACGGTCATTATACTCCTTTACATTCCTCATCTGCGCATCCTTAAGGAGAGCATAACGGTTCTCCATCTCTATACACAGCGAATTAAGCGTAGCCACCACTTTCTGTGGGTCGGTGATGATGGCGTCCTCCTCATCGGGAAGCTTGGCGAGGTAATGGCGTTCAAGTTTAGCATACAGGCTGAACTCCACCTTCTTAGGGTCGACCATCACAAACTTGAGTTCCGAAGGATGTTTCTTATACAGAAGAGATGTGATTATAGCGTTAAGCCCAACTGATTTACCCATACCGGTAGCTCCTGCCACAAGTAAGTGAGGCATCTTGGTAAGGTCTGCCATATACACGTCATTGGAGACTGTACGGCCTATTGCCATAGGCAGCTCCATTGTGCTGTTTCGGAACTTGTCGCTCTCAAACACCGAACGCATCGACACCGTCTGCGGGTCCTTGTTAGGAACCTCGATACCGATAGTGCCCTTGCCGGGGATAGGTGCTATGATACGTATACCCAAAGCTGCAAGACTGAGCGCGATATCATCCTCAAGATTCTTGATCTTGGCAATCCTGACACCCTCGGCAGGAATTATCTCATATAGGGTTACAGTAGGTCCTACCGTAGCTTTTATATTGGAAATGGCAATGCCATAGTCGCTAAGTGTCTTGGTGATGCGGGCGTTGTTCTCCTCCATCTCCTCGGCATCAACGCTCTGGCGGGATTCCACATTGTTGAGGAGATCAAGGGTCGGGAATTCAAATCGCGACAAGTCGGCACGAGGATCATACAACGGTCTGTCACGCGGATCAATGGCTGCCGGATCTCGATCAGCGACAACAGCAACAGCCGGCGAGTCATGGAAAAGCGGGGCAAGAGGCTCTGACACCTCTTCCTCCTCTGAGCTCTCACATATCTCATCATCAGAATCGTAATCGGCTTCCGGTACAATCTCTTCTTTTTTATCAACAACTGCAACAGCCGGAGTGGAAAAGAGTGGCGGCATCTCATTGATGTCCGCTGACACAGCGGCAGGCTTTGCAGCAGGCTCTTGTACCGCTGACCCCACAATAATGTCTGATACGTTTTTATCAACCGTATTCTCATCAGATGCTACCTGTTCATTCCCCGCAGTCATTGCTGGTTTAGCCGAAGCAACAGCTGCTACAGGCACCTTGTCAGCCTTCTCGTTTTCAGCTTTCAATTTCTCAAGCCGTTCCTGGGCAAATCTTTCTTTCTCAGCTCGTTCCTGAGCTATGCGCTCCTGCTCGATGCGTTCTTTTTCGGCCCGCTCCTGAGCAAGACGCTCCATTTCAATAGCTTTTGCTCGTTCTGCCTCTGCTTTTCGAGCCTCACGCCTCGCTTTTCGCTCTGCCTGTCGCCTACGATAGCCCTCTATTCCGGCTGAAGCCACAGATGCTGCCCGCTTCAGCTCATTCAGGTAGAGCAATGCCACCATCGAACCAAGTATGAGACTCACAGCCAAAGCTCCCCATATCCCTGAATATGCTATAAGACGCTGATTGAGCACCTGACCATGCATACCGCCGAGATAAACAGGCGTAGCCACCTCACAGTTTACAAGACCGAGAATCACAGACAATGTAACCGTAAATAGCAGACACCTCATAGTCATCCCCCAAAATCCTGGACGATAGATACCTATCATTGACAGTCCGCAGGCCCCGATATAAAATATCAGGATGAACGCGCCAATGCCAAGCCACTCATACACAAGCGTATGAGCAAGCATTGCGCCAAATTTACGTCCTGCGTTCTCATACATTTCAAGAGCTGCCTCACCATTGAGCACCGCACTCTGGTCCGATCCTATGGTGAAAAAATAGGAGCAACTCACCACAAATGCATACGCAGCAAAGAAGAACAGGATTATACCAAGAAACTTAAATAGCCTTAGGCTATGTATCTTATCCAGAATAGCCATAAACGACGAAGATGACGCCACATGATTCATCGCAGATACATGTGTCGACCGTCCGTCACCTACCCCGGCACTATTGTCAATCGGGGATGCAGAGGCTGCCGACACCGGCTGTCCGGTATTTGGCGATGGGGAAGGCCGCTCCTGTGCGACTGATGCTACAGGCTGCTGTGGCGCAATGTTCACATCTCCGGAAACATGCGCATTAAGCATCTCTTCCGGATCAAATGAGCCACTATCGGAGTAGGACGATTCATCTATGGGCGAATAGGATGTAGGCATATTTTAGTCTGTGGTGTTTTGAAAAACAAAATTAGTAATTTAGATTTGCAAATTCAAACTTTTGGAGAATATTATTTTCCTAAAAGGGACAGCCCATAACTATGAAATATCCCTACTCTGAACATCATGACACACATAGATGTTTGTATGGTACGACACATACATCATTTGACATGAAAAAGATAGGAATTTTCTACGGTTCAACCACCGGCACCACCGAAAATGTGGCACACATGATAGCAAAATGTCTCGGAGTGGAGCAATCCGATGTACACAACACCGCATCGACACCACCCTCCGCAACCGCCGGATATGACGTGCTTATACTCGGGGCAAGCACATGGGACGCAGGTGACCTTCAGGACGACATGGACACATTCCTTGACGGGCTGCAAGTCATCGATCTCAGCGGCAAGATGGTCGCAATATTCGGATGCGGTGACGATTCCATGAGCGACACATTCTGCAATTCAGTAGGCGAGATATACCATCGCCTCCATGACACCCACGCAGAATTCTTCGCTCCATTCAACAACGACGGCTACACATACAACAATTCTGAAAGCGACATAAAGGGCATGACCGTCGGGCTGTGCATCGACAATGTGAACCATCCCGAGGATACCGAGGTCAGAATCAAGGAATGGTGCGCCGACATAAAACAGGAAATTTGTTAAGAAACATGAAATACACTTGCCTTTATGGGATTTTTTGTTTAAATTTGCACCTCAAAATGTGGAATAACAAAAAATAAACCATATACGGCAATGAAAAGAACATTTCAACCTTCTAACAGAAAGAGAGTTAACAAGCACGGATTCCGTGCCCGCATGGCTACACCCGATGGACGCAAGGTACTTGCGCGTCGTCGTGCCAAAGGTCGTCTCCGCCTCACAGTATCAAGCTCTATAGCAGGCAAGTAATTCTTATAATTACAGCTTGATAAACTTATTGCTTCGGGCTGCTGGATATAAATTCAGCAGCCCGAGTTGCTTTATATACTCAAAGCTAAGCCCATCAGCAGCCTCAACAGAAATCGGCATACCCATAAACGTCACATGCCACCGAAACTGAGTTTCGGTGGCATGTGTGGTAATCTTCAAGTAATACCCCTGGATAAACCCAGGATGAAATTACTTTCTGATACCGAGCTCCTTCTGTGCGATTATGGCACGGTAGCGGTTGATATCCTTGCGGATCAGATAGTCGAGAAGACGACGACGCTTACCTACCAAAGCCTTAAGAGCTCGTGCAGTCGTATAATCTTTGTGATTTGCCCGAAGGTGTTCGGTCAAATGAGCAATACGGACAGAGAATAATGCAATCTGTGCTTCGGGTGAGCCAGTGTCAGTCTTGCCCTTACCGTACTTCTCAAAGATTTCTACTTTTTCATCAGAATTCAAGTGCATTGATACAGATGTTTAAAGTGGATGAATATTGATATTATGCTCAAAAGAGCGTGCAAATTTAGTAATTAATCCCGAACTATGCAACATTTGCATTCACTTTTTTCGTGAAGCCACAAAGCGGGGACCCGACCTCCGGTCAATCCTGATCTATATCCTTGGAAGGATTGCGGAAATGGACCTTATGCTCAAGATACTCCTGAGTGGCTATAAGGGTAGGCTTTGGCAACCGCTCATAGAAACGAGAGATCTCAATCTGCTCGCGGTTCTCGGAAACCTCCTCAAGGTTATCATTGAGGGAGGCAAATTCCTGAAGCTTCTTCTCAAGGTCATGCTTCATCTCCGAAGCGATCTGATTAGCTCGTTTTGCGATGATGCAGACGGTTTCGTATACGTTGCCGGTGTCCTCGCTCATTGTGATGAGGTCGCGGGTCTGAGTGTTGAGAGGGGCGTTGGTCTTTTTGTAGTCCATTGTTTGGTATATACGATTGTTTTCTTCTTGAATGTTAATGAGTGAGAACATGCGGCGAGCAGTCGGCTATAGACCGGCATCACTCCTTTACATATCGGCTGGCTATCTTGAATATATTGTCAGCCTCCTCACGGTTGGGGGTGTCAGGATAGTTATTGATGAATGAATAGTACTCGTCAATGACCACCGAATAGCGTTCGGCCTTCTTTTCATCAACACTCTCACGAGCCTCCTGATATCTGGCTTTCAATATAAGCAGCTCCAGATCCTCCTTATACTTGGAATAGGGATAATCCTTTATGGCATTGCGCGCCACTATCACAGCACTCTCATAGTTATTGCCGAGATAAGTCCCGAGATTGTAATAAAGCTGGGCATTCTCAAGCTGCTTAAGGGTGAGCTTGTCCTGAAGCTCGAATATAGCATTCTGCGCGATAGACACCTTGTCGCTCCTTGGGAAATAGTCAAGGAACCCCTGCAACTCCTGAATGGCCTTTATAGTCCCCGACTGGTCAAGCTGGGAGTCGGGAGAATCGAGGTAATAACCGTATCCGGCATAGAACCTTGAAAGCTCGGTGTGCTTCCCTTTCGGGTAACGCTGATAATACTGCTTGAAGTATGTGCCGGCGGTCTCATAATCCTTGTTCTCATAATTCGACAGAGCAAGAAGATACAGAGCGTCCTCAGCCTTTTCAGAGCCTTTGAACACCTGCGGCACATTCTCAAGGGCTGTCGCCGCCTGAGTATATCGTTTCTCTTCAAATGCTCGTTTCGCGAAATCCAAGCGATAGTCAGCATCATTGCTTTTGAGTACACGCTGATACTCGCCACAGGAAGCCAGGGCGACGGTTGCGAGCAGCACTAAGAGGTATTTGTACATATTTATCAAGGTAGGCTACGAGAGCGTTAGCGTTTCAACTTGCAAAATTAGTCATTTTTACGAAAAAGTCCAAGCCCGAGAGTGATAATTGTTGAAAATTGTGTTAATTTTGCGCTAATTATACCGACATGAAATCAATCGCACCGCTATTCAGCCTGAAAAATATAGTTCTATCCCTGTTGTTTATGTCAATGGCGGCATCCGTCGCCGCATCCCCGAAGAGAGAGATGCGAGGCGTGTGGATAGCCACAGTATGGGGCATAGACTGGCCATCAAAACAAGGGGTCTCCGAGAATATCCGACACCAGCAACAGCAGCAGCTCAGCGACATTCTCGACCGATGCAAGCAGATGAATCTCACCACAGTCTGTTTCCAGGTAAGAGGGATGGCAGACGTCATGTTCCGCTCCGAATTAGAGCCATGGAGCTCTTTTGTCAGCGGCAAACGCGGCACCGATCCCGGATGGGACCCGCTGGAATGGGTCACTGCCGAATGCCACCGACGAGGACTTGAATGCTACGCCTGGGTCAACCCGTTCAGATGGTCATCCGGTACCGACTACAGTTCCCCGCAGGACAAAAAATGGAAAGACAATGGCTGGCTCCTGAGCCATGGGAAATACACGGTGTTCAATCCTGGCCTTGAGGAAGCCCGACAACACATAGTCGATATATGCCGTGAGATTGTAGAAGGATATGACATCGACGGACTCATTTTCGACGACTATTTCTACCCTAACCGCATACCTGAAACCTCCGATGCCCCTGACTATCACCTATACCGGAACGAATCTCCATGGATGACATTCGGTGACTGGCGCAGAGCAAACATCCACAAGGCAATAGCCGACGTTAAAAGCATGATAAGCGACACCAAGCCTTATGTGCGATTTGGCATATCCCCTGCCGGAGTTGCAGGAAAAGACGAGACATCCGCAGCAAAATGGGGTGCCGAATGTGTAAACGTCAAAGCCTCCGACTGGCAATACAAAGAGATATACTCCGACCCGTTGGGCATGATGTATCAGGGCACAGTCGACTTCGTGTCGCCTCAGATCTACTGGCCAACAACCCACGACACCGCCCCTTACATACCGCTTGCCAAATGGTGGTACTCCACGGCCAACATGTATGGCTCACATCTTTACACAAGCGTGACCCTTGAGCGCATCAACACCGGAAGCCTTGCCGAGCACAGGCGCGACCTCGAACGGCAGATCGACTGCAACCGCCGGTCAAATATCGACGGCAATCAGGGCATAATGATATACAGCGCGAAATTTCTTCCGAAAGTGTCACACACTCTGTCCGGCGAACTGTTCGCATACCCGTCACTCACTCCGGCAATCAAGTCCGCCGAAGAGACAACAGAGCCGCCACGCAATCTGAAACTGAGACATGGCTCCCTCTCATGGCACCCCATAAACGGTGTCAGACGCTACACCGTATACGCAGTGCCCGACGAGGTTTCAATCCTGGAAGCCATGGACGAAAATGGCGACGGCATAGATGGGGCCTTCCTAATAGGAGTGACCTACGAACCTCGATATGAAGTCGGTACCGAAAAGGGATACCGTTATGCCGTATGCGCATACTCCGGATTCTCAACCGAGGGCACACCTGCCTGGCTCGATTGAAACCCCAGGCGATCCGCCCGACGCCATGGAATCAACGCTTCGCTCCGTGTCATGTACCACATAGAAACGTATCATCGCATAAAGCATGTTCTGCATCGGGGTCAGGGACTCCGAAGGATCGTTGCCGAGAATGAATTCCGCACTTAAGGCATTGCTTATGGATATGCGGTCCTCTGGCGGAAGAGAGTTTACCGTGTCAATCACTCGTGACGAGATGACAAATGGAGTTGCCATAGGATAAGTATTTTAAGGTTACGGCACAAATTTAACCCACCTGATGGGCAACTTCACGGCTCAGTGATCTTAAAAAACGTCAACACCGCCTCTCATGCAAACAGCCTGTGACGGTCCCGGGGAATGGCGGCATCGACAATCTCTTCCGGAACAAATCGCCAGTTCCGTGTCACAACAGGAGATATCATCCCCTTTCGCTCTATTGCCTTCATGAGATAGTATCTCAGATCAAGCTCAGTGGCATCAAGCACGCGGCTCTTAAGTTCATCATGCGAGATCCCTGCACCACGCGTTATCAGCTCCCCTCCGCCATTGGCCCTGTATGCATTGACCGCCACGCGGTAAGTGCGCTTCAAGTCAAACGGAGTGCCGTCTGCCATGGAGGATATACATATTTTTTGACCCTTGGGACAAGTGACGTCAACCGTATAATTCACACCGAATGCCGAATCAAAATTATATGAAGGGTTTATCAGACGTGAATAATCACCCTTCACAGGATTGCCCGAAGCGAATTTCAGTAAAGGGTCACAAGGCGACCCCATCACGGCTGTCCATAGATTATAGCTCATCTCAAGATGATTCTTCACTTCCTCCCCGGTCATGGCAAGCGTGCAAAGCTGATTCTCATATTTATAGAGGGCAAACATATCGCTCATGCGCAATGTGCCTTTTCTTATCACAGCATCAAACGACAACGGTGCTGCAAGCGATATGTCAGCCCCAGATATCTCAAGCTGAAGCGTATGGATAAGCTCCATGAATGCCGACGGACCGAAATAAGCATCCCTTACACCGAAATCACCTGTAGCCTCACCTATCACCTTCTCCACAAACTCCTGCGTCAGCTTCCGTTCCGGAGCAAATTCTTCAAGAAAACCCTCATCGGGTTCATGATCGGCGACAGAGACCACCCTGCCGTCCACATTACAGTCCACCACCCTGCCATAATCATCCTGTTCCACCGTAACAACAGTCTCTGCTACATGTGTCGCATAAGCTCCAGGATTGATGAGCAGAGTGCCGTTCTCCTCCCTGATTACAGCTCTGGAATGGTCATGTCCCATGATTATCAGATCAAAGCCATCCACCTCGCGGGCCACAATATCCGATGCGTTCTCCATCCATTTCCAGGTGGGATGAGTGCTATGATAACCGGAATGGAACAGCCCTATGACGACATCCGGACTCTCCCTCTCCCGTATATGCCTCATCCATCTGCGGGCACTCTCCACCATAGGCTCGACATCAAGCCCTTCCCACAACTTTTCAGGCAGCCATGCCGGAATAGCAGATGTAAGAAGCCCGAGCACAGCAAAACGCACACCATTACGCTCCACAACTGTATAAGGCTTGAAATAAGGCTCCCCGGTGGATATATCAGTGACATTTGCACCGAGAAGAGGGATGGGCGCAAGGTCGGCACGGAAACGGTCATAGACCGGATGGCCGGTCTCTATATCATGATTCCCTATTGTCATCGCATCATATCTCATACGCTTCATCACCCTCGCCACAGGATGAGCTGTCCCAGTCTCTATAAAATTATAGAGATACACGGCAGGCTGCCCCTGCAATATATCGCCATTGTCAAGAAGCAGCACACTATCCTCCCCCATTACAGCGCGTTGCGACTCAACATAAGCCGACACCCGCGCCAATGAGCCGGGCGCGGGTGACAGAGTGGTGAAATCATAGGGGAACAACATTCCGTGGACATCCCCTGTAGATATTATCTTAAAAACTTTCTTCATATTCCTTTACTTCATCCTTAAGGATTCGGTCCGGTGTACAGAGCCCTCACCTTACCTACCGGCAACTGCCCCTCCACCTTGACAGGTATACGGCGCGAGTCGGCTGTGATCCATCCGTCTATCGGGTCGGACGACTGCTTTCCGCGACGCGTGAAAGTGAAATTAATGTGAAACGTCTGAAGGTTCGATCCGTTAAGTGCCACCTTCTGCTTGCCGAGATAAGTTATGGTAAGCAACTCCTTCTTCGACCCGGAGAAAATGTTTACTGTCGTATTCTGACCGATCTTCATATTATCGAAATCAAGAGTCCTGAGATAGAAAAACGAACTCAACATATCCACGGTCATCCCCTGCGCCTCAAGGCTTATTGTGCTCGAAGTCATGGGCGCGTCAGCCGTCGCACGCTTGTAACGCACAGCCTCGGCTGTAAAGATGTTGCCCTGACGCTTGAAGTTGAGAATATCTTTCTTGTACTTCCCCTGCTCATGGGCTATATACACATACTTCACAGGATAAAGACCGCTCTTGGTCATTGTCGTGTAAAGGGTGTCACGTAGCATGTATATACTGTTGGCCCAAGGCGCATTCTGGGCATACACCGATGCCCTGTACAGGTCACCGTCATTACGCAGACTCATCGTTGCATAACCTGCCACCTTGTTAATAAAGCCCCACTTGTATATCACATCATATGTGAGGGTCTCGTCAACGAGCGACACCACCGGTTCGCCTCCGGCTCTCAGGACAGGCAGCGAGAGCAGACAGCCTAATATCACACGGATCAACTGATGTTTCATAATCA
Source organism: Duncaniella freteri (assembly GCF_004766125.1). Classification (NCBI taxonomy): domain Bacteria; kingdom Pseudomonadati; phylum Bacteroidota; class Bacteroidia; order Bacteroidales; family Muribaculaceae; genus Duncaniella; species Duncaniella freteri. Next base: position 447,470 of record NZ_SJSA01000001.1, read on the forward strand.
CATGTCTTTTTATATAAGACCTCCCCGGAGGCAAATAGTTTATTCAAGCTCACGGAACGGAAGCACCGACCTATAGCTCTGCTCGATCCGCTTGTTGCGCCAGCACTTGCGGCACACCGCTATATAGCGGTCATCCCCGCCGATCTCAACCTGCTGACCCTCCTCCACAAAGTCTCCATTGCTATCCATCCTGGCATTGATGATGGTCTTGCGTCCGCAAGTGCATGTCGACTTGATCTCATCGATAGTGTCGGCAATCTCGAAAAGCCGGCGGGAACCTTCAAACAGGCAGCTGCGGAAATCGGTGCGGAGTCCGTAGCATATCACATTGCTGCCGAAATCATCCACTATGCGCGCCAACTGGTCCACTTGAGATGCGGTCAGGAACTGTGCCTCATCAACCAGAAACCAATCTATCACAGCCATTGTCTCCTCAAACATCTGCTGAGCCATCTCATAGAGATCACTTTCGTGATATATCCATCGGCATTCACGCTGAATGCCGATGCGCGAATGTATCACATTGGTTTTCTCACGAGTGTCGACAATAGGTTTGAGGCACACGTAACGCATGCCCCTCTCCTCAAAATTGTAAGCCGTGGTGAGCAGCAACGCTGTCTTGGCTGAACCCATGGTGCCGTAACGGAAGTACAGTTTACCTTTTCTATTCATCCTGATGAATGATTGTATTTCAGGACAAAGTTAATGATATTTTCCGATAAAACACCACTTCCCTACAGTTATTCACTCTGCCTGGTGAGCACAAAATCCTCTTCGCCCACCTCATATTTCAGCAAAGCACCCTTTATCTTCACGTCATCCATATGTCGAAGCGATGCATACCTAACGGAGAGAGCCTGCTTTATACCCTCGGCAATACGAGCCCTAACTTCAGGGTTCAGAGCATCAGTGGCGGGATTCCCCATCACCATAGGACTGCCGTTGGCAGCAACAGCCTTGGGATCAACATCCACAACAAGCGATGCCACATCCATGCTCAGTGCCATCTCATCATCATCCACCACCGTCCAGGTGCCCGAGATAGTGGTATGCGCAGCCGCCGAAAGCTGAATCGGCTCCGCAAAAGCACTGTCCACCACCTGGGTAGAGACATTGACCATCCCTGACACAGTGACAGCCCCGGTGAGAGTCTCATTGGCTGTCATTGATGCAGGTGAAAACTCATAAGTGTCAATTATGGATGCCGAAATGGCAGAATTGTCCGAGATCGCCTCGGGAGTCCCTTGCCACACACCGGGAATCTCCTTGGCAAACCGTGCTTCACTATTACTACAAGCCACCAGCAATGAGCCGATAGCCAACAACTCCAACATCGGAACGAACGATACTAAGGATTTCATAATTCAATAAAAACATACATTATTTACATTAATAACATATAATTATAAAAAATTGTTTCCTAATAATTAATAAATTTCATATATTTGCACTTGATAAATCAACTTAAGGACACACAATTTTCTTAATCATTCTTCTAATAATTATTGCTATAAAACACCGATGACAAACACACCAATAAAACACATCGTCAGCATAACAATAGCAACAATCTATTTGACCATCCTAAATGGATGCCATGGAAGCTCAGAACTTGAGCGTGCTCTTGACATGGCTGGAAATAACCGTCACGAACTTGAGACTGTACTTAATCATTATAGGACTGATTCGTTAAAATATCAAGCCGCGGTATTCCTCATAGAGCACATGCCCTACCAACGAGGCATAGCATATGAGGATACAATACGTCTGTACACCTATTACAAGGCAATATCATCCTCTCATACAGACCCATGGATATTATGTGACTCCATAAGAGAAGCTGATGGGCAATTCAATGCTCAGTTGAAGATAGTCCAGAACGATATCTGCGAGATCTCCTCATCATTCCTTATTGACCATATTGATGCTATGTTTGATGCGTGGGCATCTCAACCTTGGGGTGATAAAATTGATTTTGACATGTTCTGTAATCATATTCTTCCTTACCGTCTGCGGGACGAACCACTTATGCCATGGGCAAGACAACTGTACGAACAATACAATCCAATACTCGACAGCATCAGAAAAAGCCCAGACTCCACTGATATTCGTGCAGCCGCAACAGTTATATTGCGATATCTTCAACACCAGCGCATTATATTCACTCACGCAATACCTCAAGGTGTTAATGTTGGCATCAAGAATGTGGATTGGAAGATCGGAGACTGCAAGGAATTTACAGATATCCTTACATGGGTGCTTCGTTCGCTTGCCATACCTTGCGGATGCGACATGATGCCGGTACGTGGCGATAACAATGTGCCTCATTACTGGAATTATATCATTGATAACGATGGTCAGTCATGGTATGGCTCAATAGGCTATGCCGAAAGTGAATACAAAGCACCTAACACATATTGGATCCCAAAGGGAAAGTATGGAGAGAATGTTACGCTCTCAACAGAGGATTGAGCAGGAAAATGCATGCCATGACTAACAGTAGAAATATACATCCTGCATTTCGCTATCCTACCATACAGGATGTTACTGCTTTATATGCCAATCCCAAATGTTTAAGTTTTAATATTCATGCAGATCGTTTATATAGATTACCCGTCAATGACGAGCCTTTGTATCTATGCATGTCGAGTTCCGACAAGTGGATACCTGTTGATGTGATTGAATTTGCAGCAAAAGATAGTACTGTCAGAATCAAAGATGTTGAGGGAGATGTGGTATTTCGTATAGCCACGTCTTCAGGCGACCGATTGAATTTCATTGCACCACCATTTCTTGTCGATCGCAGGACTGGCGAATTACATTGGTATGAAACGTCCTCTTCAGATAAAGAACAGGTATGCCTTCTTCATAAATTTAATCTTCGTACCGAGCCATTTGGACAAAATATGATTGGAGGCATTTTCGAGGGTAGTAATAATGCTGATTTCCATTTAAGTGACACACTGCACATTATAAATAAATTTCCTGATAGACTTTATAACCTAGCACATATCACACATTCGAGCAAATATCGATATGCCCGATACAGAGGAATCAAAAGCGGCTCATCTGACATTTCGGAACTGACATTCATTAATGATAAAGATCTTCCCATAAAAGGGAAACCTATATGCAATATAAATGAACTGACACTAGTGAACGCATTTGACGGAGATCCCTACACATCATTTCATACTGTAGAGAAAGATGCTTGGATAGGACTTGAATTTGATGAGCCATGCATCATTTCGTCAATAATATTCACCCCTCGAAATCGCAAAAACTATATACAACCTGGCAACAGATATGAACTGTTCTATTGCAATAATGAGGGATGGGCAAGTGTTGGATCATACACGGCGAAAAGTGATTCACTGTTATACGATGTACCAAGAGGTTCTCTGCTCTTCCTGAAAAATCATACAGAAGGTAACCAGGAACGCATATTCGAGTACCGTAATGGAAAGCAAATATGGTGGTAAATCTTAATTAATACTCAATATATGAAACATCTAATATATTTATCTATTCTAATACTTACTATCATTGTCACATCATGTGCTCAAAATGATAAAGCAAGAGTAATGGAGCATGTCGGACAGTGGTTTGGTCGACATTTACATCTGCCTACACATATCATTGATGCCTTAACAGGCGACACTATCAGTATGTCTGATTCAGAGTTCACAATACTTACATACATCGACAGCCTTGGATGTACGAGATGTAAGATGAAACTACATCTATGGAATGAATTTCTCGGCTCGTTGGATTCTATAACTGAATCCGATGTAGTCGCGCTCATGGTGATACACACCTCCGATTCTCGTGGCATCAGATATCAACTTAAAATTGACGGCTATGAATATCCTTCATACATTGATAGTACCGACATAATAAACAAGCACAACGCATTCCCTTCCGAACTGATGCTTCAGACGTTTCTCCTCGACTCCTCTCATCACGTGATTGCCGTCGGGAATCCGGTATACAACAATAGAATAGCCAATCTTTATAGAGATATCATATCTGGAGGGAAAATAGTTACTCAAGCAGGCTCCATCGGTATTATGGTCAACGTAAGGTCACTTGATATCGGAGATATACATCTCGGAGAGACTGCAAATCATAACTTTGTGTTAAAGAATGTGAGTGGTGACACAGTAAACATACGCAAAATGATATCATCCTGCGATTGCACGGTTGCGGAAGTTGAAAATACTTTGATTGTTCCTGGAGACAGTGCTACCATATATGTCTCGTTCAAAGAAGACTCTATAACAGGACGGTTTAACCGCACTGTTCACGTTTTTTACGATCAATTCACAAATCCGACAAAACTTGAAATCACAGGAAACGTAATAAAGTAATCTTAAATAATCCTATAAAATATGTAATACTCATAATCTATTATCTCGTCTTAACATAAGGCTTCCGTTGAAATGATACATACGGAAAAACAGTTTAAATCATCACAAAATAAAAATCGTATGAAAAAAATCTTCATTCCCGCATTATTAGCATTAGCTACAACAAGCGGAATTATGGGATATCACTCCCAAATCAATAATATTGAATCACTTAGCGATCTTGCCTTAATTAATATAGAGGCTCTTGCTGATGGAGAAAATGTGTCTCCAGGATTTTCATGGGAATATTCAGATGGCAAGCCAATGCTTTTTGATTGTAACGCTAAAATTGGAGAATATATTTTTGGCATATCTAAAGAATGTGGATTTCAAGTGGTCATGTGCCAAGGCGGAGGATCTGGATGTAATGAAAGAAGATGTCCTGAGCACGGATAATCAAGTAATTATATATATTTAATACATGTTGGTTGAATTAAATTCATGAATATTTATCTGCCCAATTGGACGATGATTAACGAAATTGACATATTGCATGAAAGCCAAGCTGCAATTTTACCTGCCATACTAGTAAAAAGACCTTAGAACTGTTTTTCATTGTTTCGTGTCATCATAAGATTGTCGCTGATCTGAGAAAAAATATAGTTTCGATGCGTTTGCAGAATTTCTTGTAGTCCCATGTTGGAGAACGCTAGTTCTTCTGATTCAATCCATATAGAATCTCAAGAGTTATGTTTGCGATCTCATATAGATTTTTCTAAACTATGGCATTTAGACATCCTTTGTCTCCAAGCATCGGCATTGTCTCTTCCCATGATACAGCGTTTGGCTCTGTCGTTTTGACAAACTTTGACAAGCATTGAGTTTATGCAGAACACACCTTTGTAACCATCACAGCAACAACTTTGAAGTCAGAAAACTTCGAAACAATACCACTTCTTGACACATTTTCAAGTTCATTGGCACGATTTCCGGCTAAATCCTTTCAGACTCCAAGTATTCTGACAAAACTTACCATGAAGTCGCGCATAAACCGAGGAATAGTAGTTAACGATATGGTTACCTCTGATTTACTAATAATCTGCAAGGTTATAGAACTTTTTATTTATCGATATTTATAAATTTAATTCAACCAACAAGTATTTAATATTTGACTCTATTATAGCAAGTAGATAAATTAGAGAGAGCATATCATATGCAACATTAATTATACATAATATAAATGAATTTACTTAACATGTATTCGATTCTAATTCATTTACTTGCTCTTTCAATTATAATAATCTCTCTATTATATGCTAACAACTAATATAATGAAAAATAGAATTGTCAAAGCATTAATTATGCTGACATGCATGACATCCTGTACACACAATCATAATGGCGATTATAATTATACAGAGGAGTATATTAATCTCAACAAAGTGACCGATGCCATTACTAATGATGTGGTTGACTCGATCAGCTATCTTGGATTGCCTGATATAAACGGCAACATACCGGTCAATGTTAACAAGCTGTATGTGGTCAACGGCACCATATACATCGGTGACTGCTGGCGTAGTAAGGTATTCGCATACGACCGGAAATCAGGAGTGCCGAAATTTGTGCTTGACAGCAGAGGATCCGGACCTGAGGAATATCTCGAAATAAGAAGCATCGCTATCGATACAGCAGCTATATACATTGTGGATAATTACACACAACGCATGATGGTCTACGACAGTAATGACGGCAGCTATATCAGAACCATGAAAATGCCTGTGATAGCAGATGATGTGGAGACACTCGACGATGGTGGATTTATATTTGCATATATTCCGATGAAAGGGGTTAAGCTCGCAATCGACCAGCCGGAAAGCCGACTGTTTGTAGTCGACAAAGACCTCAAAATACATGACTCATATCAAGAGGTTAAGGATGGAATTTATGATGCAATCGGCCAGCGGACAATATTCTCACGATGCGATCAAGGCATAGTATTCAGCACGGCATCGATAGACGGATTCTTTATAATAGACCCCAAAGACCCGTCAAAGCAGACTTTGATCCGGCTGCCTTTCACCAATGGGCTTGAAGGGAAATGGGATGTAGTTCCTGATGAAATATCAGGTTATCAGCATTTGTCATCCGTGCCGTATGTTTGTGGAGATAATATCTATATATCCTACACATCCGACAAGGGTTATGGTGAAAGTGTATTATGGAACTCCCGATACAACGGCATCCTACAGAATTCAAGTGACGACCTTAGCAAAGCTCTCATTCCTATAGTCGGTACTTACGACGGATGCCTCATCGGGATGGTTGACGATTATGAGACTTACTCATACATGATTGAACAGGGCTTTGCGAAAGCACCCGACAACGTATCGCAGCTCCTGAAAGATGGCAGTGGCATAGCCTTGGTGTTCTATAAAATGAAAAAATAGCGATTCGACACTGAAAGCCAAATGACGTGTCAATTATAAAATATCGATCTGACAAATGCCAAATAACTGAACAGAAAGATTACTTTTTATTCCATAATTTATGCGGTATTCTCACTGATTCTGCGTACATTTGTGTGACACATTAATATATATAATATGAACCGAAAAATCTCATCTATGCTACTTGCCGCAGGTCTATTTTGCCCTGTGGTTGCGTCAGCCGACACAGTGACGCTCAGAATGGACCAAATCAACCCTGAAGAAGTGATAATGCCGGAAATATACGGACAATTCGCCGAACATCTCGGAGCCTGTATATACGGCGGTCTGTGGGTAGGTCCGGAATCACCCATTCCAAACACACAAGGCTACCGCAATGATGTGCTCCAGGCACTGCGCGACCTCAAAGTCCCTGTGATGCGATGGCCGGGAGGATGCTTTGCCGATGAATACCATTGGCGCGACGGCATCGGTCCGGCTAAGGATCGTCCCACACAGGTCAACAACAACTGGGGAGGCACAATCGAGGACAATTCATTCGGCACAAACGAGTTCTTCAACCTCTGTGAGCTCCTCGGATGCGAACCATACCTAAGCGGCAACGTCGGGAGCGGATCAGTTGAAGAGCTTGCCCAATGGGTGGAATACATCACCGCAGAGGACGGCCCTATGGCACGCCTGCGCAAAGAGAACGGACGCGAGAAGCCATGGAAGCTCAAATATCTCGGCGTCGGAAACGAAAGCTGGGGCTGCGGCGGCAACTTCACTCCCGAATATTACTCCGACGTATATCGCCGCTATCAGACCTACTGCCGCGAATTTTCAGGCAACAAGCTCTACAAGATTGCATCCGGCGCAAGTGATTACGACTACAACTGGACCGATATAGTTATGAAGAAAGCCCACTCCCACATGCACGGCATATCGCTCCACTACTACACCGTGACAGGATGGAACGGCTCCAAAGGCTCTGCTACAGTATTCACCCCCGAGGACTATTACTGGACCCTCGGAAAATGCCTTGAGATCGAGCCTGTGATCGAAAAGCACGCCGCGATCATGGACAAATACGACGAAAAGAAACGCATCGGACTTCTTGTAGACGAATGGGGCACATGGTGGGACGTTGAACCAGGCACCAATCCCGGACACCTGTACCAGCAGAACACCATGCGCGACGCGATGGTCGCAGCCCTGTCGCTCAACGTATTCCAGCGTCACACCGACCGTGTAAAGATGACCAATATAGCCCAGGTAGCCAACGTGCTTCAGTCCATGGTGCTCACACGTGGCGACAAAATGGTGCTTACACCCACCTATTATGTCTTCAAAATGTACATCCCTCATCAGGGTGCCACACCGATACCTCTGGATGTCACCACAGTACGCAAGGATGTCCGCGACGGACGGTCCGTCGACATGCTTCAGGCAACAGCCTCACGCAAGGACGGAAAGATCACCGTATCCCTCTCAAATGTCGACCTCGACAAAGAGATGGAAGTGACGATTGCTCTCGGCAACGAATCCAAGGCGAAGAACATCTCCGGAAATATCCTGACTGCCGGCTCGATTGACGACTACAATGACTTCGATAAGCCCGAAAAAGTAACCCTCAAGCCTTTCTCCGGGGCAAAAGCCGCCAAAGGCTCCATCAAAGTAAAACTCCCGGCAAAATCCATCGTCACACTCACATTTGAAATCTAAAGCCAAAATCTCAACGACCGCGTCATAATGCCCAATCATAAAGATCTGTCCCTGCTACAGCTATCTGTAGCAGGGACAGATTCTTCAAATACTACGTTGGGATGACACATCCCCATCCCATTAGTTTCTTGCAAATCCCTATAAAAGCAAGAGGCTGTGTCAAAATAGGCGCAGCCTCTTTTTTATAACCTGTTGAAAAACATAAAACAAAGCCCTGACTTTCACAAGCCGGGGCTTTGTCATGTCAGAAAGTTTTTGTAACTTAGTGACAAATAACAAATTAAATGCCCACAAAGTTACATACAAAATCTTACACTAACAACGACAGGCTGTTTTTTCTCAGGGCTGGCGCATGAGATTTAACTCAAATTCAGTCAAAAATTCACCTGATTATGTGAAATAAACTTTCATATATTGCATATATTGCTGAAAATGGTTATATTAGAGGTATGCAAATAGAAATTTTCAGCAAAGTAAAAGACCCGCGCGACTTGGGCAAGGTTAAACATGAGCTTGAGGATGTGCTCCGAATGGCACTCATCGGCGTGTTGTGTGATTGTGAGGACTGTGACGACATATCGGATATGGTTACAGACCGAGAGGAAGAATTCAAGGCCACTGGATTGCTGAAGCTTGGCAACGGTGTCCCGTGTGGTGACACGATACTTCGTGTTGTAGAGTCTGTCAATCCCGCTCAGCTCCGGGCAAGTCTTGATTGCTGCCGAGGCCACATAATCGAATCCCTGTGCGGCAATCAGGTCATCATTGACGGTAAGAAACTGCGGGGTGAAAATCCCAGGAGTCCCGGATGCCACGGACTGTATATCCTCAATGCGTGGGTATCTGAAACAGAAATCTGCGTTGCCGAAAAGCCGGTGGATGGCAAGACCAACGAACTTACGGTTCTGCCGTCCGTATTGTCCTCTTTATGGCTTACAGGGGCATTGGTTTCAGTCGACGCAATGGGGACCCACCGTAATATCGCAGAACAGATCATGCTCCAGGGCGGCGACTATCTGATGGCGCTTAAAGACAATCAGCCGATACTCAAGGGCTTGACGGAGAGTATCTTTAGTAGCACTACTCCAATATCGGTATACACAACCGAGGAAAAGGGGCACGGAAGAGTTGAGAAGAGAACCTGTTCAATTATGGATACGACACTTTTGGAACAGGAGGGAATGTACGAGAAGTGGCCCGGTCTTAAACGTATCATAAAGATGGAGCGTGAGCGTACTGAGAACGGTGCCCGCTCGCGTGAAACAATCTACTATCTCAGCAGCGTGGAGAAAGATGAGGCTTCTTACTATGCGATGCGTATTCGTGCGCACTGGGGTATCGAGAACAAACTGCACTGGCATCTCGACGTGACGTTTCGGGAAGATATGTGCCGCGTACGCGCCAAGAATGGCGCTGTCAATTTTTCAGCGATGCGCAAGTATGCATTGGAAATGCTTAAAAAGCAGAACGATAAACTCAGCCTTAAACGAAGACGCAAAAAATGTATGTGGAGCACTGAATATCTGTACAAAGTCTTTAAGGATAGTTAAATCTCATGCGTCAGCCCTGGTTTTTTCTGCTGAATCCCAACGAGGCCATCGCGGAAAACGACCCTGTGCGCGTTGTCGATGCCGTTGTCGAGAGTCTTGACCTTAAGGAGTTTAAGAAGCTGTACAGTGAGCGTGGCCGCTGCCCTTACCATCCGAAGATGATGCTCAAAATCATTCTGTACGCCTACATGAACAATATCTATTCGTGCCGCAAGATTGAGCGTGTGGTGCAGCGCGACATCCATTACATATGGCTGGCGGCGCAGGAGCGTCCCGACTTCGTGACCATCAACCGCTTCCGCAACCGTGTGAAAAAAGAGATAAACAATATCTTCACGCAGGTTGTGCTGCTGTTGTCCGAGCGCGGTTTTATCACACTGGACGTGGAGTATATCGACGGAACAAAGATAGAGTCCAAAGCCAACAAATACACCTTCGTCTGGCGGAAGACCGTAGAAAAGAACCGTGCAAAACTACAGGAGAAAATACGCGTCCTTCTGCAACAGATAGACGAGATTATAGCGCAGGATAAAGCTGCAGAGTCTGAGCCGGTGGAGTTCACTCCCGAAACCCTTGATACCCTTATCGGTGAACTCAAAGACGCACTCGCGGCAGAGCCCGCCCCTGTGTATAATGAGCAGAAGAAGCAACGTCGCCGACAAAAGAAGCAGATAAAGGAACTGGAGAAGCATCGCGACAAGCTCGAGGAATATGACAGCCGTCTTGAACAGATCGGCGAGCGCAACTCCATATCCAAGACCGACCCCGACGCCACGTTCATGCGCATGAAGGAAGACGCCATGAACAACGGCCAGACCAAGCCTGGATACAATCTTCAGATCTCTGCCGAAAACCAGTTCATCACCGACTTTGCCCTGTTCCCCAATCCCACCGACACACTGACACTGATACCGTTCTTCAACGCCTTCCTTGACCGCTACGGACATCTGCCCTCTGTCGCCGTCGCCGACTCCGGCTATGGCTCGGAAGAGAACTACCGCTTCATGGACGAGGCCGGCATGGAGGCTTACGTCAAGTACAACCGCTTCCATCTGGAACAGCGTCCGCGCTACAAACCTAATCCATTCCATCACGACAACTTCCACTACAACGCCACCGAGGACTATTACGTATGCCCGATGGGGCAGCACATGACCCGCATCGGCACCTCCCACACAAAGACCGCAAGCGGCTACCGCAGTGAAAACGCGCGATACCGCGCTCACAACTGCAAGGGCTGTCCACTGCGATGTATGTGCTACAAGGCCAAAGGCGACCGACGTATAATCGAAGTTAACCACCGACTCAACGAATACAAACATAAAGCCCGCGAGCTACTCACTTCGGAGGAAGGCATCCGACATCGCGGACGACGATGTATCGAGCCCGAGGCTGTCTTCGGACAAATGAAGTTCAACATGGCATACCGCCGCTTCCGGCACTTCGGCAAAGACAAGGTCACGATGGACTTTGCCTTCTTCGCCATAGCCTTCAACATCAAGAAAATGTGTTCAAAAATAGCGAAACAGACCAAAAACGGGGGAAATACGCCCCATTTTGGCCTGTTTTTACATATATACCCGATTTTAGACTCAGAGAATCGGATATTTTGGACAAATCCTCAAAAATCAGTCGCCTGAAAAATATCCAATCCTCAGCCCGGCAAAAAGAGAGGCTGCGCCGTAAAACTGAATTACGACACAGCCTCTTAATCTTTTTCGGCTGCTATCAACGTTAAGCCTGTGCTGGCTCCACGTTGATGAACTTACGTCCCTCCTTGCCCTCGGTGAATACTACTACACCGTCGATGAGAGCGAAGATAGTGTGGTCCTTGCCCATACCAACGTTAAGACCGGGATGGTGCTGTGTGCCACGCTGACGCTTGATGATGTTGCCGGCTTTGCAATGCTGACCGCCGAAAATCTTTACTCCGAGTCGTTTGCTTTCTGACTCACGGCCGTTCTTAGAACTGCCGACACCTTTTTTATGTGCCATTTCTTTTTTGTGATTTAGGGGGTTAAGCTACAACTTCTTTGATTAACACTTTAGTGAAGCACTGGCGATGACCGTTCTTACGACGATAGCCCTTGCGACGCTTCTTCTTAAAGACGATTACCTTGTCACCCTTCACGAGAGGTGTGAGCACCTGGCAAACGACCTTGGCACCCTCAAGTGTAGGGGCACCTACCTTAACTTCATTGTCGGCTTCGGCGAGGAGCACACGGTCAAATTCTACGGTGTCTCCTTCTTTGAGCGCGTCGCCGAGATAGTGAACATACAGGAACTTGTCGGCCTCTGCCTTGAACTGCTGTCCCTGGATTTCTACGATAGCGTACATCTGTTATTTTGTTGTGTTACAGGTTATACCGCCGGGCGAACGGATGTAGGTCAAATCCCTTTCCATTGCTTAACGTGCCCGGTGAGGCTAAATCGACTGCAAAATTAGCACTTTATACCCAATCAGCCAAATATTTGTGTTAAAAATTATCATCGGTCGGATTTAATTGCGATTTTTTTGGTTACTTTGCACCGAAAACGCATTGCATGAACCGAACAGACACCGAAAAACTTGAAGAGCTCAGCCACGAATCCGTAGGCAGACTGCTCTGGCGTTACAGCCTCCCTGCCGTCGTAGGGATGCTTGTCATGTCATTATATAATGTGATCGACCGCATATTCATTGGTCAGGGCGTAGGCCCGGAAGCAATCGCCGGACTCGCCATAACATTCCCGGTAATGAACCTCTCTGCCGCATTGGGCGTCCTTATAGGAGCCGGCGGATCTGCCAGGATATCCATCCTTCTCGGGGCAAAGGACTATGCAGGAGCACGCAGGGCATTAGGCAATGCCCTGGTGACTCTCTCGGTCATAGTCCTCGCCTATCTGATCATATTCGGCATCTTCATCGACGACATCCTCATGGCGTTCGGAGCCAGCGAGGTCACCCTGCCTTATGCTCGCGACTTCATGCTCTACATTCTCCCGGGAATGTTCATGACCAACTTTGCCTTCACCTTCAACAACTTCATGCGCGTGTCAGGCTATCCGGTCAAGGCTATGGTGACAATGTTCATCGGCGCAGGCGTCAATGTCATACTCGCCCCGATATTCATTTTCTGGCTCGGCTGGGGCATAAAGGGAGCTGCGATAGCTACCGACATATCCATGACAGTATCTGCACTCTTCGTCATGAGCCACTTCTTCAACCGTTCATCAGTGCTGCATTTCGAGCACGACAGCTGTATGTACCGCCCCTCATGGCGCGTGATCGCATCCATAATATCCATCGGAGCGGCTCCATCCCTGGTGAATGCCGCCGCATGCTTCATTAATGTCATAATCAACAAATCGCTCTACACCTATGGAGGTGACATAGCAGTGGGAGCGGCAGGAATATTCACATCCTACACATCACTGATGACAATGGTGATCGTGGGCATGTGCCAGGGCATGCAGCCGATCATCGGCTATAACTACGGAGCCGGGATGCTCGGCAGGCTCAAACGCACATATTGGCTTGCAGTCGGGGCTGCTACAGTCATTGTCGCCATCGGACAGATAGGAGGCCTCGGGTTCCCATGGCACATAGCACGCGCCTTCACATCCGACTCCGAACTGATCGACCAGACTGTCCGCTGCCTCCACATCTCACTCCTTGCATTCACCGTAGTAGGATTCCAGGTCATATCCACCACACTGTTCCAGTCACTCGGCAAGGCAACAGCCTCAATATTCCTGTCTCTCGCTCGTCAGGTCATATTCCTGATACCCCTTCTCCTGTTCCTCCCGGGTCGATTCGGGCTCGACGGAATATGGATGTCATTCCCAATCTCCGACATGCTTGCCACCGCTGTCACCATTGTGATGGTAGCCGTGCAGATCTCACGCCTTGGCAAAGCCACAAGCCAGCCTCGCAATCTTTGCCCCGAATCTTTGGAATCATAGGAGAGAATTGCTTACCTTTGCACTGCTTAAATTTTTAGACACGCTCTAAACTTAAAAATCATAACCATTATGCTAAAGACCATACTTTCCATATCCGGTCGTCCCGGTCTGTTCCGCCTCGTCAACCGCGGCAAAGGAATGCTGATCGTCGAGGACATCGCATCAGGAAAACGCACACCGGCTTACGCTCGCGACAAAGTGATCTCACTCGGCGACATCTCTATCTACACCGACGAAGGCGACACCCCCCTCAGCGGAGTGCTTGATGCCGTAAAGACCAAAAACGAAGGCAACCCCGTCGACATCAAATCTCTCGGAAAGGACGACGCGGTGCGCGCTTACTTCGCCGAGATACTCCCCAACTTCGATCAGGAGAAAGTCTACACCACCGACATCAAGAAACTGCTGTCATGGTACAACCTCCTCATCTCGGCAGGCATCACCGACTTCCTTCCCGAAGAACCCACCGAACAGGAAGAAACCAAAGAATAATCCTTACGTGAAGATATCACACACATTCACAGAACAGGACAGTGTCGTAGACCTCATCAATGAGGACTACGACATTTTGCCTGTGTTAAGCCGCTTCTCCCTCCCCCTCGGATTCGGCTCAAAGACCATAGGGGAACTATGCGTCGAGTCCGACATCAACGTCGAAGTCTTCCTGCTTATAGTCAACTTCCTCCTGTCTGGCGACATCGACTCCCACAGGCTATCAGTTGTGACTGCCCGCGAAGTGGCACAGTTCCTCCACAACTCTCACAACTACTATCTCCAATACAAATATCCTCACATACGCACCAACCTCCTCTCGTCGCTCGACCCTGCTCACGCCGACATAAATCCAATCATCATCAAATACTTCGATGACTATGTAAGTGAAGTAGAAGCTCACTTCCACTACGAAGAGTCAACCGTCTTCCCCTACGTCAAATCCCTCTCCGAAGGCAAACACGACAGCTCCTACAATATCAGCATATTCTCACGCCGTCACGACCATCAGGTAGAAAGCCGCCTCGCAGAACTCAAGAACATCATACTACGTTACTACTCCACCTCAGTCCCCTACAGGATGTACGACGTACTCGTTGATCTGTACAATTGCGAAGAGGACCTCAAGCAACATGCCCACATCGAGGACCACATACTCGTACCGCTTATAACACGGCTCGAATCCGCAAAATAACACTCACACCCACCCAACCATAACTCCGACAGAATATGCGCAACCACACAATAGCACTACTGCTCAGTTCACCCGTCATCACAGAAGGAGTGAAAGCAGTGTTGCGCGGTATAACCGGAGTCACGTTCCTCGAAATCACACCAGAGGCAAAAGAGCCCCACCCAGCGTCCGAAAAGATCGCCGCCGCACACCCCTCGCTGACAATAGTGGACATATTCACAGCCCAAACGTGCCAGCCCGACACCCCCACCCTACTCCTCACATCCGCACAGATACCCGACACATCGACAAGATGCCACACAGCCACAGTCTCCATCTACGAACCCGCCGAGGCACTGAGAGAAAAAATAAGACAACTCCTCCAGCCATCCGACCGGGAAGAGACATCACGCGGCAACGACCTCTCGCCTCGTGAAAAAGAAGTGATACTCGGCATTGTCAAAGGACTTGCCAACAAAGAAATTGCAGCCGAAATGAACGTCTCTGTCAACACTATAATGACACATCGACGCAACATAGCCGCCAAACTACAGATCCACTCACCTGCCGGCCTCACCATCTTCGCGATAGCCACTGGCATGATAAAGATCGACGACGTAAAGATATAACAACCACTCTTCGCACCCTCCCGAAAAGCTGTTCCAAAGACTTATTTCAGCTAAAAAAGCACAAATATCATATTTCTACGAAAAAAATCCGCTAAAAACTTGCACGGATACAAAAAAATGCATAATTTTGCACTGCTGAAAACGTAAAGCCAACCGGTACTAAAAACCGTAAGCCGAATCGTTCGGTCCTATAGCTCAGTTGGTTAGAGCAACAGACTCATAATCTGTGGGTCCTAGGTTCAAGCCCTAGTGGGACCACTTATTTTAATGTTAAATTAAGGCAAAACGCTGATTATCAACATAATCGGCGTTTTGCTTTTTTATTGCCCTATGCACGCCGATGAAGAACGATGAGGAATGAAGGTGGGGCATGGTAAAAAACGGTTCCCCGTTGGAGCCAAAGGGGGTCAAGCCGAAATTCCGGTGCATTTGTTAAAATTCGAGAGCTGAAATGTTAAAGTTTAGGCGTAGAGTTTGACGAGCCGGAAGATAAAGAAATCACGGTCACGGACCCCTCGCATCTGCGAACGGAAGATTTTGACTTTGGAGTTGAATGCTTCGGCCGAGGCATTAGTTGCGCGACGTCGGAAATAATTGAGGATAGTCGGGGCGTGGTTCTTGAACGTCTTGATGACAGAGCGGAAGTTGTTGTTGCCCAATGCCATTACTTTTTCATACCACTTGTTCATCCGACCCATTGCTTTGGTGGGTGATATCTTTGCGTTGAAGATTTGGCGCAGTTCCATAGCCAGATGGTATGCAGCTTTCAGTATCGGATAGTGTTTGAACAGAATGTTTGCGCGATGACGCTGTATGTCAGTCCATTTGTTCTGCGACATCATCAGGGTGTGTTTGCTGCGGGCAAGGATCTGGCGCATGGTCTCGCCGTTTGAGTAAGTCACCGGTGGCACGGACTTGTCGCGGGCATTGATTTTATAATCTGCATCAATAGGCAAGTCAAGAAGTTCCCACACATCATTGCTTCACCTCACGCTCATTAACAAAATTTGGGCAAAAGCACAAAACATGCTCAACAACATATAAAATTTGAAAACCATCCTTAACAGCATATGTTGATTTTTTATATCCATCGCACCTCCCGGCCCACGGCTCCGGACCGGCAAGTGATGGCAAAGCCACATTCTTCAACAACTCTAATCTACAACCCTTTAACCCAATTCTCACATGAAGAATCTACATGTTTCAACTCTCCGCAACGCCACATGCATCATATGCCTCGCCGTTGCCACCCTCTTTTCATCTGCACAGGACGCAGTACCTGCCAAAAAGATCAAAGACCACCGCACCAACCCCGAACTCTTTTTCCTTCAGGAAGGAGATGTCCCCAACAGCTACCTGTTGCTGCCTCCCCCGCCTGACGGTGCATCAATCACATTCCTCAATGACCAGGCTCGCTACACATGGGGCAAAACCATGCGCAACACCCCCCGGGGCGACCAGGCAGTCACCGATGCACGCGTTGATGGCAACGGCGTACCCGAAGCCTTCTCTGAAGCTTTCGGAGTGGAAATCGACGAGAACACACCCGAAATCCTGAAGCTCGTTATCGGAATGCGCGAAGATGCCGGCGACCTCGGCACCCGTGAGGCAAAAAACTACTACAACCGTCAGCGGCCATTCTCCTTCTACGATGAGGACACCTGCAACCCCGAGCAGCAGGAAGAGCTATCAACCAACGGCTCCTACCCTTCAGGACACACATCCATCGGATGGGCTACAGCCTTGGTCCTCGCCGAAATCAATCCCGAACGTCAGAACGAGATACTCAAACGCGGATATGAAATGGGCGAAAGCCGCGTGATATGCGGCTACCACTTCCAGAGCGACGTCGATGCCGGACGCATCACAGGAGCAGTCACAGTCGCACGCCTCCACGCCGATCCCGCCTTCCAGGAACAGCTCAGTAAAGCCAAAGCCGAATTCAGCCGGCTGAAGAAGCAAGGCAAAGTGGCAAAAGGCACCCCGGTCCCAACAAAGACCACCACCGACTGACCTGCCGTAATACACTATGACACTTCACCACACAAAACACGCACACTATTATGAAAAATATCATACTGGCACTCACAGCTGCTGCAATAAGCATCCTTCCGGCAACCGCTGCTGACGATGACGACGCTCCTAAGTTCTCAGTGAAGCCCACTGGCAGAATCCTTATGGACGGAGCGGTATATATGGGTGGCAACGGAAACATCCAGGAGGATGAGGACACACGGTTTGTCGACGGCGTAGCGATACCCGACCTCCGTCTCGGAGTAAAGGCAAGCTACGGAAAATGGAAAGCCAAAGTCGATGTCGGATTCGGATACGGCAAAGTCGGGCTGAAAGACACATATCTTGAATACGACTTCAACCCCTCCAACCTCCTGCGCGTGGGATATTTCGTCCCGCAATGGGGACTCAACTCCGAGACGAGCTCATCTATGAAGCAGACCTATGAAGAGCCTACCTCCAATGAATTTTTCTATGCCAACCCCCGACTGCTCGCCGCCATGTGGGTCTACGACAAGGACCGGTTCTTCGCTGGCACAAGCATATTCGCCGAAGCAAATGCCATGACCCAGAACGCCACAGCCATGGGCAAGCAGGCATGGGGAGCGCAGACCCGACTCGTATGGCGTCCGCGACACAGCGACGGCGATGTATTCCAGATAGGCTCATCCTTCAATTACTCGACACCTACAGCCGACGACCATTCAGCATTTGATTACACCGCCAATTTTCCGAGCCGTGTATCCAAAGTACCGGTGCTCTCCGCAGGCATCGACCATGCACGAGGACTCTTCAAGATGACACCTGAACTGCTCTTCATCAAGAGCAATTTCGCCCTCGAAGCCCAATACTACTACATGAACGTCGCCCGCAAGGACGGTTTCAGCAACTACACAGCTCAAGGTGCCTACGGAATGGTGCGCACTCTGCTTATAGGGTCGCAATACACCTATTCTCATGCCGATGCCGGAGTAGCCACACCGGCAAAAGGCTCTCTTGAATTTGTGCTCGGCTACAACTACACCAATGCCTCCGACTCCAAAGCAGGCATAATGGGCGGCATAATGAACGACATCAACTGCACATTCAATTACTACATAAATTCATGGATGCTGGCACGCCTGCGCTACTCCTACAGCACCGTACGCCACCGCGACGTCGAAAACCTCCTCCCAAAACGTCACGTCAACATCCTTGAAGCACGCCTGCAAATCATATTCTGAAGCAGCGATATATCAGCAATAAACCCTGAGAGCCATAACCATCTCTCAGGGTTCATTACTGTCCGCGACACCGGTCACAGCCCACAAGCATCATTTCGGCAACTCCTTGCCGAGCCATGAGAATATGCGCGGATACAGGACCGACAGAAGCCTCTGATTCGACAACATCAGATCATGCAGCCCGCCATCCACCCTCAGGCAAGTGACATCCGGCCCCAGCATTCGTCCGTAGCGGCGTATGTCATTGACATCAAGGACACCGTCCGCACGATTATGGGCTGGAGTCCATTCGTCACCGTTCACGCTCTCCGACGAATACATCAGCAATATAGGCACCTTGATATCCGCTTTACCGTCACGCAATGACTTCTGCGCCCTGTCGATAGCCCTCACCCATCCCGCCGTGACATCAGGCGACTGCGACAGCTTCCATCTCGTGTCATAGCTCCAGTCACCATGATGCTCCTTTAGCAGACTCTCCGCATAGGCAGTTGACTCCCCCTGCGCCACAGGCATATCCGGAACAATGCCACCGAGCCACGAGATCAGTGGCACAAGTCTCTCCTTCCATCCGAGATTCCAGTCGAGGAAAGGACTGTTGAGCACAAGCGCATCCACCTTGGCTCCCGGATTCGATGCCATGAAGCAGGCAGTGATCAACCCTCCTGTGGAATGTCCCATAAGTGCTATCTCGTCAACCCCAGACCTCCTCATCACACTAAGTGCAGAATCTATATCGGCAAAATATTCACTCACATCACGCATCTCAAACATCCTCTGCCCCTTCATTACCGACCGTCCGTATTTCCGCAGATCAACGGCATAAAAATCATAGCCCTGGGCAACAAACCTGTCACCCATATCCGCATTAAAGAAATAATCGTTGAACCCGTGCACATACAATACGCCACGCCGTCTCTCAGCCGACGTATCAGGCACACACTTACGCACTATCGTCGACACCACCGCTCCCGAATAGTCCGACCCCTGATCCACATAACGCATCTCATAGCCGTCACCCAACACATCCTGCTGCCACACGGACTTCACAGCACCCCTCATCGGCAGCACACATTGAATAAGCAGAACGAGTATCAGAATTATTTTCATAAATAGTTTTTTCAGTTATAACGCACCGGAATCAAAAAAGGATGTATCCCCACCCTTTCCGCAAAAAAATCACACCCCGCCACAACAAAAAAGAAACAACCCGGTCAGACATCAGCCCTGCGTTCCCCGCAGTCTGCCGATCGGGTTGCTCCCTTTTACTTTGGTTGGATACCTGTATCCTGTTGCCTGAAATTAGTATGCAAACATCGGATAGTCAGCCATTACAGCATTCACCTTCGCGCGCACGGCAGCAATAGTGTCAGCATCGGCAGGCGTACGGAGCACTGTATCGATCATCTCGGCGATCTCACCCATGAGAGGCTCCTTCGCGCCGCGGGTGGTGATAGCCGGTGTGCCAAGTCGTATGCCCGATGTCTGGAAAGGCGAGCGGCTGTCAAAAGGCACCATATTCTTATTGGCAGTGATGTCAGCCTCCACAAGAGCCTTCTCGGCAACCTTGCCGGTAAGATCAGGGAACTTCGAACGGAGGTCCACAAGGATGCAATGGTTATCTGTACCGCCCGACACTATATTGTACCCCATCGACACAAGTGCCGACGCCAGAGCCGATGCATTCTTCTTCACCTGCATCTGATACTCCTTGAACTCCGGCTGAAGAGCCTCGCCGAAAGCGACAGCCTTGGCTGCGATGACATGCTCAAGAGGTCCGCCCTGAACACCCGGGAACACAGCCGAGTCAAGCAGCGACGACATCATCCTCACCACACCCTTGGGAGTGGTCTTGCCCCATGGGTTCTCGAAATCCTTGCCCATCATGATCACACCCCCGCGCGGACCGCGAAGAGTCTTGTGGGTCGTGGATGTCACAATGTGGGCATACTTCACAGGATTGTCAAGAATACCTGCGGCAATGAGTCCGGCAGGGTGAGCCATATCCACCATAAAGATGGCACCGATCTCATCGGCGAGACGACGCATGCGTGCGTAATCCCACTCACGGCTGTAGGCACTTGCTCCGCCCACTATCAGACGGGGACGTTCCCTGCGGGCTACCTCCTCCATCTGCTCATAGTCCACACGTCCGGTCTCGGCATCTACGTTATACTCAAGAGCCTGGAACATCAGTCCGGAGAAATTCACAGGGCTTCCGTGGCTCAGGTGACCGCCATGGCTCAGGTTGAGGCCGAGGAACTTGTCGCCGGGCTTCAGGCATGCCATGAACACAGCCATATTGGCCTGCGCTCCCGAATGAGGCTGCACGTTGGCCCACTCCGCTCCAAAAAGCTGCTTAAGCCTCTCTATAGCCAGAGTCTCTGCCTCGTCAACCACCTCGCAGCCGCCATAGTAACGGTGCCCGGGATAGCCTTCTGCATACTTGTTGGTGAGGCACGACCCCATAGCCTGCATCACTTGGTCACTGACGAAATTCTCTGAGGCAATCAGCTCTATGCCTTTTTTCTGTCGCTGATGTTCACGTTCGATGATCTCGAAGATGGCGTTGTCTCTTGTCATTTTTATTTTATTAAATTAAGGTTTATTTCTTCTTTACCGACCAGCCGAAACGGCCTATCGGTGCCCCCTGCTCAAAATATTGACCATGGGAATAGTTGAGCAGACCTGCGGCGGCAAGATCGAATGCTCCGGTGGACGGGTCCATAAACTTCTCGTCGGCAAGCACGTTCACCACGTCCGCGACAAACATGTCATGGCTTCCGAGATGCACCACCTCCTTGACCCGGCACTCTATCGACAGGGGGGATTCCGCTATCGAAGGGCACGACACCTTCACCCCGGGCTCAGGCGTAAGCCCTGTCTCTTCCCACTTGTCATAATCGGCACCCGACCTCACCCCGGCCCAGTCCGTGGCCCGGGCCATTGACGAAGTTGTGAGATTGATGGTAAACTCCATATTCTCCCTGATGAGAGGATAGGAATGACGCTCCGGACGCACCGATATATAACACATCGGAGGATTCGTACACAATGTCCCGGTCCATGCCACAGTGAGGATATTGCTGTGTTCCATAGTGCCACAGCTCACCAGCACCGCAGGCAGCGGATATATCATTGTGCCTGGTTTCCAGGATACTTTCACTTTATTGATATTATAGGGGCTATTATATCTGTATTATCTGTGCATCCGCACTCTTTACAGTATGCGAACAATAATGGCACGAGATGGTCACATCCTCGCGGTCTACCACATGAAAACGTGTGCGCATCGGCTCATTATTTGTGATGCATTTGGGATTGCCGCACTTCACCAGTCCGAGGATCGTGTCGGGAAGAGTCACGGGATACTTCTCCACCACCTCATAATCCCTTATGATGTTCACCACCGCCGAAGGGGCTATCAGGGCTATACGGTTGAGCGTAGCCTCAGGGAAATACACATCGGCTACCTTTATGATCCCTTTATGCCCAAGCTTCTTGCTCTCAAGGTTGTTCCCTATGGTCACTGCCGACCTCACATGCTCGATGCCTAATATTTTTACAGCTTTGAACAGGACCTCCGAAGGGATATGGTCTATCACAGTACCGTTGCGCAATGCAGCCACAGCGAGCTCGGCTTTTGATATATTGGTCATTGGATTAATGTTTAGTCGTTAACTTCGATACCCAGCGAGCGGCATATTATAGCCTGGCGGGCATACAGTCCGTTACGCGCCTGCTCGAAATAATAAGCCTTGGGATTGTCATCCACATCCTGCGCTATCTCATTGACGCGCGGAAGCGGATGGAGTATGCGCAGATTGTCGCGGGCATCAGCAAGCATGGCATTGTTAAGGTTATAGAGATCCTTCACACGCTCATACTCCATGATGTCAGCGAAACGCTCTCTCTGAACCCTGGTCATATATATGATATCGCTGGTATTGATCACCTCTGGCGAAAAATCGGTATGTTCCGTATATCGTATGCCATTCTCACGGCAGAACGCCTTGTATTCCTCTGGCATATCGAGCTCCTTGCAGGCAACAAACCGGAATGTGGGATTGAAGTACTTCATCGCCATTATGAGCGAATGCACGGTGCGCCCGTACTTAAGGTCACCCACAAGAGTTATGGTAAGATTCTCAAGTGTGCCCTGGGTCTTGTAGATCGAGTACAGGTCGAGCATCGTCTGCGACGGATGCTGGTGAGCTCCGTCACCGGCATTGATTATAGGCACATCGGAGACCTCTGTGGCATACAGCGCAGCCCCCTCAAGAAAATGGCGCATCACTATGAGGTCCGCATAATTGCTCACCATCTTTATGGTGTCCTTCAGGGTCTCACCCTTGGATGTTGATGTATTGGATGCATCGGAGAATCCTATCACACGCCCGCCCAAGCGGTTGACTGCGGTCTCAAAACTCAGGCGAGTGCGGGTCGACGGCTCAAAAAAGAGTGTCGCCACTACTTTGCCTTCAAGGAGACGGCGGTTGGGCTTCTCCTCAAACTTTCTGGCGGTGTCGAGCAGACTAAGTATCTCCTCACGACTTAAGTCGCTGATTGACACAAGACTTTTGGTATTCATTGCAGTGAAATATGAAGTACACGTGAGTACTCTGCAAAGGTAAATAGAAAATTCAACTTTCGCAAGCAAGTTGGCTCTTCATTTCTCGCAATAGTTTCGTAGTGCGCCTGTTCACAGCTATGCCCACCACACACCCTGCCACCAGTCCCAGCAGACAGCACGGAAGCATATACACGTCATAGCTGTCGGCAAACGACATCACCATATACACCATCAGCGGCACCATCAGCGTAAGCCCTATCATGCGGCGCGTACGGCGGAACAACTCAAGCCTGCACACCATGCCCAAAGCCTCAATCACTGTGGCGGCGGAAAGATCCAGGCGCGACAGCATCCGGTACTGTACCGCATGCATCACACCCATCACCACAAAGAAAGCCGACACAAGGACCACAAGCAGCACATGATCCGACACAAGCGGTATCAGGCATAGGGCACCTATCACACACTCGGCAGTGAGCCTCAGGCTGATACGTTTCAGTCGGTCACGAAGAGAGTGCGCCCCTTTCCCCGAAGCCACCTTGCGCTCCAGCTCCCGGGTCGCCTCCTTGCAGGGAGGCACCTCGATCGATTTCCATTCCTGTCGCAGATTGTCTATATCCATCGTCATCATTCATCTTTGTTTCGTTCGGTCAATCTCTGTTTTATACGGTAAAGACGCGTAGCCACCGTATTGCGCGGCAGCCCCGTAAGCTCCGATATCTCCTCATAGCTCTTCTCGTCAAGCCACATAAGTATGATAGCCTTATCCATCTTGTCAAGACATGAGATAAGACGGTACATATGCCTGAGCTTCTCGCCGCGGCCGCTGTCCTCCCACTGCACATCCGTGACATCATCGAGTGCCACACGGCCATTGCCATGCTTGGCGTTATGGCGTATATATGTGACACACGTGTTGAACGCCACACGATATATCCATGTCGACATGCGCGAATCCCCGCGATAACTGTCAAGTCCCTGCCACAGATTGGCGAGCACTTCCTGATACAGGTCGTTAAGCTCCTCCGGGTCCGAGGCATACATATAGCACACCTTATAGATCATCGGGCGGTTGTCACTGACAATCGCCATGAATCGAGACTCTTTTTCGCCGGATGTTGACATATATTCAATCTGACGCGAAATTACTGCAAAAGTTTCAGAATTTCCGGAACTTTTTCACTAATTTTACGTCTCATTGTATAAAACTTTCGATATGGATATATTACAGGTCAGGAATGTCAGTAAATCATACTCTTCCCATCTCGCGCTTGATGATGTGAGCATCAGTGTCCCCGAAGGGAAAGTCTACGGGCTTCTCGGACCGAACGGAGCAGGAAAGACCACCCTCATACGCATCATCAACCACATCACCGCCCCCGACAAGGGATGCGTCATGTTCCAGGGACACCGGCTCACCGAGGACGATGTACGTCACATCGGCTACCTCCCCGAAGAACGCGGGCTGTATAAGAAGATGAAAGTGGGCGAACAAGCAATGTTCTTTGCACGCCTCAAAGGGCTGTCACGATCGGACGCCTCAAGAGAACTCCGCAAATGGTTCGAGAAATTCGACATCCTTTCATGGTGGGACAAACGCGTGGAGGAGCTCTCTAAAGGCATGGCACAGAAAGTACAGTTCATCGTCACTGTGCTCCACCGTCCCGCACTGCTCATATTCGACGAGCCCTTCTCGGGATTCGACCCCATCAACGCCGGATTGCTCAAAAAAGAAATCCTTGACCTGCGCGACCAGGGTTCAACCGTCATCTTCTCTACCCACAACATGTCGTCGGTCGAAGAGATATGCGATAACATCACTCTCATAAACAAAAGTCGGAACATCCTTAGCGGAAATGTCGAAGAGCTGCGCCGGCAATACTTCGGCAACCGCTACGACATCACATTTACCGGCGACTGCGACAGCCTGACATCAGGATTGAGTGCCATAGCCCACTCATTCCACATGTCACCACCCGACGGACAGGGACGCTCCAGAATCTCCCTGCAACTTGCCGACACAGCATCTCTCCGGGACATGATATCCATAGCCAACGACACTGTCACAATAGCTGCGATCCACGAAAGCCTCGCATCCATGAACGACATCTTCATCCGTGCAGTAAGCTCGGATGCCGAGCCAATGGGCATTGACCAGGCATGACCTCGGCTCCGGCAAGACTGACATCACCCTTTTAACACATCACAACAACCCTCTCTACACCCCCATAGACCTATGTCGAAGATAGGAATCGTAATCGAACGCGAATACCTCGAACGCGTCAAAAAGAAAAGCTTCATATTCACCACCCTTCTCATGCCGGTGCTCATGCTCGCACTTATGGCAATGCCGGCGCTGATCATGAACTACGTCGACAGCAGCGTCACATCCGTGCTCGTGATCGACAACAACGGACTCATCGCCCCGAAACTGACCGACACCCCAGAAATCCGGTTCACAGACAACAGCTCACTGACCATCGACTCCGCACTGACGCGCACCGATGTCGATGCCGTGCTCGTGATACCTCACAACATAATCTCATCCCGCCGCAGCTCACTACAGCTGTTCAGCAACGGACCGTCATCCTACACCGCTGAGAACGCCATCACCTCACAGATCAACAAGATCGTCGAAAACGAACGCCTCAAACAGCACAACATAGCCGACCTCGACAGCATCCTTGCCGACGTCAACTCATCAGTCGCCATAAGCACCGTCCGCAACGACCGTGACAGCGAGGACAGCGAGATACTCTCCTCAGGCGTAAGCTACGGCATCGGCATCGGCATGTCATTCGTCCTATACATGTTCCTGCTCATATACGGACAGATGGTGATGACATCCATCATAGAAGAGAAAAGCAACCGGGTCCTCGAAGTGGTGGTATCCTCCGTAAAACCCATGCAGCTCATGATGGGTAAAATCATCGGAGTGGCACTCGTCGCAGTGACCCAGATGATACTCTGGGGCATACTGCTCGTCATAATGTCAGCATGGGTGCTCCCGGCGATAATCCCGGCAGAATCAATGGCTGACATAACCGCCCTCCGGGCAGGCAACCTCGAAGCAGTCAGCACAACCGGCTCCATTGATATGATCAACGTCCTCGCATCGCTCACCCAGGCAGGCAACATACTCGGGCTTATAGGGATGATGACAGTATTCCTCGTGCTCGGGTTCCTCATCTACTCATCTATTTTTGCCGCCATCGGATCAGCGGTCGACAACATCCAGGACGCATCCCAGATGACATCATTTGCGTTATTCCCCATAATCTTCGGACTCATTTTCGCCCTTATAGCTGCAGCCGACCCCATGGGAAGCATCGCATTCTGGGCATCGCTGTTCCCACTCACCGCCCCAATGGTGATGGTAGCGCGCATCCCCTTCGACATCCCCGCATGGGAGATATGGCTGTCACTCTCACTGCTGCTCCTGAGCTTCATTGCCATGGTATGGATAGCCGGAAAGATCTACCGCATCGGCATATTCATGTACGGAAAGAAACCATCCCTCAAGGAAATAATCCGATGGATTTCCTATAAATAGCAATTTTTTGTGTAACTTTGCACATTAATTCAGTTATAACTCAAAAAACATATCATACAAGGAAATGTCGATTGATAGCATCATATCCGAAGCCGTGTCACGTGCAGTCAAAGAGCTGTACGCTACCGACACTCCCGCCGACAGTATCGTACCTCAAGCCACCCGCAAGGAGTTTGAAGGCAATGTCACTGTGGTAGTGTTCCCATGGGTCAAGGCGGCACGCAAATCACCCGAGGCTGTCGGGACTGAGATAGGCGAATGGCTTGTGAACAATGAGCCGGCAGTTGAAAAATTCAACGTCGTGAAAGGCTTCCTTAACCTCACCATCGCTCCCGGATTCTGGAACTCAGTGCTCGCACATATAGCCGACACCCCCGACTACGGAATGAAAGCGGCTGATGAGAACTCCCCACTTGTTATGGTGGAATACTCATCACCGAACACCAACAAGCCTCTCCACCTGGGGCATATACGCAACAATCTCCTCGGATTCAGCCTCGCCGAGATACTCAAGGCATGCGGCAACCGCGTAGTAAAGACCAACATCGTAAATGACCGTGGCATACACATCTGCAAATCGATGCTCGCATGGCAGAAGTGGGGCGACGGCGTAACCCCTGAATCTTCAGGAAAAAAAGGCGACCATCTGATCGGCGACTTCTACGTCCTTTTCGACAAGCATTTCAAGGCTGAGGTCAAGAGCCTCATGGAGAAAGGCATGTCCGAGGACGAGGCTAAGGCAGAATCTCCGCTCATGAAGGAGGCTCGTGAAATGCTCGTGAAATGGGAACAGAAGGACCCCGAAATCCGTGGACTCTGGCAGAAAATGAACGAATGGGTATACGCCGGATTTGACGAGACCTACAAGCGCATGGGTGTCGACTTCGATAAGATATACTACGAGAGCGAGACCTATCTCGAAGGTAAAGAGAAAGTGCTCGAAGGGCTCGATGCAGGCAAGATGTACCGCAAAGAGGACGGATCGGTATGGGCCGACCTCACCGGCGACGGACTCGACCACAAGCTACTCCTGCGCAGCGACGGCACATCGGTCTACATGACACAGGACATCGGAACAGCCAAACTGCGTTTCCAGGACTTCCCTATCGACAAGATGATATACGTCGTGGGCAACGAACAGAACTACCATTTCCAGGTGCTCTCGATCCTTCTCGACCGCCTCGGATTCAAATGGGGCAAGGACCTTGTTCATTTCTCTTACGGAATGGTCGAACTCCCCGAAGGAAAAATGAAGTCACGCGAAGGCACCGTGGTAGATGCCGACGACCTTATGGACGATATGGTGTCAACAGCCCGCTCTGTATCCGCCGAACTCGGCAAGCTCGACGGTCTCACCGATGAGGAGACCGCCGCTATCAGCGAGATGGTAGGACTCGGCGCGCTCAAATACTTTCTACTCAAGGTTGATCCCCGAAAGAACATCACCTTCAATCCAAAGGAATCCATCGACTTCAACGGCAACACCGGACCCTTTATACAGTACACCTACGCACGTATCCGCTCAGTGCTGCGCAAGGCTGCCGAAGAGGGAATGCAGGTCGAGGACCACTCAGCCGTGACACCTGGCGAACGTGAGATCACACTCATCCAGGCTCTCGCCGACTATCCGTCGGTTGTGGCAGCTGCCGGTCAGAGCTACAGCCCTGCTCTGATAGCCAACTATGTATACGACCTTGTAAAACTCTACAACCAGTTCTACCACGACTGCTCGATACTCAAGGAAACCGACACCGCGGTTCGCTCACTCAGGCTCAGACTCAGCTCGCAGACCGCACGCGTCATCGAGTCAGGCATGAAACTCCTCGGCATCAGGGTACCCGAACGCATGTAACAACCCACAACCGGAATGCCGGAAATTAAACTTTTGGTCATTTCCGGTTGTCTAATAATAAACTTAACATAGCTTATTTTAATATGTACAACGAAACTCCGACCCCTCCCCCATATAACGGCGGAGGTTACCAGTCTGCCTCACAGATCGCGTCCACCACATCATCAGTGATGAAACGTGTCTACCTAAAGATGACTCTTGGACTGCTCGTCACAGCATTCATCTCCATGTTCTGTGCGGGAAGCGCATCCTATATGCAGTTCATGCTCACACACTCATGGTTCTATTGGGGACTATTCATCGCCGAACTCGTATTGGTGTTCACCCTTTCAGCCCGCATATCCAAGATGGCGTCCGGCACAGCCACACTGCTCTTCTATGCATTCGCGGCAATCAACGGCATGGCATTAGCACCCATATTCCTGCTCTACACGGCAACATCCATTGCCAAGACATTCTTCATCTGCGCCGGCACATTCGGAGCAATGAGCATCTATGGATATTTCACCACCCAGGATCTCACCAAATGGGGCAACTTCCTTTTCTATGCCCTCATAGGTCTCATCATTGCATCCGTTGTGAACATCTTCACCAAAAGCACCGGCCTTGATTGGGTGATCTCCTGTGCGGGTGTGCTTATATTCGTAGGTCTGACAGCCTGGGACACTCAGAAGATCAAGCAGATGGCACTCTATGCTCCCTCCAATATGATTGGTCATCTCGCCACTCTGGGCGCGCTCTCCCTCTATCTCGACTTCATCAACCTCTTCCTCTATCTGCTGCGTTTCTTCGGAAGCTCACGCGATTGATCCCAAGAAAAAACGACGTGAAATGGCGGGTGATCATCACCTGTGAAGGTCACCTGCCATTCCCCTAACCTTATAACCCTATAACAATCGCCCTCGGGCGAATAATAAAATGGCAAAAGTAGTAATCATAGGTTGCGGCGGCGTCGGCACCGTCGTTGCCCACAAATGCGCCCAGCACCCCGACGTGTTCAGCGAGATAGTGATCGCTTCGCGCACCCGTTCAAAGTGTGAGGCTGTGGTTGAAACCATCGGCAAGCCAAATGTAAGTGCTGATGTCGTGGACGCCGACAGCGTTCCCCAGCTCGTAGAGCTCTTCAACCGTCACAAGCCTCAGCTCGTCATCAATGTGGCACTCCCCTATCAGGACCTCACAATTATGGATGCATGCCTCATATGCGGAGTGAACTACCTCGACACAGCCAACTATGAGCCAAAAGATGTGGCACACTTCGAATACTCATGGCAGTGGGCATACAAGCAGCGTTTCGAGGAAGCAGGTCTTACTGCCATTCTCGGTTGCGGTTTCGACCCCGGAGTGTCAGGAGTATTCACAGCATATGCCGCCAAGCACCATTTCTCGGAGATGGAGTACCTCGACATAGTGGACTGCAACGCCGGAGACCACGGCAAGGCATTCGCCACCAACTTCAACCCTGAGATCAACATCCGCGAGATCACTCAGAACGGACGCTACTATCAGGACGGCAAATGGGTTACAACCGGACCGCTCGAAATCCACAAGACACTCACATATCCCAACATAGGCGGGCGTGAAAGCTACCTCCTGTACCACGAAGAACTGGAGTCGCTCGTCAAGAACTTCCCCTCAATCAAGAGAGCTCGTTTCTGGATGACATTCGGACAGGAATACCTCACCCACCTGCGCGTGATCCAGGACATAGGCATGGCACGTATCGACGAGATCGACTACAACGGACAGAAGATAGTGCCGCTCCAGTTCCTTAAGGCAGTCCTCCCCAATCCTCAGGACCTCGGCGAGAACTACCATGGCGAGACATCTATCGGATGCCGCATATCAGGCAAGGACAAGGAAGGCAAGCCTCTGACCTACTATATATGGAACAACTGCTCTCACGAGGCAGCCTATAAAGAGACCGGAATGCAGGCTGTAAGCTACACCACCGGCGTGCCGGCAATGGTCGGAGCCATGATGTTCCTTACCGGCAAGTGGGTAAAACCTGGCGTGAACAACGTCGAGGAATTCGATCCCGATCCGTTCCTTGCCGAGCTTGCAAAGGACGGTCTCCCTTGGAACGAGACCTTCAATCAGGATCTCGAAGTATAGCAAAAAACATCCTACAGCACCGCAGGACCATGAAATCGCACCACAGATTCATGGTCCTGTGGTCTTTTATACACTAAGCCGTTTATTCCATCTAAAAAAATTTTGCAGTTCGGCAAATAGTTATTACTTTCGCGGTAGTAATGTTAAACTCACGAAATACTCCAAGATATGATATACAATTTCCGCATAGTCTCTGATGAAGTCGACAATTTCAAGCGCGAAATACAGATTGATGCCGACGCTACATTTCTTGACCTTCGCAATGCCATATGTGACAGCGTAGGATACGACAAGACCCAGTTCAGCTCGTTCTTCATGTGCGATGAAGGATGGGAGCGCGAACAAGAGATATGCCTGGAGGATATGGGAAGCGACTCTTCCCAGGATGTGTATCTGATGGAGGACACTCCTCTGAGCGACTTTATAGAGGATGAGGGCCAGCGTCTTGTATGGGTGTTCGACTATCTCACTGACCGTTCATTCTTTATTGAAATGAAGCGATCTGTACCAGGGAAGCATCTTATCGATCCCCTATGCTCCGTGTCCATGGGAGAAGCACCGTCGCAGACAGTGGATATGGATGACTTTGATGCAAAGATCGATGCCAAAGCCGCACAGCAGGCGACCACCGATCTTGACGACGAATTCTACGGCTCCACCGAATACAATGAGGACGAATTCGAAGCAGCAGGCTTCGACGAAATGACCTTCGACGAATAATCCTCCATTCCAAGAAATATCATAAGAGTCATCGCGACACACTTTCCAGGAAAGTGCCTTGCGATGACTTTGTTATTTTACAGCATCATATCAGTTCGCCTTTTCCATCTCTGACGATTTCAGGATCGCGGCTGTCAGTGAGGTCGACCACCGTGGACGGGATGCCGTCACCCTCCCCTCCGTCAATTAGCAGCGATGCAATCCCGGCATACTCATCGGCAAATGCCGAAGGGTCACCGCACTCCTCATCCTGAGGGATGGAAGTGGAAAGCACCGGATGACCGAGGCGTTCGGACAGGGCTCGCGATATAGGGTTGTCAGGGATGCGCACACCCACTGTACGCCTCCCCTTAAATACCTTAGGCAATGTGGTTGCAGCAGGGAGAATGAAAGTGAACGGTCCCGGAAGATTGGAACGCAGTATCCTGAAAGCCTCATTGTCGATTCTTGCATACTCGCTTGCCATCGACAGTCCGTCACACACTATGGACAGGGTCTGCTTCTGAGGATTCACACCTTTCACCTTGCATAGCCGTTCGATCGCCCCATTGTTCAATGCATCACACCCCATGGCATACAGGGTGTCGGTAGGATAAATGATTATTCCTCCTTTCTCAAGGACATCCACAGCCTCGTCAAGGAACCTTTCATTCAGGCTTGTGGGATACATGCGGAGTGTTTTCATGGGCGGTAATAATTAATCGTTATATTCTTAGCGTCAGCAAATCTCTCAAGGGAATCGACAATCATCCTCACAGTGTCCTCCACCGGCATCTCTTCGCCATAGACATTGACGCACATCAGAAGCCTCCGTGTGGAGAGGTCGAGCTTTGTGCGCTCATTGTCGCTTGTCGGGGTCCCTATCCCACCTATGCTGTCACGATAGACAGGCATGCAGGCTATGTTGAGCACCCCTCGTCCGATGGCTTCGAACGGCTCACCTTCGCGACCGACACCCAGAGAGAGCACCTCGCCCTGAATCCTGTCGGCATCAAAGCCGCCTATAGAGTAGCCCGAAAGGAGCGACACAAGATTGATCAAATCCACAAGCGCATTGATCCTGTATAGCTCCATACCTTTGACCACCCTGCGGCACAGAGCCTCGGCCGACGGGCGGTAACGGTTAGGCTCCTTGCCCAATGCCTTGTAGGCATCACGCGTGGCACGTATCCCAGGACGCCTGTTGATGTCGGGCAGTTCGGTAATGTCCCTTATGTCAGCGGCAGCACGGTTGAGCAGAGCCCATAATTCCTCGGAGGTCTCGCCGTTGGTCACGTCAGCCTCAATCGCCACTACAAGCAGCCCCGGAGCCGCTTGCCTTATTGTATCTTCAATCCGAATATCCATAGCTCCGCAAAATTACAGAAAATAGTATGAATATATCAAAAATAAATCGTAATTTTGTCGATTGTAATGCAAAAGGCACATTGCCACCGATTCGGTCATTAACCACATTAGTTTGCCCCTCAAGCATCTTATGCTACAAATATACGATTTAGCTATGCGTTTTGCAAGATGCGTCGCACTTGGCGTATCCACCTTCGTATCGGAGGACAGTACCGCCAAGATAAAACGCTTTGTACGCGGCCAACGCTGTGCCGTGGATAAAGTCGTAAAAGGCATGCAGGGCCTTGACCGGAGCAAACCGACCGTATGGCTCCATGCCGCATCGTTAGGGGAATACGGCATTGCACGACCTATCATAACGTCGATCAAGGAACAGCTTGACTGCAATATCGTGGTGACGTTCTTCTCCCCTACTGGCTACGAGGCTGTCACCAAGCACCCGGGAATGATCGACAGGGTGTTCTATCTGCCACTCGACACAAGCAGCAACGCATCGAAGTTTCTTGATGCCGTCAAGCCTGACTGTGCAGTGTTCATGGTGTCGGAGTACTGGCACAATTACCTGAACCAGCTTAAGAAACTTGGAATACCATCATTCCTGATGTCAGCCATCATACGTGATGACGGACCGTTCTTCCGTTGGTACGGCAAGCTGTACCGCGATTCCATAGCCGGATTCTCGAAGGTGTTCACGCTTGACGAGAACTCTGTCAGGAATCTTCATTCCATCGGTGTAGACAATGCAACGGTGAACGGCGACCCACTGTTTGACAACGTAGCCCTGGTCGCCTCCACACCATGGAAAGACGAGAGGATCGAAAGGTTTGCCGGGAAAGAGAAGATATTCCTTGCAGGGAGCATCCATGACGACGAAGACCTTGAGATGGTGACAGAGCTCGCCAACCGACATCCTGGGACGCGCTTCATAATCGTCCCCCACGAGATTGACGAGGACACCATCAAGAAGATAGAGGACAAGGTGAAACGCAGGAGCCTCAGGTACACCCATTGCAGCGCGAGCGACGACATGAGCGACGCGCAGGTGATGATAGTGGACTTCGTGGGTGCGCTTGCCTACATATACCGCTATGCTTCGTGGGCATATGTGGGAGGAGGGTTCACACGCCTGCTCCATAGCGTGATCGAGCCTGCCGTGTACGGGATACCGGTGTCGTTCGGTCCGAACATAAGGCGCAAGGTCACCCCGACGGAGATGGAGCGTCTCGGCATAGGCAAGGTGGTGCATGACATAGAGGAGCTCGACATATGGTTCAAGCGACTGAAGTCGGACACAGCTCGCCAGCAGTACATAGCCAAACGCGCAGCGAAATA
Organism: Duncaniella freteri; assembly: GCF_004766125.1. Taxonomy (NCBI): domain Bacteria; kingdom Pseudomonadati; phylum Bacteroidota; class Bacteroidia; order Bacteroidales; family Muribaculaceae; genus Duncaniella; species Duncaniella freteri. Next base: position 481,990 of record NZ_SJSA01000001.1, read on the forward strand.
TGTGAGCCAGAACACAGGTGCAACACCACGTGTAGTGCAACAAATACTCAGGACATTATGCGAGAAAAACTGAAATACGCACTGTACAGAGTGCTGTTCACCACACTCGCTCTGCTACCGTTCAGGGTGCTTTACTGCATCAGTGACGGCGTGCGTATGATCCTACAGCATGTGATGAAATACCGTCGAGGTGTCATACGCATGAATCTCCGCAACTCATTCCCGGAAAAGACGGATGAGGAGCTAAGAGAGATCGAGCAGGACTTCTACAAACAGTTCGCGGACAATATCGTGGAGACCGCGAAGCTGCTTCACATAAGCGACAAGCAGGTCGACAGGAGGATTAAGGTCGAGTGTGGAGAAATCGTGGACCGTCTCATTGAGGAGGGTCATCCTGTAGTGATGTACCTGGGTCATTACGCCAACTGGGAGTATGTCCCGGCAGTGGTGCGTCATTTCAGCAAGCCGCGCCTATGCGCCCAGGTGTACAAGCCACTTCACGACAAAGCGTTCGACCGGCTCATGCTGAAGGTGCGTTCGCGATTCAACCCAGTGTCACTGCCGCAGGAGAGGGTGTTCAGGACCATGGTGCGCTGGCACCGCGACAATGTTCCGTTCATAATAGGCTTCGTTGCCGACCACCGGTCGAACAGCAGTGTGTCACACCATGCCACCACTTTCCTGGGACAGCATACCCCATTCAATCCCGGAGGCGAGGAGATAGGGAAGCATGTAAATGCCGCCTATCTGTATCTCGATATGGAGAAGACCGGACGTGGACATTACCGAATGACACTGAAGCCCATCAAGCCCCGCAGCCTTGAGGGGGATTCGCCATACACCCGACGCTACTATGAAATGCTTGAAGAGACTATACGCCGACGCCCAGGACTGTGGCTCTGGTCACACCGCCGCTGGCTATACCAGTGAGAGCATTAGTGCAAACCATTTTGAAAACATTTATCCGAAAAAGATATGAAAATAATATGCGTGATCCCGGCACGTGCCGAGTCGTCAAGATTCTTTGAGAAACCTCTTGCCCTCATACTCGGCAAACCTATGATCCAATGGGTCTACGAACACTGCAAGGAGGTAGAGGTGTTCGAAGAGGTCTATGTCGCCACCGACAGCGAGAAAATCAAGTCGAAGGCAGAGAGCTTCGGAGCGAAGGTGATCATGACACGTGATGACCACGACACAGCCACCGAACGGCTCTATGAGGTGTCGACACGCATCGATGCGGACCTTTACGTGATGGTGAACGGAGATGAGCCACTGCTCACCCGCGATGCCATAGTGCAGTGCATACCTGACGGACTTCAGCCCGGGGATTTCTTTGTGTCGAACCTCATGACCGACTTCTCGAATCCTGTGGAGGTTGTTGACGCAACCAACCTGAAGATCGTGACCGCTGCCGATGACCGCTGCCTGTTCATATCCCGCTCACCTATCCCCTATCCGAAGGGGGCGATGGACTATGTGTTCCACAAGTTTGTGGGAGTGGGCGCATTCACACGCAAGGCTCTCGACTTCTACCACAACACACCCCGCGGGCCTATCGAGAAGATCGAGGAGAACGATTCGTTCCGTTTCCTTGAGAACCATATGCCTATCTACTATTACAACTGCCACTGCAAGTCGCTGTCGGTGGACAACCGCAAGGACATCGACGGAGTGGAGGCATACCTCAGAAATCTCTAAAAGCGGAGTCAGAAAGTGTCAATGGCAGAAAGCACACGGAGAAAGCGACTGGTGGCACTGCGGTTCTCCGCCCTCGGGGACATCGCAATGACGGTGCCTGTGATCTACTCGGTGGCGAGGAGCCATCCCGAGATGGATATCTATGTGGCGACACGTCCGTTCTTCGGGCGAATGTTTGTCAACGCGCCATCCAACGTTACTGTGATGCCCTTTGACCTGAAAGGTGAGCACAAAGGGGTCAGAGGCGTGTTCAGGATAGCCCGTGAGCTTGCAAGACTGAAAGCTGACTATGTGGCGGACCTTCACGACATACTGCGCACACGCCTCATAGGGATGTACCTGAGGATGAGAGGTGCGCGTGTGGCGCGCGTAGACAAGGCGCGCGGCATACGCAGAGCGGTGTTTGCGGGAGGGGAGCCACAAAGACAGTACATAGACCGGTATTTCGATGTGTTCAGGAAGCTCGGGGCAGATGCGTCAATGAACTTCTCGTCGATATACCAGAGTGCCGAGCCAGTGAAGCTGCCGGCAGAGATATCGTGTCCGGCAGTAGGCATAGCACCGTTTGCCCGCTACAGCACCAAGACGTATCCTCCTGAGAAGATGAGGCGTGTAGCCCGGATGCTTGCAAGGGAGGGGATGAACGTGTATCTGTTCGGAGGGCGCGGAACAGAAGCTGAGACCCTTGACTCATGGCAGGAGAATCCGGATGCCGGGAGAGGGGAGATAGTGTCATTAGCAGGACGCTACCCACTCGAAGAAGAGCTTGCGCTGATGAGCCGCCTTGAGGTGATGGTGAGCATGGACTCAGCCAACCAGCATCTCGCAGGGCTTGCCGGCACGAAGGTGGTATCGGTGTGGGGCGGCACAACACCTGCCTGCGGATTTCTGGGCTTCGGACAGGAGGGCAGGAATGCCGTGGTGCTGAACATAGCCTGCCAGCCCTGCACTATCGCCGGGAGCAAGAGCTGCCCGCTCGGACATATGGACTGCCTCAACAAAATATCAGAAGAGACCATCGTCAATAAAGTCAAAGAGCTGTGCAGATAGGGAGCCAGACAGCATGTCCTTTCCCTTTCCGATGCAGCGACAGAGATCGTTTCAACCGTGGAAAAATTCATACTATTCATAGTCTGCTACTATGCCTCCTGGCTCCTGTATTTCCAGATGTTCCAGCGTCCGCTGTTCCTACTATACAACCGCAAGCTCTCCACCCGCCCGATATCTGTGCATGATTTGCCCGACATGTGGAGGTACGGACTGAAAACGGATGTGATAGTGTGTGCATACCTAACATCAGTCCCTCTACTCGCATCCATATCACAGGCGTTCATACAGACCGATTTCCTGCCTCAGTTCATGACATTCTACAATGCGGCAACGGCTATCGTGGCAGGGCTGATGGTCATAGCCGATACGGCTCTATATTCGTTCTGGCAACATAAGATAGATGCATCGGTACTGGCTTACCTAAAGACGCTGAAGTGGGCTATAGCAAGCGTGAGCACGCTCTATATTGCAGGATCGATATTTGCATTGCTCATGGTGGCAGGCTGCACATACTGCTGGCTTGAGCTTGTATGTGCAGTGTCAATGTCGCATGGCACGTTCATTGCACACGGCATCGCAGAGAGCATCGTGACCGCACTTACGGGTACCGCGCTCATAGGGGTCCTTGTGGTGCTGATACGCGGTATGCGCCGCCGTCCCAACAATCCGAGCCTGTCGTACTACAGCAACAACCAGTTCTTCAACCATGCGGCACTAAACCCGGTGTATGCTTTCATATATTCTCTCGGTGTCAATGACAAAATAGAGGGGGCATTCCATTACACAGACAGCGATGAATGCGGGAAAGAGTTCAATGATCTTTACCCTGCAAGCCATGGGACAAGCGAGAAAGCTCTCAACACGAACCGCCCCAACGTGCTCTTCATAATCTGGGAGAGCCTTTCGGCGCGTTTTGTAGAGGAACTCGGGGGGGAGAAGGATGTGACCCCCAACATCAACCGTCTGTCACACGAAGGGTTGTTCTTCACACGCGTAGACAGCAACAGTTTCCGCACGGACCGGGGGCTCGTGGCATTGCTTAGCGGTTATCTCGCCCAGCCTACCACCAGTGTGATACGCATGACCAACAAGCTTCCCAATCTGCCGGCTTTTCCAAAGAAATTCAAGGATGCGGGCTATGAGACCACAGCCGTGCACGGAGGAGACCTTATGGTGTTTCACATGTCGGAATATTTCCTGACCATAGGCCATGACCACATAGTATCGGAACCGGACTTCCCGCCGTCAATGTCGAGAGGCAAATGGGGAGTGCCTGACGGAGAGGTATTCGAGTGGGTGTACGAGGATATACAAAACAAGCATAAAGAAGGGAGGCAATGGTACACATCGCTGCTCACACTCAGCTCGCACGAGGACTGGAAGGTGCCTTACAACCGTATACCTGATGACGAGATAGCCAACTCATTCGCCTATGTAGACGATGCATTCGGAAGACTGGTTGACAGGCTCAGGCAGACTCCTGCCTGGGACAACCTGCTCATAGTGGTCACCGGTGACCACGGATGCAATGCGGGTGAGCCTCTGAGCCACGACAAGTACTCCCATATACCGCTGCTCATGCTCGGCGGTGCTGTAAAGGCTCCCCGAAGGATAGACACAATAATGTCGCAGAGTGATATAGCGTCCACGATACTCGGACAGCTTGACATGCCTCACGATGAATTCATATTCAGCCGTGATGTCATGTCGGAGTCATACAAGTATCCGTTCTCGTACCATACGTTCATCAACGGGTTCATGTTCCGCGATGCCACAGGGTTCACGGTGGTAGACAATGTGACAGATTCCGCCATATCCAATCCGGATAAAGACCGGGAGCATAAGGGGAGGATTATACTCCAGTACCTTTATGAAGATCTCGCAAAGAGGTAGCGTCCAGAACCGGATGGGTGTTTTTCGACGAAGGCATTTTTCAACGAGGTGGTTTTTCGACGAGGGAGGCGGGGGCACGCCCCCGCCGTACAAACGTCAAAATTTGCGATAAGATGCCAATTTAGGGCGGCTCGGATTTTTGCGATAATATGCCAATTTTATCGCGGTGTCGGATTTTTGTAACAAGATGTCAATTTGCTCTTGCCGGGCGGTTTAGCTTTGGGCTGCGGAGCACGGCGCACCGCTTGAGACTGTGGGGCGGAGGTGTGTAACGGCATACTGTGAACTGACCTCGCATCTGTGAGAAGAGATAGTATGCCGAAACGGAAATGACGAGCGTGGATGACGGAACGGATATGACGATCTCTTTCAGGACAGATGTGCGGCTGACCGGCGATATGGTTTCCGGAGATGGACGGAGTGTCGCAATAGCTTGCGGAATTGCCGGCGGCTTACGCCGGCGCGGTCTCCTTGTGTGTTGGCGCGGGTGGTTCACATCAGATATGACAGATGCTTCCGTAACCGAGGAAGAGGGTGACGGAAGCGGTGGCGGGACTTTGCCGGACGAGGCATGGATGATGACGAAACCCGAGGGTGTGAGAGTGGGAAGTACGGCTGCGAGAAGACGCTCCCATCGCCTGGTGTTGCTGCACCATGGGGAGTATTTACTGTAACGCTCGACATTAAGAAGCAGCGTGCAGTAAGGTGACCGACCACGAATGAAGTCGGGATGGGAATGCGTGATAAGGTATATGTTGCCAGGGAGCTGCCTACGCGGATGATCGCGCAAGTCGCTGACAGGGATGATGAGAACTCCTTCTGCCCGAGAAAGGTTGCTGAGCCTGTACTCCTGATATTTCATGAGCAACGGAGCGGAATCGAATCCCGGAGGATCGAGAACAAACACAGGGGATGAGGAACCAGTGGCACGCTGCCGCTCCAAGGGGGATATGACGGAGATCTCGACAGGGGTCAAAGGCCTTCCGAGATAACGCGCGAAATGAATGTGCCACGGAGTCCCGGGTGGTCGGAGCATTCGCTGAGGCTGTAGGATGCGGTGGGTAAGCTTCGTCATATCAACGGACAAAGATACGCGCTACGGACTCCCGGAAAGTGCGATAATGTCAGAGAGAGGAAAGGGGGACTTTAGAGAAACGAATAATGGTCCCGAGCATCGGGAATCTGAATGTGAGAAGTGCGTAATTACCATCAAGCACGGCACTTAAGTCACCTGTGATACGCAGGAAGGAGGAGTCAACCCATTCCATATCGTAATGACCGTCAAAAATGACAGGACGCAGTAGCCCTTTCAGCATCATAGGCTTCCATCTGTCACCACAGACCTGCGCCCCGGACACATAAACAATGTCGTAGACCAGAGGAGAATCCGCATTTCTTCTTACCACTGCCAAGGTGTATTTCCCGCCCAGACGTGCATAGTCAGGATCGTTATCGCGGTCAAAATAGGTCCAGAACCCTTCGACGAGATCATTGGACTTACGGAACCGTTCCTTAAGGCTCTCCATAGTGAACTCCGACGCAAGCACGTCGCCCGGAGGACGGCTCACCTCAGCCGAAAACACCGGCACGGACAGGCTGCCCACACTCCAAACGGATGCGTCAAGTGGAACAAACCCATCAGGGACAGGCAACGATAACAGGTGCAGGCACCTGTGCCCTCCGCCACTGACTGACAAAATCCCGGATGACAAAGAGAGTGACAAGGAGTTGTATCCGCGAGGGGCAGTGTTGAATCCGCCGACCTCCTGTTCAGCCACAATGACATCGTTATGCCGGACCTCCACAACCGCTATACGGCGGTCGAGGAGGTCGCCGAAGTCGGTATTGCCGAAACGGAGAGACACTTTGAGGGTATCGCCAGGGGAGGAAAGGGAGACACCCCACCATGAGGAGGACATACCGGTGTGCTCCCTGACATCAGCCAACGAAGCCCTCACCTCCACCATCAATGAGGAGAGGGACTGCCCCTGGTCAAGAAGATGCAGAGACAACTCGCCATTGTCCACTATCCCCGGAACATCACAGTAATGGAAACGACGGCAATCGTCCACGGCATAAAGTGACACCGCACCTGCCGACAGGACCATGATAATTATAAAAAGACGGAGCATAGAGGATAGAGTATCAATAGAGAGGAGGAGAGGAGGAAAATGTGGCTAACGCTTGTCGGTGTTGCCTTCGTAATAGTTGATGAAAGCGCGGTTGACAAGGCGCGTGCCTCCGGGAGTGGGGTAATCACCGGAGAAATACCAGTCGCCCGGATGACCGGGAATAGCCTCATGCAGCCCTTCGACCGTCTGGTAGATAATGTCGACATCGGCATTTATGGAGCCGTCGGCTGTGAGCATCTCAACCATCTTATGCGAAATCTCGTCCTGAGTGAAGGGGGCATACACAGCTTTCACGCAATTGACAAGCTCAGAGTCAGGCTTAGACTCCTGCTCAATGCAGTGACGGTAGGTATCGTCGAGGATATGCTCCATGCCACGCTCCCTGAGCAGCTGTACCGCTGCCCGGAATGCGATGAACTCGCCCATCCGCGACATGTCGATGCCATAGTAATCGGGGTAACGCACCTGAGGGGAGGAGGACACCACGACAATCTTAGCGGGATGCAGGCGGTCGAGCATACGGAGGATGGACTGCTTAAGGGTGGTGCCACGCACAATGCTGTCGTCAATGACCACAAGATTATCCACGCCATTCTCGACAATGCCGTAGGTGACATCGTAGACGTGAGCCGCAAGATCGTTGCGCGACTCGCCTTCGGCAATGAATGTGCGGAGCTTTATATCCTTTATGGCGACCTTCTCGACCCTCAGGTTCTGACTCATTATCTCCTTAAGCCGTTGCTCATTGAGGGTGCCTGCCATCTGAGCATTGAGTATCTGTGTGGTCTTGATACGGCCGAGCTCCTTTTCAAAGCCTGACACCATGCCTATGAAAGCCACCTCGGCTGTGTTAGGGATGAATGAGAAAACGGTGTGGGATATGTCATCTCCGATGCTCTTCATAATTGCAGGGACCAGGTTGCTACCGAGCTTCTTGCGTTCGCGGTATATGTCGGCATCGCTTCCGCGCGAGAAATATATGCGCTCGAAGGAGCACCGCTCATTGGTGTCCTCGCCCAGTATGTTCCGGATGCTTACATTGCCAGCCTTGTCGACTATAAGCGCGCTGCCAGGAGCAAGCTCACAGACCTGACGTCGCGCGACGTTGAGGACGGTCTGAATCACCGGCCGCTCGGAAGCGAGCACTACAATCTCATCATCGCAGTAGTAGAACGCCGGACGTATGCCATGACGGTCCCTGAGGGCAAACATATCGCCTGAGCCTGTGGCACCGCATATGACGAAACCGCCGTCCCACTTCACGGCTGTGGATGAAAGTATCCTCGACATGTCGATATTGTCCTCAATAGCGTCAGTGAGGACTGTGCCGGAAAGGGTGTCGCGGTACTGCCTGTAGATACGGTGGTTCTCCTTGTCGAGGGCGTCGCCAAGCTGCTCAAGCAGGATGACTGTGTCGCTGTAGATGCGGGGATGCTGACCGTTGCCGACCACCTCGTTGAAAATGGAGTCGACATTGGTCATATTGAAGTTGCCACACATGAGGAGGTTGCGTGAACGCCAGTTGTTGCGACGCAGGAACGGATGGCAATATGATATGCCGCTCTTCCCTGTGGTGGAATATCTGAGATGCCCCATATATATGTCGCCAATGAACGGAGCATCCATATCCACTTCGTCGGGGGTGTGGGAATTGACATCGTAATGGGCAATCTTATCCCTCACGGTGTCGAATATCTCCTGGATGGCGTCCTTGCCGAGAGCACGCTCACGGAATACGTATTCGGTGCCGGGGAGGGAATGTCTCTTCACGACCCCTATGCCTGCGCCTTCCTGACCGCGGTTGTGCTGCTTCTCCATGAGGAGATAGAGTCTGTTAAGACCATAGGCATATGTGCCGTACTTTTCTTTATAGTATTCAAGCGGTTTGAGCAGGCGAATCATAGCCACGCCACACTCGTGTCTGAGTATCTCCATAGGTAATCTTCTGAGTTGTTTTCTTATCAGGCTACACTTTGCGCACGGGGTCGCATGTCAGCCCTACGCCGAGTTTCTTGAAAATCTTGTGGTCCACCTCCCCGAGCATTACAGTGGAATGGACCTGACATCCATAGAGCTGCGGCAGGCATTCCAGGGCATGCAGGCAGTCGTCGTTGGTGGTGCTGAGCACTGAGAGAGCAACAAGGACCTCGTCGGTGTGAAGTCGGGGATTTATAGAGCGCAGATGGCATATCTTGGTGTGCTGTATAGGCTCTATCATCTCCTGAGGTATGAGTTTTACGCTGTGGTCGATACCAGCGAGATGCTTTATGGCATTGAGGATGAGTGCCGCGCTCGGGCCGAGAAGTGTGCTTGACTCGGCTGTGATGATGGTGCCGTCGGCAAGCTCGATAGCCGAACAGGGAACGCCACTCCTCTCCGCCCTGTCGCGTGCCGCCTTAACAGGCCTTCGGTAAGAGAGGTCGATCTTAGCTTGCTTGAGAAGAAGAGCTATCTTATTGACCTCATTGTCGTTGCAATCGCCGCAAGCCATGCGGTTGAGGGCGTAGAAATAACGGCGTATTATCTCGTCTCTGGAGGCTTCGCAGCATGCCTCATCGTCGGAGATACAGAAGCCTACCATGTTGACGCCCATGTCGGTTGGGGACTTGTAGGGGCTCTCGCCATATATTCCTTCAAAGAGGGCGTTGAGCACCGGGAAAATCTCAATGTCGCGGTTGTAGTTGATGGCTGTCTTTCCGTATGCCTCAAGGTGGAAGGGATCGATCATGTTGACGTCATTGAGATCGGCGGTAGCCGCCTCATATGCGATGTTGACCGGATGCTTAAGAGGGAGGCTCCATACAGGGAATGTCTCGAACTTGGCATATCCCGCCTCGATGCCCCGCTTGTGCTCGTTGTAGAGCTGGCTGAGGCATACCGCCATCTTGCCGCTTCCTGGCCCCGGGGCTGTCACTATGACGAGCGGACGAGAGGTAACCACATAATCGTTCTTCCCGAAGCCTTCATCGGAGTCGATGAGATCGACATTGGTGGGGTATCCGTCAATGATGTAGTGAACGTAGGTGGTGATGCCGATCCGGGCAAGCTTCTGGCGGAAAGCGTCGGCACTGCTCTGCCCATTATAATGGGTAACGACAACCGAGCCGACCATAAAACCGCGGCTCTGGAACTCTTTACGCAGGCGAATGACATCCTCGTCGTAGGTGATGCCGAGGTCGTTGCGAATCTTGTTCTTTTCGATGTCGAATGCAGAGATGACTATCACTATCTCAGCCTTGTCGGCGAGCTGTGAGAGCATTCTTAACTTGCTGTCGGGCTGGAATCCAGGGAGCACGCGGCTTGCGTGATAGTCGTCAAAAAGTTTTCCACCAAGTTCCAGATAAAGCTTGTTGCCGAACTGCGCTATGCGTTCCTTGATATGCTCAGACTGTATTCTGAGATATTTCTCATTGTCGAATCCGTATTTCATAACGGGTTACAAAGTTAATAATTTTTACAAGGGAAATCACAATGCGGAGGAATATTTTTTTCGGAAAAATTCGTGATAATAGAACGCCAAGCCCTAAATTTGCATAAAAATTACGTATCCACCCCTAACCTAATATAACCATATGGAATATCTGTCGTCGGAGAGTGTAATGCTCGTAGGCTCGATACTGCTGATAGCAGGTGTGCTGATAGGAAAATCAAGCTACCGGATAGGTCTGCCCATCCTTCTCATCTTCCTGCTTGTGGGGATGGGATTCGGGACAGACGGAGCGGGCATACAGTTCAGCGACATGCACACAGCACAGAGCATAGGCATGGTGGCACTCTGCATCATACTGTTCTCGGGAGGCATGGGCACAAAAATCTCTGCCATACGTCCGGTGATAATGCCGGGGATAGCACTCTCCACAGCGGGTGTGCTCATGACCGCTTTCATAACCGGAGGGTTCATATGGCTGCTGTCGGGGATGGAGTGGACGAATATACATTTCGCATTCCTACCGTCGCTGCTGCTTGCGGCAACGATGTCGTCGACCGACTCGGCATCGGTGTTCGGGATACTCGGCTCGCAGAAGGTGGCTATGCGCAACAATCTGCGCCCTCTGCTGGAACTGGAGAGCGGCTCGAATGACCCTATGGCCTATATGCTCACCATAATCCTCATAGAGACCATAACAATGGGGAGCGAACTGTCGGGGTGGAGCGTGATATGGCAGCTGTCGCTTCAGTTCGGAATAGGTGGACTGATGGGTGTGGCTATGGGTAAAACAACATCTCGGCTGATAGCCTTCTACCGCACCTGGGGGAATGCCAAGGGTGCAGGCGAGGACCCGTCACAGGCCACTGCGATGATATCCATAATGATACTCGGGGCTGTGTTCCTGACATTCTCCGCGACAACAGCCCTTGCTGGGAACGGATATCTGGCTGTGTACATATGCGGCATACTCCTGGGCAACGAGCGTCTGCCCAACCATCGCGGTATATCGAAATTCATGGACGGCATGACCTGGCTCATGCAGATAGTGGTGTTCCTGATGCTCGGGCTTCTTGTGAACCCCCATGAGATGCTTGACGTGGCAGCCGTGTCGCTGCTCATAGGTGTATTCATGATAGCGATAGGCAGACCGCTGAGCGTGTTCCTGTCACTCGCGCCTTTCCGCGGCATCACACTGCGCTCCAAACTGTGGGTGTCGTGGGTGGGTCTGCGCGGTGCGGTGCCAATAATCTTCGCCACCTATCCAGTGGTGGAGAATGTGCAGGGGGCGGGAGAGATATTCAACATAGTGTTCTTCGTGACACTGCTGTCGCTGCTCATACAGGGGACAAGTGTGATAAGCTCCGCCCGCAAGCTCGACCTTATCGACACTGACGCGGCTCCAGAGGAGGATTTCGGCGTAGAGCTTGCCGACGAGCTGCCGACATCGCTCCACACAATAGAGCTATCGGAGAGGGAGCTGACAAAAGGGAACACTCTGAGAGAGATGTCGCTCCCAAAGGGCTCCCTTGTGATGATGGTGAAACGCGGCGGACGCTATATGGTGCCAAACGGCACTCTGAAACTTGTGCCGGGTGACAGGCTGCTGGTGATACAGGAGGATGTCACTCCCGATAGTAGACACGCTTGACGCGCTGAGAGATCGATGTGAGGACCTCGTAGGGGATGGTGCCGAGGGTGTCGGCTATGGCTTCAACAGGGACGCTGTCGCCGAATATCTCGACCCTGTCGCCGGGCTGGACTCCGGGGATTCCGGTGACATCGATCATACAGGAGTCCATACATATGCTGCCGACTGTGGGACAGAGGACTCCGCGCACGCAGAAAGATGCGTTGCCGTAGCCGAGGTGACGGTTTATGCCGTCGGCATAGCCCACAGGGACTGTGGCTATCACGGAGTCGCGGCTGAGTATGCCTCGGCGGTTGTAGCCTATGGTGGTGCCTGCCTCCCAGTGTTTTACCGATATTACAGATGTGCTGAGTGAGGATATGGGGCGTAGCTCGTCCTGGGAGCCGTCGTGCATGGTGCGTATGCCGTAGAGCCCTATGCCGAGACGCACCATGTCGCGCTGCTGCCCGGGGAAACGTGTGATGCCTGTGGAGTTGAGGATGTGGCTCAGTATCCTGCGCCCGGGGAATGCCGAACGGAGCATGACGCAGCAGCGTTCGAAATAGTCGAACTGACGGAGGGTGTATTCGTCCTCGGAGGGGTCGTCGGCGGCACAGAGATGAGAGAATATGCTTGAGGGTGACACACAGTCCTGACTGCGCAGGACTTCTATGACCTCGGGAAGAGTGTCGAGACGGAAACCGAGACGGTGCATGCCGGAATCAATCTTGATGTGGACCGGATAGTCCTTTATGCCCCGGCGGCGTGCCTCGGCGATGAGGCTGCGGAGGAAGTCGACGGAGTAGATCTCCGGCTCCAGATGGCTGTCGAAGATGGCGTTGAGGTCGTCGACCGCGGGGTTGAGGACTATGATGGGCATGGTGATGCCTGCCTGGCGCAGATCCACGCCTTCGTCGTGGACGGCTACTGCCAGATAGCTTGCGCCCTGGCTCTGGAGGGTCTTTGCGAGTTCGTGGGAGCCGGCACCGTAGCCTGATGCCTTGATCATGCATACCATGCCGGTGTCGGGCCTGACGCGGGAACGGAAAAAGTTGAAGTTGTCGACAACGGCGTCGAGGTTTATCTCAAGGACGGTGCCGTTGCGGCGTTTCTCAAGGAGGCGTGCGACGTTGCCGAGAGGTTCGTCCTGAGAGCCTTTGATGAGTATGAGCTCGGATCGGAAATCGTCGGGGGTGACGCTGCCGAGAAATTCCTCAACAGAGGGATAGGTAACAGAACCTGCCGGAAGGGATGATGAACGGGAATTGATCTCCGGACCTATGCCTATGATGCGGTCGATGTGCCTGAGACGCAGCATGGCGGCGGCGCGGGCGTACACGTCGGCAGCGGGCAGCCCCTCCGTGTCGATATCCCCGAGGATGACTGTGAGGGTGTGATCGGGGGTGACACGACGCGACATGAAGTCGAGAGAGAGGGAGAGGGATGCGATGCCGGAGGAGAAGGTGTCGTGAATCATCTGGCAATCATTCACTCCGTCAGCAACATCGAGACGGGTGCGGACCGGACGCAATAAGGGCATACGGTCGGCTATGGTGGCGGGGTCGGTGCCGAGAAGGAGCATCACCGCCAATGAGGTGACGGCATTCTCTATATCCCTCTCGGATGTGAAAGGGATGGTGAACTGTCCGGACAATGCTCCTGGGACCCAATGATAGTCAATGGTGGATGAGCCGTCAGCCTTAGAAACCCTGACTATGCGCAGTGCGGCTCCTGGGGTGTCAAGGCGGGTCCACCCTACCCTATCGGGCCCTTGGGGGAGGGAGTCGGAGATAAGCCGGTTGTCGGCACAGTAGACGGCATAGCGGCACCGGCGCATAAGCGAAGCCTTCTCTCGGCATTTCTGTGCTATGTCGGAAAAGCCGTGGCTATGTGCCGCGCCGATGTTGGTGAAGATTCCTATCTCGGGGGATATGACTGACTCCAGACGGTCCATCTCACCGGGAAGGGATATACCTGCCTCAATGATTGCCATCTCCGTGCCGCTGTCGATGGCGCACAGGGACAGCGGGACACCTGTCTGGGAATTATAGCTGCGCGGTGACCTCACGACCCTGAGGTCAGGGGATATGAGGCGGTAGAGCCATTCCTTGACTGTGGTCTTGCCCCGGCTCCCGGTAATGGCGATGACACGCGCTCCGGACTTTGCACGATGGGAGGCTGCCAACTTCTGGAGGGCGTCGATGACAGAAGGGACTTTGAGGAAGTTGGCCTGAGGCATGGATGAGGCGTCGGCGGGAATGGTGTCGACCACAAAGTCGCGCACACCACCATGGGCATATAGGGAGGCGATGTAGTTGTTACCGTCGCCCGAGGGGGTGCGTAGGGCAAAGAAGAGTGTGCCGGACGGATCAAGGAGGGAACGGCTGTCGGTGAGGAGGGAGGTTATTCTATGGTCAGGAAATGCCGGTGAGCCGGCATTGATGATGCGGGCTATCTCGGAAATGCTATAATCCATTGGAAATGTATCTGTCTATGATTGGAGCCAGGAGAGGATGGGCTTTGGTGAATTCTTCTATGATCTGTGAGGTGTCGTCAGCCGGGGTGCCTCCCATGGGACGATGGGCGAGACGGCGTGTGAGACGGCGGGATTGTGAGGCAAGGTCACGTGTGGAGGGGGAGAAATATGTGGCTGAGAATATGTCGTAGATGTATCTGACAGCCTGGTCGGTGGGGTGCTTCATGTCGTCGGCATAGAAGCGATAGTCGCGCAGGTCGTCCATCATTATCTCGAACGACGGAAAATAGTGGGTGGATGGAAAGGTCCTGACTACGGAGTCAATTGCAAGAAGGAGGGTTGCCTTGGATATGGAGTTGATGTGCGCACCCTGCCCCAAATAGCGCAAAGGGCTTACTGTAAATATTATATGTATGTCGGGATTGACGGTACGGACCATACTGACCAAAGACTCCAAATCGTCGGTGCACTGATCGAGTGAAAGGGTCTCTTCACGGAATGAAGATGACGGCAGCCTGTGGCAGTTGGCTACAACCATGCCTTGTTGACGGTGGCGGAACACCCGGGTGGTGCCAAGGGTGACGATAAGGGAGGAGGCGTGCAGGAGGGCCTCGCGGGCAAGATGTATCTGACGTGTCATCGCCTGGGCTGCCGCCTCACGGTCGCAGCCTGAGTAGCGGGAATGGAAGAGGTGGCTGTGGAAACGCCCTTCGTGAGGGAACAGATCGCCGGGGCTTATACTGATGCCGTCGACTATGGAGGAGACAGCGCGACGCACCGACGACGGATTGTAGATGGGTCCGAAGGGGTTGACTATGACATCGAAGAGGTCGTCGCGCATGCATGCCCCTATATTGTCGGTGAAGCATGATCCGACAAGCACAACAGGGGTGCCGTGCGAGAGCAGCCCTTCAAGGCCTTTTTCGGGAGAAACCTCAGTACGGAATATCATCAGTGGATCGCATTCAGGACAATGGGGTTGCCGTAATCGGGGTAAAGATAGAGTGTGCTACCCTGGACTGACCATGAGTAGTATTCCACGTCACCTCCGCCGTAGTCAATGGTGAGAGACGAGCCGCTGACCCACCAGGAGAACTCGTAATAATCCGCTCCATATCTCGGATCGTCGACGATGTAATTGCCGTAACCGTCTTCGTAAAACTCGTAATAGACGTATTCGCGAGTGGGCGGAGCTACCTGCTCCCAGCTGCCCTCTACGGTGTAGTACCATTCATCGTCGTCATCGTCACACGATGTGAAAGATGTCATGGCTATCAGTGCTACGATCATTAAAGACAATGCCTTGACGGCTTTGCGTGAGGATGGTGTAAGTAGGCTCATAATAGTTGAATCTATGATGGTGGGGGAAACTGTTAACACTTAATGAAACAACAGAGGTGCCGACAGTGTTTTTTTCCACGCGCAAAAATACAATATTATTCGCAGCCATGCAAATGCTGTCACAATGGCGGAGAGGGCGGATATGATATTGAGAAGGGGGCTGGGCGGAGGGAGCGGTGGGGGATGGAGGCTGCGGTCAGTTCGCGACAGTAGCGGTCGTGGCGACGGCGGTCGAGATCGGCACTGAGCAGGATGGTGTCGGGACGGATCCCGGAGGCGAGCTTACGGACATCTGCCGTGAATCCGCGGCACACCACTGCATAGGTGATGCGTGCGGATGCCGGGAGTGTGTGGCTCTTCGGGATGCCTGATGCGAGGAAAAGGAATGTGGCTCCCGAGACACTTACCAGAGAGCCTTGCCTACACACCTGACCGTGAATGGCTCCATCCTCCAGCGGTACTATATCGGGGATGCCTCGGCGAAGCATGTAGGAACTGTATTTCCTGAGGCTGCGCTCCATGACTTCTCCGTGCAATGCAGGGCGGGCTGTGGTGAATGACAGGAGTGTGTCACGGTCTCTTACAAGCATGGTGGTCTCGGTGGAAGAGTGTGTTATATATACTTCCGTGGCATTGTTGTCCGGGACAGGGATAAATGACCACAACACGATGAAGAGTGTGACGACCGCCATGGCGAAGAGCATCACCACCCTCCTACCATAGAGCCAAAGGGCGAACAGGAGCAAGAGGACAAAGTACATAGCCATAACCCATTGCGGAATCCAGAGACCTGAGAATGAGGAGCCGGGAAGAGTGGCGATGTATCCGGCGATATCCATCATCATGCCGTAAAAGGTATCGACAATACTTCCCAGCCATGCTGCCGTGCAGCCGACAGCATCAAGTGCCAACAAAAGCATGCCTGAGCCAAGAATAAGTGGCAACAGAAGGGACACTGCAATGTTAGTGAACATAAAATATGCCGGAAATATATGGAAATGGAAGGCACTAACCATGCCTGTGCCCAACATTGCAGCAACCGAGACGGTGACACAGCCTGCCATAGCACGCATGACGGGATGCCTGTAACCGAAGGGGTTGAGCCTGCGGGCAAACACTATGATGGAGAGGACCGCAAGGAATGTGAGCTGAAAGCCAAGGGTGTAAATAGCTGCCGGGGTAAAGATCAGAATGACCAGTGCTGCAATAGCAAGAGCGTTAAGCGGGGACCATAACCGCTGCAACATTGTGGTGACAAGAAAAAGGGTTGCCATGACCACTGCCCTCACAACCGAAGGAGACAGTCCGGTGAGGATTGCGAAAAGCCACAGTGAGACAATGGCAAGAATCATGCTGCAACGCCTCATCCCGAATGCCGTCAATGGGAAGAGCATGATCATTATCACGGCAGAAAGGATGCCAACATGGAGCCCGCTGAGGGCGAGGATGTGGGCTATGCCTGTGGAGGAGAAGAGCTCACGAGTGGAGGGGACGATCCATGAGCGGTCGCCTGTGAGTGCAGCCATAAGGAACTCCCTGGCTCCTGATGACAAGGGCAAGACCGCTATACGCGCCTGCACGTCGCGACGGTACCGACGTATGGAGCTGACAATGCCAGGCTCCGGGGTGACGTAGCATATGCTATCGGGATGTATAAAGCATTCAGCGACAACTCCCATTACGCGATAGGGTGCATTGTAGTCGATCTCATCGGGCAGGTCGAGCCGGCTATCGAGAGGGCGCAGACTGCCATTAAACCGAATGCGGTCAGCCTCGTCGGCGGGGGGTATCATAGACGGAACGACAGCCTTGACAATGAAACGCGGTGCGGGCCGAAGACCGCAGGAGTCAATGCCGACAACCAGCACCCGCGCCCCATCGTACTCCCTGTGCTCCTTGACAACACCGGAGAATGACATGCTCACACTGCCGCCGTCACTCACAAATCCCGGCTTAAGAGGGCGATGAGCTTCGCTGACCATAAACCCCAATGCAATGGCAAGGGATAGAATAGAGATGTAATGCCGACGCAATATGATGAATAACGCACATAAAGCCAACGGAACGGATACCCACAGAGGGGAAGACACCGTCCCGTTGAATATGATTCCGAGCATGAATGCCACCGCAAATGGCAGCATGGGGCACAGGGAGAGAGGCATAGGGAATTATGTGTCCCTGAAACTTACTGCATCAGGGGGTCGTTAATCAATGGTGTTCATGACCACCAGGAAGCTGCTCACTCCTATCACAATCCACAGTATGACCGCGAGCAGGAACGGCTTGAAGCCCACCGACTTCACCATCTTGACCGAGAGTCCGGCACCTATAAGGAAGAGTGTGAGCACAAGACCTTTCCGGGCAAGATACACGAGTGAGGATGTGAGCCATTCAGGCATAGGAAGATAGGTGTTGAGCACCATGGCAATGATGAACAGGAATATGAACCAAGGGATGGATATACTGCTCTTCCTGTCACGGAATATCACCATGGTGACAAGCGCGAGGGGTATTATCCACAGAGCACGCGTGAGCTTGATAAGCGTGGCAAGCTTAAGCGCGTCACCGGCATTGGCGACACCTTGTGCAGCAAGGAGATTGGAGTAGGCATCACCGGCACCCACCACAGAGGATGTGTCGTGGATGGCGATCGCCGCCCATGTGCCGAACTGCTGCGCGCTCATGTCGAAGAACGCTCCTATAGGGGGGAATATGAACAGTGCCACTGCATTAAGCACGAACACCACGCCCAATGACACAGCCATGTCACGGTCGTCGGCCTTGAGGACAGGTGCCACCGCGGCGATGGCACTGCCTCCGCATATTGCTGTTCCGGAAGATATGAGATAGGATGTCTTTCTGCCGATATGCAACCAGTATCCGACAAGGACACCTACCACCATTACGCTCACAACCGATACCACAGTGAAGAGCATGCCCTCACTGCCGCTCTTAAGCGACTCGGTGAGATTCATGCCGAAACCGAGCCCCACCACTGATGCCTGAAGAAGATACTTGGAGGTCTTTTTATTGAACTTCGGATAAGGGCATTCAAAAAACAGGGCATACATTATGCCGAGAAACAGAGCAAACCAAGGAGCCACAGCGACACCCGAGCCGAAGAGGTCGACAGGAAGTATCACCATAACAACCAACAGAATGTAGATGTACCTGCCTACTGCATTCATATTACCCAATTTAAGACCGAGATTTACATATTCCATATTCGCCATGATTCAAAAGCCTGGAGCAGAAGCATCTCCAGACCGTTCTTAACTTCGGCACCATGCTCAGCTCCTTTTCTCATAAATGCAGTGGTGTCAGGATTATATATAAGATCATACAGCAGATGATCGGGACCGAGAAGCCCATAGGGTATCGGAGGGAAACTGTCGACGGAAGGGTACATGCCGAGGGGGTGGTGTTGACTATCACCTTGCGGGAAGCCATAACCTCCGGGGTAAGATCATCGTAGGAAAGCATGCCTCGGCGCGGAGAGCGAGAAACATATACCGATTCCACCCCAAGCGACTTAAGCCCCTGACGCACAGCCTTAGCGGCTCCGCCTGTGCCAAGAATGAGAGCCTTTGTGCGCTGCGGAGTGATGAGCGGCGATATAGAATCGCGGAAGCCTACGACATCGGAATTGTATCCCACCAATTCATAGTCATCCTCATCGTCGGGATCGTCGCGTATGATCTTTATGACGTTGACCGCACCGATCGCCTCCGCCTCGGGATCAAGGCGGTCAAGATAAGGGATCACTTTCTCCTTGTAAGGGATTGTGACGTTGAGCCCCGACAATCCGGGGTGATCGTCGAGCACCTCCTTTAGCTCAGTGACCGAGGGTATCTCAAAATTGATGTACCGTGCATCGATCCCCTCGGCGGCAAACTTGTCGTTGAAGAAGCCACACGAAAAGGAGTGTCCGAGAGGATAACCTATCAATCCGAAAATTTTATGCGTATCCATTTGGGAAATATGAAATTGCACAAAATTACTTGTTTCTGTTAAAATAAGCAACATTTTTTCACTTTTATACGGCAAGGAGAGTAGGATGATGGCTGTTTTTTAATCTTATTTATTTAATTTTTTAAGTCTATAGTGAAACTTTATTTACAATTCATCGTCTAATAGTTATGATTGCAAAGCAATAACACAGCTATGATAATAGACCTAAAAAACGTAAATAAATCATATCCGGGAGCTGTGCCTCTGCATGTGCTGAAGGATGTGAACCTACAGATCGAGAAAGGGGAACTTGTATCCATAATGGGGGCTTCAGGCTCAGGCAAGTCCACACTTCTCAACATTCTGGGCATACTTGACAATTATGACTCCGGGGAATATCATCTTGACGGCATTCTTATAAGGAACCTGACCGAGAACAAGGCCGCCGACCTACGCAACTACCTGATAGGATTTGTGTTCCAGTCGTTCAACCTCATAAACTACAAGAACGCGCTGGAGAATGTGGCACTGCCGCTGTTCTACCGCGGCATCTCACGCAAGAAGCGTAACGCACTGGCGATGGAGCAGCTTGAGAGGATGGGCATGTCAGACCGTGCCACGCATCTGCCCGGGGAACTGTCGGGGGGACAGAAACAGCGTGTAGCCATAGCCAGGGCCCTCATAACCAATCCGTCGATAATACTTGCTGACGAGCCGACCGGAGCCCTCGACTCGAAGACCTCCAAAGAGGTGATGGAGGTGTTCCGCAATCTCAATGAAGAGGGCCGCACCATAGTCATAGTGACCCACGATCCAGGTGTAGGAGAGCAGACCAACCGTGTGATCCGCATCTCGGACGGACGCATCGCCCTCCCTGACAGCACCATCACAGCCGCAAACCAATCAGACATCATCACATCCGCCCATCCGTAATGACCGATCTAATAAACGAGATACTTGCCACACTGAGCCACAACAAGCTACGCACAGCCCTGACAGGCTTTGCAGTGTCGTGGGGCATATTCCTGCTGATAGTGCTCCTGAGCGTGTCGGAGGGGCTGGTCAACGGAATGGAGTCGATGTTCTCGCAACGGGACACGGAGTCAATGACCATAGAGGGAGGATGGACCCACAAGCCCTACAAAGGACTTACGGACAACCGTCAGATAACTCTTCGGGAACGGGACATATCGATAATACAGAACCGCAACTCCAACGTGGTGACGCGCATCGCAGCTGACATACGCAACGACAGCGCGACAATATCAACAGGGAAGGACTATGTGACCGGAGGTTACCAGGGAGCCTACCCTTCCGCGCTCAAGAGCGAGGGGGCCACCATCATGGAGGGCAGGTTCATAAACGAAAACGACATAAGGTGGGGACGCCGCGTGATAGTGCTCCACAAGGACAATGCCCGCAATCTGTTCGGCAAAAAGTATCCTATAGGGGAACTCGTGAATATGAGCGGACTGACATTCACTGTGGTAGGCGTATATTCACATGAATGGAACACCCGCAGCTATATCCCCTACACTACCGCACGAAATCTCACCGGCGGGAGCGATAAGGTGAAGCGCATCACAGTAGGGGTCGACAACCTGAAAAACCTTGAGGAGGGGACTGCGGCGGAAGCAGGATTCTACTCCACGCTCGGGAGCGAGCATCAGTTTGACGCATCCGACAAAAGCGCGCTACGCATATGGAACCGCTTCAACCAGCATATTAAACAATCGTCGGCGATGGGAGCGCTCGGCGTGGCGATATGGATAATAGGTCTGCTCACAATGCTTTCGGGAATAGTGGGTGTAAGCAATATAATGTTTGTGTCAGTGAGGGAAAGGACCCATGAGATAGGTGTGAGACGCGCCATCGGAGCGCGCCCGCTGAGCATACTCAAACAGGTGATACTTGAGAGTGTCGCCATCACGACACTGTTCGGCTACATAGGAGTGGTGACCGGTGTGATAGCTGCGCAGGCAATCAGTGTGCTCACACAGCACATGTCGTTCATCAAGGACCCATCTGTCAATATCACCATAGCCATCCAGGTCACTGTGGTGCTGATCATCGCCGGGGCTTTGGCAGGACTGTTCCCGGCACTGAAATCACTTAAAATCAAGCCTGTGGAGGCACTCAGAGACGAATAGCAAATATGAAGAACCCGATATTTGACATAGAGAACTGGCGCGAGATAGGCACCACGCTTGCCCAGAACAAGACGCGCACTTTCATGACCGGCTTCGGAATATTCTGGGGAACCGCCATGCTTGCCCTTCTCCTTGGAGGAGCCGAGGGACTGAAGCATTTCATGTCGCGCAACTTTGAAGGATTCGCCACAAACGCCGCCACCATCTTTCCGGAACGCACGACCAAAAGCTATGCCGGATTCAACAAGGGGATGGCACTGGAAATGAACCTACAGGATGCCGACAATATACGCAGAGCCATACCTGACATAGAGAATTCATCGTCGGTCAACTTCATGTGGGCGAATGCCCTGTACGGAGACAAGAAATCCAACGCGCAGCTCACAGGGGTGGAGAATAAATACGACAAGATATTCGAGCCCATCATATTCGACGGACGTTTCCTGAATGAAGCCGACAATGCCAATTACCGTAAAGTGTGTGTGTTAGGGAAGAAAGTAGCCAGCGAACTGTTCGGAACGGCATCTGGTGTGGGCAATGACATACAGCTTAACGGCATATACTATAAAGTGATAGGGGTGGTGGGACAGATATCGGAAATCACTATAGGCGCAAACATGGATGAGTCGATATTCATACCCTCCAATTCGATGCGCCGGAGCTATAACCTCGGGGACAGAATCGACATCTTCATGATGACATTCCGTCAGGGCACGAAGCCTGGCAATTACGAAAAGCAACTGAGACGCATCATAGCATCCAACCATCCGATAGCTCCTGACGATGATGGAGCTTTCCATTACTTCAACATATCGGAAATGTTCGAGATGGTGGACAATGTGTTTGCCGGAATCACCCTTCTCGCACTGGTGGTGGGCACAGGCACCCTCTTGTCGGGAGTGATCGGCGTAGGCAACATAATGTGGATAATAGTGCGCGAACGCACACACGAGATAGGGATACGCCGCGCCATAGGCGCAAAGCCCCGCGACATAATAGCGCAGATACTATCGGAGTCCATGGTGCTCACGACGATTGCGGGGATAGCCGGAATAGTGTTTGCCGCAATCCTGCTCGGAGCCGCGGAGATTTTCACGGCAGGCCCGCAGGGACCCATAAAATTCCAGATGGATTTCAGCCAAGCCATAGGCATACTTGCAACGTTCCTGGTGCTCGGGACCGCAGCAGGTATCATCCCCGCAGTAAAAGCAATGAAAATAAAACCAATCGAAGCCCTAAACGACAAATAATTATTATCAAGATATGAAAAAGTTTTTCAGAATCCTGCTTTGGTCATTCATAGCCCTTCTTTTCGTGGGAACTTTCGTGTACCTGTTCATGAAATCACGTCCGAAGGAGATGCGCTATGAGATAGTCAGCCCCACGCTCGGGGACATAGAACGGAACACCGTGCTCACCGGCACCATAGAGCCACGCGACGAGATAGAGATCAAGCCCCAGGTGTCGGGCATAATCTCGGAAATCAATGTCGAGGCGGGCGAGATGGTAAAAGAGGGGGATGTGATAGCACGAATAAAGGTGATACCCGACGAGGGACAGCTATCATCGGCACTCTCGCGCATAGAGACAGCCAAGATAAACCTTGAGGACGCGAGCGCAAAACATGAGCGCAACACAATGCTGCTGGAGAAGAAGGTTATAAGCCGAGAGGAGTATGAGACCACCGCCACACAATACTCTCAGGCCAAAGCCGAGCTGAACGCCGCCCAGGATGCCTATTCGATTGTAAAGGAGGGTGTATCCAAGACCAACGCCAAAGGGAGCAACACGCTTGTGCGCGCCACCACATCGGGGCTGGTGCTGGATGTGCCAGTGAAGGTGGGATCGTCGGTGATACAGGCCAACACCATGAACGACGGCACCACCGTAGCCACCGTAGCCGATATGAACAACCTCATATTCAAGGGCAAGGTAGATGAGACAGAAGTGGGGCTGCTGAGCGTGAACCAGCCGATGAGGATATCTATCGGCGCGCTGCCTGACCTGCATCTCGATGCCGTGATAGAATACATAGCCCCAAAGGGAACCGAGACCAACGGCGCAAACACATTTGAAATAAAGGCGGCACTCACGGTGCCTGAGGGACAGCAGCTCAGAGCCGGATACAGCGCGAATGCCACTGTGCTGCTCAGCAAAGCCTCACAGGTGCTCACAGTGCCAGAAAGCGTGATAGAATGGGCAGGAGACAGCACATACGTGTATCTGCTCACCGACTCAATAGACGGACAGAAATTCGAACGCAAGGCTGTGACGACAGGGACATCGGACGGCGTGAACATAGAGGTGAGCTCAGGAATAACATCCGAATCCCATCTGCGAGGCCATATAATCGCTGACATGCCAAACAGCGGATCCAAAAAATAATACTGAGCTATGAAAATTACCGGTATATCCATACTGTCAGCACTGCTCATATCGGCAGCACTCCCTGCGAAAGCAGAGACATGGAGCCTGGACAGCTGCATAAATTATGCCATAGACCATAATCTCGATGTGCGTTCGGCACTCATAGAGCGTTATAAGGGTGACCTCAACGTCACTGAAGCCAAGGACCGTTTCCTCCCCACCCTCTCAGCCTCTGCCGCGCAAAGCTGGAGCTTCGGCAGGGGGCTTACGTCAGAAAACACTTATGCCAACCGAAACACATCGTCGACAGGATTCAATGTGTCGTTCTCGCTGCCAATATTCCAAGGGCTCAGCGCACTACGGCAGTTGCGACAGGCACAGGCGAACATACACACCCTCGACCTGAGAGTAGAGAACGCCAAGGATGATGTGACCCTCGGGGTCATCGCCTATTATCTACAGGT
This sequence comes from Duncaniella freteri, assembly GCF_004766125.1. Taxonomy (NCBI): domain Bacteria; kingdom Pseudomonadati; phylum Bacteroidota; class Bacteroidia; order Bacteroidales; family Muribaculaceae; genus Duncaniella; species Duncaniella freteri. The sequence goes on from NZ_SJSA01000001.1 coordinate 506,572, forward strand.
GCTTTACAGCAGGGAGATAGTGTCGGTGCGCAAGGAGGAGCTACGCCTGGCACAGACCCAGCTGGAACGGCAACAGATACTCTTCGAGGGTGACAAGGTGCCGGAGGTGGATGTGCTGCAAGCGAAATCGCAGGTGGCATCAAGCCAGGTGGCTGTGGTGAATGCAGAGAATGACTATTCACTCGCCCTGGTGGACCTGACGAGGGCTCTGGAGCTTAAGGGCACCGAGGATTTTGACGTTGAGCCTATAGACCTGGACGGAGAGCTGCCACGACTCGCATCTGCCGACGAGGTGTACAAGAATGCCCTCAACAATAATTCGGGTATACTCGCCGCTCGCTCATCGGTGGGGCTTGCTGACCATGCCATATCCATAGCCAAGACAGGGTATATACCCAAACTGTCGTTCAACGCCGGACTGGGTTCAAACTATTATACCATGTCGGGCATGCCGAGCAATTCTTTCGGCAGGCAGATGCGCGACAATTTCTCCAAGTCGCTCGGGTTTTCACTGAACGTGCCGATATTCGACGCTTTCAACACCCGCAACCAGATACGTCAGGCACGTGCCCAGAAGCTGTCAGCCGAGCTGGAACTTGAACGGCAGGAGAGCAATCTGCTGAAGACCATCCGCCAGGCCCACAGCCAGGCAGAGGGCGCGGAAGCCCAATACCGCGCCGGGGAGACGGCTGTTACCTCTGCCAAGGCGGCTCTCGATGCAATGACCGAGAAGTTCACTTACGGACGCGCCAATGCCACCGAATGGGAACAGGCTCGCTCCAACTATATAACGACCCTGTCGCAACAGGTTCAGGCCAAATACGAGATGATACTCCGAAACAGGATACTGAACTTCTATAACAAGGTAAGATAGAAATCACCTCGACAGAAGGGATACAAAAGTATCAGAAGAACAAAAGAAACAGAAGATTTAGAGCTTGTTATAAAACAAATGTGAATTGAGCATCTGCCGAATGCTGAAGTGCACCCCAAAAGTTGTACATAAAACTTTTGGGGTGCACTTCATTGTTGAAGGTGGGGAATAATTAAAAGAACTTTTGTTTCTTTTGTCCTTCTGATACTTTTGTATCTCTTTATTCTTCTATGCGGCGGGCTCCGTCAGAGATGATGACATCGTAGATCTTGGGGGCGTGACCGTACTTGGCATTGAATTTTTCTTTGGCTGTGGCTATGAAGTGGTCGTACTTGTCGTCGGCAACAAGGTTGATGGTGCAGCCGCCGAAGCCTCCGCCCATAATCCGTGAGCCTACCACTCCGCACTCCCGGGCTATGTCGTTGAGGAAATCGAGCTCCTCGCAAGACACTTCATAGTCCTTGGACAGACCGCGGTGAGTCTCGTACATGAGGCGTCCTACAGTGTCGATGTCGCCACGGTTGAGGGCGTCGCACACGTCGAGCACGCGCTCTTTCTCCTCGATGACAAACTTGGCACGCATATAGTCCTCGGCGGAGATGTCGCCCTTTACGGCTTCGAGATCAGCCATCTCGGCATCACGGAGGGTGTCGATGCCGAGACGCTTTGCCACTCGCTCACATGACTGGCGACGCTTGTTGTAGGGGGAATCCACAAGTTCGTGCTTCACCACGGAGTCAACAAGCACGAGCCTGTGGCCGTCGATGCTGAAGGGGAAATATTCGTACTCAAGCGAACGGCAATCGAGACGTATGAGGCAGTCCTTCTTTCCGAACACGGATGCGAACTGGTCCATAATGCCGCAATTCACTCCGCAATAGTTGTGCTCGGTGGACTGACCGATCTTGGCAAGCTCGAATTTCTCAATGGAGTTGCTGTTGAAAAGGTCGTTCAGGGCGTATGCGAAGCATGATTCGAGTGCGGCAGATGATGAGAGGCCTGCTCCGAGGGGCACATTGCCTGCAAAAACAGCATCAAAGCCTTTGACAACACCTCCGCGCTTGAGGGTCTCACGGCATACTCCGAACACATAGCGTGCCCACTGCTGTGATGGTGCGTCCTCTTCGCTGAGCCCGAAAGATGATTTCTCATCAAGGTCAATGGAGTAGAGATTGACTGTGTCGGTGCCGTTGGGACGGATGTCAGCCATGATCACTTTGTCGATGGCTCCGGGGAATACGAAGCCTCCATTGTAGTCGGTGTGCTCGCCAATGAGATTGATGCGTCCGGCTGATGCGTAAAGTGTGCCCTTTCCGCCGAATCGTTGGTCAAAAGCCTTGACGATTTTTTCTTTTAATTCCATGGTAATTATTGTGTTTCAGAACATTTTATCGGGGTATATGCCATCGTTGTGGAGCTGAGCGAACTTCTCGACAACGCCAGGACGGTCAGCGGCATAGGTGACTCCAAACCAGCGGGAGTCGGTGTCGAGCACCTTGACTGTTGCCTCGCCGTTGTGGATAAGGGTGTCGATACAGAGGGGGATGAAGAATTCAGCCTTGGGTGTGTCGATATCCTTATCGAGAAATTTTCTGAACTCACGTTCGCTGAAGTCGAAGTAGTCGGGTGTGAATCCCCAAAGGTTCATAGACACGGGTGTCATGGGGTCGAGTGTCTGCTCAACGCCGTTCTCGTCGGTGAACACGATGTCGCCGTTGGGGGCATAGCTTATGGCAGTGCGCTCGACCACACCAGTGAGATTGCCGTCGGCACCTGTGGAGCATACGCCGCGAGCCACGGAGCCGTTCTCGGTCATGGTGTTGCCCACACGGAATCCGACCATCGAGTAGTCGCCCTTGCGGTCGCGTGGACGCATGAGGTCGTCGGCTATCACGCGGAATGCGTCGCGCCCATAGAAGTCGTCGGCATTTATGACTGCAAATGGCTCTCTGATGACTTCATTGCCCATGAGCACAGCATGGTTAGTGCCCCATGGCTTGCTGCGGTCAGGGGGGCATGTGTAGCCTTCGGGGAGCTTGTCGGTGGACTGGAACACGACTTCGACAGGTATATGCCCCTCGTATTTTGAAAGGATCTTTTCGCGGAAATCATTTTCAAAATCCTTGCGGATAACAAATACCACCTTACCGAATCCGGCCTGGATGGCATCGTAGATGGAATAGTCCATGATGGTTTGCCCCTGAGGTCCGAGCGGATCAAGCTGCTTGAGTCCACCATAACGACTGCCCATACCGGCAGCAAGGACGAAAAGTGTGGGTTTCATAAAAAATATTGAAATTTGACTGTATTACGTTTTTACTTGAATGTGAATCTGATTGTCTCTTTGTACTCTTCGCCGGGACGGAGGACAGGTGACGGGAAGGAGGGCTTATTAGGGGCATCGGGGAATCCCTGGCATTCGATAGCCACACCGTCGTAGTCCTGATAGGCGGCTCCGGAGATACTTTCGGGGCATCCTGCGAGCCAGTTGCCTGTGTAAATCTGCATGCCCGGCTGTGTTGTCTCAACAATGAGACTGCGTCCGGAGGTGGCTCCGCGCAGCTCTGCCACAGGGATGAGCCGTCCTTTCTCGTAGCCGTCAATGACCCAGCAATGGTCATAGCCCTTGCCTATCTTCAGTGCTTCGAATTCCGCCTTGATGTCCTTGCCTATGGCTTTGAACGAGGTGAAGTCCATGGGTGTGCCCACTACGGAGGCTATCTCTCCGGTGGGGATCTGAGTGTCGTCGGTGGGGAGCCATCGCGATGCATTGAGCTTGAGCTCATGGGACAGCACGGTGCCTGAGTTCTCTCCGTCGAGATTGAAATACACGTGATTGGTGAGGTTGAGGACGGTGGGCGCATCGGTCACTGCTCCGATATTAAGGGTGAGGACATTGTTGTCGTCCCAGATGTATTCGGCTGTGGCTGTGAGATTGCCCGGGTATCCTTCCTCTGCGTCGACGGAGGTGTATGTCATTACTACTCTGCCATCGTTCTCTTCGCTTATGTCCCATATACGGTTCATGAATCCTTCAGGGCCTCCGTGGAGGGCGTTGGGACCGTTGTTGATGGCAAGTGTGTATTCCTTTCCGTCGAGGGTGAAGCGACCATTGGCGATGCGGTTGGCGAAACGTCCGGGTATCTTTCCGGCGCATGGACCGTCGGCGATCCAGGATGCGGCATCCTTGTATCCGAGAGCCACATTAGCCATGTTGCCGTTGCTGTCGGGCACGATTATAGATATGATTCCGGCTCCGAGTGTGGAGAGTGTCACGCTTGAGCCTTTGCTGTTGGTGAGGGTAAGATGAGTGATTTCACCCTTCGGGGAGGGGTAAAAGACTTTGGTAATAGACATGATGATTATTCAATAAGTAACCGCCGGGACGTAGCATTCCGGCAACGCAAATATAGCGATTTATCTTATTGTATCCAACCCTCCGGGAGCAAAAATTAGTGAAAAAGGGTGGGTAGCGGATGATCAGAAGGACCGTTCGCGACGGGAGGCGTCAATGCGCAGAAGTATGAAAACGAGGAATGTGAATCCCCACAGGGATGAGCCGCCGTAGCTGAAGAACGGAAGCGGGATACCTATCACCGGGCACAATCCTATAACCATGCCTATGTTGATGGCTATATGGAATATGAAATAACTTGCAACACAGTAGGCGTAGACTCTGCCGAACACGGTGGGCTGCCGCTCGGCAAGGGCGAGGACCCTCAATATGAGCACGACAAAGAGCAGCAGCACAGCGGACGCTCCTACGAAGCCTTCCTCTTCGCCAATGGTGCAATAGATGAAGTCGGTGTGCTGCTCCGGGACATATTTCAGCTTGGTCTGCGTGCCGTTAAGGAAGCCTTTGCCCCACATGCCTCCGGATCCGATGGCTATCTTGGACTGGTTGACATTGTAGCCTGCTCCCTGAAGGTCGTCCTCTATGCCTAAAGCCACTTTGATACGCATCTGCTGATGGCCCTTGAGCACCGAGGTGAACGTGTAGTTGACCGAGAGCATGAAGGCTATGGAGACGAGTGCCGCCGAGATGGTGATGGGGAGGTGACGCCCCTTGGACTTGAACATAAGCAGCACACAGTAGACAAGCGCGACGGCTATGACCGCAAGGAAGAATATGAGACCCGGGATCTCAAGATTGACAAGGGTGAGAAGCGATGCCAGCACGCCGCTCCCAACAAACCAAAGGAAGACGTTGCGCGCGGCATCAATATCCCTGCAATAGATGGCGAGCATCGCCACTACAAGGACCATTATCATTATGAAGACCGCAGCCTGCCCCACAGGAATGCCGAGGAGAAGGGAGCCTGTGAATTTGACTTCGACCACGAAGAAGACTACGGCGCAAAGCGCGGCGAGGAGCACAAGTCCGCTCATGCCTTCACGGTAGAGGACAAAAAAGAGCGACATGTACACGAGTGCGGAGCCTGTCTCGTCCTGCCCCAGGATGAGGAGCACAGGCAGGAAGATGATCAGGAGGGCTCGGGCGTAATTCTTGCGTGAGGCGTTGAGCGTGAAGTTGTAGCTTGAAAAGAGCTTGGCAAGGCACAGGGCTGTGGCAAACTTTCCGAACTCCGCAGGCTGAAGGCTCATAGGTCCTATCTTCAGCCATGAATGGGAGCCTTTGATGTCGGGGGCAATGAATATGGTGACCAGCAGCAAGAGCAGCAATCCGGCATATATGACGTAGGCATAATTCTCGTAGACGCGCACATCTATGAGCAGGATGACCAGTCCCATAGCCAATGACAGTCCTATCCAACGGAACTGCTTGCCGGAGAATTCGGCAAAGCTGAGCATGTTGGCATGGTCGAAATCGTAGCTTGCGGCGTAGATGCTCACCATCCCAAGCCCGACGAGGATGATGTAGAGCACTACCGTGAACCAGTCGACGTATTTGAATACGGATGCTGAGGTCTCGTTCTGCTGCATAGATCAGTGTTTTTTTGTTCCGGCAAACTGTATAGTATTGCTCTGTAGCATTCTCTCTTCAAGATATTTCCGTTCGGGAGGTATGTGTCCGCGCAGATACTTCTCCATAACGAGGGAGCCTATAGGGACACCGAATGTGGCTCCGAAGCCTGCGTTCTCGACATAGACCGCCACAGCGATCTTAGGCTGGTGGTAGGGTGCGAAGCCCATGAACGCCGAGTGGTCGCGGCCGTGAGGGTTCTGCGCCGTACCGGTCTTGCCGCAGACCTCTATGTCAGGGAGGTTGGCAAGGCGGCATGTGCCTCCGGTGACTGCCATACGCATTCCCTCTGCCACTTCCTCGTACCATCTTCGGTCGATAGATGTGTCGTGACGCTCAAGAAATTCCCCGGGGACCACGGTGTCCTGGATCTCCTTGACCACATGGGGGGTGATGTAATGTCCACGGTTGGCGATTGTTGCCGAGAGGTTGGCTATCTGTAGCGGGGTGGCAAGGATCTCGCCCTGCCCGATAGCTATGGATATCACTGTGGCCGCGCTCCAGTGTCCGTCGCCGTAACGCTTGTTGTAGTATTCCACATTGGGGATGAAACCGCGGTACTCGCCAGGGAGGTCTATTCCGAGCTTATAGCCGTATCCTTGTGCCACCATGTGGTTCTTCCATATCTCAAAGGCGTTTGCCACCGAGCCGTATTTGCTTTTCTTATCGATCATGGCTCTGAGGCCCCAACAGAAGTAGGCGTTGCAGGATGTCTGGAGCGCGGGCTTGAGGGGTAGTGGCGAGCCGTGACCGTGACACCCCACCTTGAGCCTTCCAAGGATGAATCCGTGATAGCATGGGAACGGTGTGGACGGGGTGATTATCCCTTCCTGGAGATATATCAGTCCCTGTGTGGGCTTGAATGTGGAGCCAGGGGGATAGGTAGCCTGTATAGCCCTGTTGAGTAGCGGCTTGTCGAGGTCCTGCATGAGCTTGTTGTAATTGTTGCCACGCTCTCGTCCGACAAGCAGTGTGGGGTCGTAGGTGGGTGCTGTGACAAGACAGAGCACTTCGCCGGTGGACGGCTCTATTGCCACGACGGCGCCTTTCTTATTGACCATCAATGATTCGGCATACTGCTGAAGCTCGATGTCAAGGCTGAGCTTTATGTTCTTTCCGGCTATCGCCTCGCGGTCGAGCGCGCCATCCTCGTATCGTCCCTGTATTCGTCCCAGGGCGTCGCGCATAAGCACTTCGGTTCCTTTGACTCCTCGCAAAAAACGCTCGTAGGTGTGCTCCACTCCTATGTCGCCCATGTAGTCACCGCGCATATAGTAGGGGTCCTTCTCCATGTCGGCAGGCGCGACTTCCCTGATGTTGCCGAGGACATTGGACGCGCAATTGTAGTTGTATTCCCTAAGGATGCGTTTCTGGATATAAAACCCCGGGAAGCGGTAGAGCTTCTCCTGCAAACGTCCGTACTCTTCGGACGAAAGGTGGGAAAGAAGTTTCTGCGGTGAGTAGGGGGACCATCCCGGATTGCGTCTCTTGTCGCGCATGTCGGTCATGCGTCTGACAAGATCCCCGGGGGTGATGTTGACCGCGTTGCAGAAATCGATAGTGTCGAATTCCCTGATGTCGCGCGGGATGATCATCACGTCGTAGGCGGGCTGATTGTACACTACAAGGCGTCCGTCACGGTCATATATTATGCCGCGAGACGGATATACAGCCTTACGCAGAAAGGCGTTGGAATCGGCGGAATCCTTGTACTTCGCCTCCATCACCTGGAGATTGAAGAGGCGTATCACATATATGATAGCGATGATAACTATGAATCCGCCTATGACATATTGCCGTTTGGCAAGGTTATAGTCTTTTCTCACTTCGTGGAGTCATTATGGAGTCGATGCCGAGCATTATAATCATTGACAGGAATGTGCTGAATATGATGCGCAGCACCAGTTGGAGAGGGTTAAAGAACGTGAATGCCTCGATCGTGAAGATAAGCGCGCAATAAATGAGCGTAAGGGTGAGAAGATACTTCATGTACACTCCGGCTCCGAGCGACATCATTGACGGCTCGGGACGGACGAGATCCTCCTCACGCGGCACATAGAGACGGAGGACAGGACGTTTCAGCATGGCGAGGACCGTGCACGCCACGGCGTTCATGCCGTAGGTGTCGGAGAACACGTCGACAATGAGCCCGAGAAAGAATCCTATGGTAAGCACCCAATTGACCGCAAGGGTTATGGGGAGACGTATGATGAGGTATATGAAGACCATAGGCACCCCCACATTGAACAGGCATATGTGGTTGAACACTATCACCTGAGCGAATACGAGAATCACTCCGAGTAGGATAAACTGCAAAGTAAGCTTGCTCATCGCTTTTGGGTTGCTGGGGAGAGGACGGGGGTTATGATGTTTCTATTTGATATTCTTTATCTCAAGTTCCTTCTCGACTGCCGACAGTTCGTCACGCATGTTGTCGCGTATGACCCGCACTGTGGAGAGGGTGGAGAAATCGGTGAACAGTTTCACACGGAGAGTGTAGAAATTGTCCTCGATGTCGCGTGTGCTTGACAGCACTGTGCCTACAGGCACACCCTCGGGGAACACGGATGAGTATCCACTGGTGACTATTGTGTCGCCCGGGGTAAACTCGGAGTGCTTCGGGAGCTCTTCGAGAAGAGCTTCGCCGGGGTCCTGACCGTCCCATACCAGCGAGCCGACCTGGTCATGCCCTTTCACCTTGCACGACAGACGCAGGTAGGGGTTGAGCACGGATATGAGCCGTGCGGTGTGATCGCCGACCACGTTAACTATGCCTACAATTCCGTTCTGGTCCATCACTCCCATCTCGGGCTCTATGCCGTCGAGCCGTCCTTTCTGAATCGTGATATAGTTGTGCGCACGATTGACGGAGTTGTTGATAACATGGGCTATCACGAAATGGTAGCGTGACAATGCGGAGTCCACACTCATGGTGTCGGCATATGCCTTTTCGCGATAGTTGCGTATCACATCGTTGAGACGGTATATCTCAAGCTCAAGATCGGAGTTGCGACGCTGCAGGTCCTCGTTGATCTCCTTAAGAAAGAAGTACGAGGACACACTGTTGGTGGTACTGTAGAGTCCTGATGCAACCCTGTTGGCTGACGTCAGATACACATGATGCTGGAACGGGTTGCCCGAGAAGAGCAACACGAATCCGGCAATCAGGTATACGAAGAACAGAAACCACGAACTGAACCTTACAAGGAATTTAAGCAGCTCGCTCACTGTGAGGGATTATCCTAAAGAATTAGCAGGAATAAGTAACGGTAGAGGTCAGGCGGCAGCGGGTCACCTGATAAGGAACGAGAATGTCTCGATGTTCTTGAGTGCCACACCTGTGCCCTTAGCCACTGCGAGCAGGGGGTCCTCGGCGATATGGAACTGGATGCCGATCTTGTCGGTGAGACGCTTGTCAAGACCGCGGAGCATCGCGCCGCCGCCGGCAAGGAATATACCGTTCATTACAATGTCGGAGTAGAGTTCAGGCGGGGTCTCGTCAAGAGCCTGGAGGACGGCTGCCTCGATGCGGGATATCGACTTCTCTATGCAATGGGAAATCTCCTGGTAGCTGACAGGCACTTCCATGGGGAGGGCTGTCATCTTGTTAGGACCGTGGACGATGAAGTCCTCCGGCGGATTCTCAAGCTCGGTGAGGGCGGAACCCACGTGGATCTTGATCATCTCGGCTGTGCGCTCGCCCACCTTTACGTTGTGGACGCGGCTCATGTGCTCCATGATGTCGTCGGTGAGGTCGTCGCCTGCCACCTGGATGCTCTTGTTGGAGACGATGCCTCCGAGTGAAATCACGGCAATCTCGGTGGTACCGCCACCTATATCGACAATCATGTTGCCCTGAGGGGCGAGAACGTCGATGCCGATACCGAGCGCGGCTGCCATGGGTTCGTAAATCATGTAGACATCACGTCCGCCGGCGTGCTCGGAGGAGTCGCGGACGGCACGGATCTCAACCTCGGTGGAGCCTGAGGGGATGCCTACAACCATCTTCATTGAAGGAGAGAACCAGTTGTTCTTGGAGCTGGCTTTCTTGATGAGCCCGCGGATCATCATCTCGGCAGCATTGAAGTTGGCTATGACGCCTTTACGCAGAGGGCGTATGGTCTCTATGCCGTCGTTCTCCTTGCCTTGCATGAGCTTGGCCTCGCGCCCTACAGCCATAAGCTTGCCGGTGCGCTTCTCCAGTGCTACAATCGAGGGCTCGTCGATGACGATCTTATCGTTGTGTATGATGATAGTATTGGCAGTACCAAGGTCAATAGCTATCTCTTTGGTGAATGAAAAAAGTCCCATTTAAGTCTGTGTTTAAATGCAGTAAGAGGAAAGTGTTGCGGTGTGTGTTACTAATCAGTGCTTGAAGTGACGGAACCCGGTGATGACCATCGCCATATCGTGCTCGTTGCAGTAGGCTACGCTCTCGTTGTCACGGATGGAGCCTCCGGGATGAATCACTGCCGTGATGCCTGCCTGACCGGCTATCTCCACACAATCAGGGAAGGGGAAGAATGCATCGGACGCCATTACCGCACCGTTGAGGTCGTGGCCGAATGAACGAGCCTTCTCGATAGCCTGCCTGAGAGCGTCGACACGTGAAGTCTGACCGACACCGCTGGCAAGGAGCATACCGCCCTTGGCAAGAACGATGGCGTTGCTCTTGGAGTTCTTGACAATCTTATTGGCAAAGAGGAGGTCGGAGGCCTGCCCGGGTGTCACTGCCTTCTCGGTGACCTGCTGAAGATCCTCAGTGGTCTCCACCTTAAGGTCGCGGTCCTGAACCAACGCGCCGTTGAGACATGAGCGGAACTGGCGTGTGGTGCCGAGGGGTGATTTCTGGACGAGGATTATACGGTTTTTCTTCTGCTTCAGCACCTCAAGGGCCTCGGGTGTGTAGGCAGGAGCTATTATCACTTCAAAGAATATCTTGTTGATCTCCTCAGCAGCTTCGGCATCCACGGTGCCGTTGGTGATGAGGACTCCTCCGAATGCGCTCACGGGGTCACCTGCCAGGGCTTCCTTCCATGCCTCGGCAATGGTGGGACGAGTGGCGAGACCGCAGGCATTGTTGTGCTTGAGCACTGCAAAGGTAGGCTCGGAGAACTCAGAGACAAGTGTGACAGCCGCATCAATGTCAAGGAGATTGTTGTATGATATATCTTTGCCATGAAGCTGCTCAAACATGCCGTCGAAATCGCCATAGAAAGTACCTTTCTGGTGAGGGTTCTCGCCATAGCGCATGGTCTTGGCATCATCGAACGCTATGCGAAGCTCCTTGCACTCGGCTATCGGAGACTCGACGGAAGTGGAAGCGAAGTAGTTGCAGATGTCAGTGTCGTAGCCTGACGAAACGGCGAAAGCCTGTCCGGCAAACCAGCGACGCTCCTCAAGGGATGATTCCGCGCCATTGCGCCTGAGCATTTCAGCGAGGGGGGCATACTGTGCCTTGGATGCCACGATGACAACATCGTTGTAGTTCTTTGCCGCACCGCGGATAAGGGATATGCCGCCTATATCTATCTTCTCGATGATATCAGCCTCGGATGCTCCCGATGCCACGGTCGCGCTGAAGGGATAGAGGTCGACGATCACGAGATCGATCTCGGGGATATCATACTGCGCTATCTGAGCGCGGTCGCCCTCATTGTCGCGGCGGTTAAGGATACCACCGAACACCTTGGGGTGAAGAGTCTTGACGCGTCCGCCAAGAATAGACGGATAGCCGGTAAGGTCCTCGACAGCGGCACATTCGTAGCCCAATCCTTCGATGAAGGAGCGTGTACCTCCGGTAGAAATGAATTTCACTCCATTGCTGTTGAGAAGCGACAAAATTTCTTCGAGCCCGTCCTTATAGAACACTGATACGAGCGCGGTCTTGATGCGTTTATTATCTGACATGAGGGTAGCTATTGGATTTTTCAGAGTGCAAAGGTAGTGAATTTTACTCACTTAATAAAGCCATAGAAGAAGTTTTAAGAAACTTTTTTATCTGTCATTCAAGGCTGCCTACCACAAGGAAGGCCAGGCCGACAAGCAGCATGGAGAGGTCGACAAGCTTGAGGCGGATGTTCTTTTCGTGGAGTGCCACCACTCCGTAGAAGAATGACACGATGACACTCCCACGGCGTATCATAGAGACAACGGCTATCATGGAGCCGTCCAGCGACAGGGAGTAGAAGTAGGCTATATCGGCGACTGTGAGGAACACGGATATGAGCGGGATGGTCCACCGCCATCGCAACGGTGTGGAGACTCCGCTGACTCTCATTATCACGAAGAGTGTCACCCCCATGATGACAAGCTGATAGAGCGAATACCATGCCTGGACCTCAAGAGGCTCGAAGCGAGTGAGAAGGTATTTGTCGTAGAGGGCACTCACTGCGCCGAGTGCGGTGGCACCTATCGCCATCCATACCCATCGGCTGTGCTTCAGGGAGAAACCCTCCCTGCCCCCTACCCTGCTGATGAAGAACAGGGACCAGAAGCCGATGATGACGCCGGTCCACTGCCATGCGTTGAGGCGTTCGCCGAAGATGACAAGCGCGCCGACCAGCACAAGAACAGGACGTGAAGCATTGACGGGACCGGCAATGGTGAGAGGCAGGTGCTTGATGCTGGCATAGCCCAACAGCCAGGAGCCAAGGACTATGCCCGACTTTATGAGTATGTAGCCGTGGCCGGCAAGAGTGTTGCCCAAGCCATAATTGCCGTGGGAAATCCCGATGATGATCACAGGGAGCATGAAAAGCGCGCCGAAGCATGTGTTGAGGAAGAGTACTCCGAGCACGTTGTTGCCGCTGACGGAGAGCTTCTTCATCACATCATAGAACCCAAGGCAAAGTGCCGAGAGCGTGGCAAGAAGAACCCACATATGTCAAGCAAAAGCGGGTTATGCCAGTGATGCCTGAGCATCCTCAGCGGGGGCGAGACGATTTGCCATCACGACCGCTTTGGTGATGTGGTCGCATATGTGGTCCTCACCGAGGAGCCTGTCGATACCGGCATTGACAAGAGCCTCACGCACATTGTCCTTGACCCCCGACAATACCACATGGATGCCAGCCTCCTGGGAGGACTTTATAAGAATCTCAAGGTTGTGGATGCCTGTTGAGTCGATGAACGGGACTTTGCGCATACGGATTATGCGCACGGAGGGCTTGCGTCCGAGGGTGGAGCGCATCATCTCGTCGAACTTTGTGGCGACACCGAAGAAGAAAGGACCGTCAATCTCATAGATCTCTACTCCGGGGTTGACGTTGAGCACCTCATGGACTGTGGACTCCGACCCTTCGGCTATATCGAGCTTCTGGGAGTACACCTTGATCTCAATGTTATCCATCACACGACGGAGGAACAGGATTATGGCAAGGAGCAGCCCCATCTCTATAGCGATGGTGAGGTCGAATATCACTGTGAGAAGGAAGGTGACGGCAAGAACGGATATGTCGCTCTTGGGGCTGTGGAACAACGCGCGTATGGTGCGCCATCCGCTCATGTTGTAGGCTACAACTATGAGCACCGCTGCGAGGCAGGACATGGGCACAAGGTTGATGAGCGGCATGAGGAAGAGGAATATGAGGAAGAGGACGACCGCGTGCACGATGCCGGCGACAGGTGTGCGTCCGCCGTTTGTGATATTGGTCATGGTGCGTGCGATGGCTCCGGTGACAGGGATGCCGCCGAAGAACGGGACGACGATATTTGCCATGCCCTGCCCGATAAGCTCGGTGTTGGAATCGGTGCGTGATCCGGTGACACCGTCGGCGACAGTAGCCGACAGGAGGCTCTCTATAGCTCCTAGGATGGCTATCGTGAACGCCGAGGGGAGGAGACGGTTGATGGTCGCCATGTTGAGCTCGAAACCGTGAGGCTGCGGGATATCTGTGGCAAGCTCACCGAAGCGGTCGCCGATAGTCTCGACATGGATGCCAGGGATGAGGAACACCACAGCGGTGACGATGATGATAGCGAGCAGGGCTCCGGGCAGGCGGCGCGACAGCTTAGGGGTGATGACTATTATCAGCAATGACACCACTCCCACGATGAGCGTGGCAGGATCGACCGATCCGAAACTGGAGATATACATCCCCCACTTAGGGATGAACTCACTCGGGACATTCCTGAGACCAAGCCCGAAGAAGTCGTTGATCTGAGTGGAGAATATGGTGAGAGCTATACCGGCTGTGAAGCCGACTACTATCGGATAAGGGATGAACTTGATGACTGTGCCGAGACGGAACATGCCGAGGGCAACAAGGATCAGACCAGCCATGAACGTAGCCACGGCGAGGCCTTCGAGACCGAAGTTGGCAATGATGTTGTAGACAATCACAATAAACGCGCCTGTGGGCCCGCCTATCTGCACGGAGCAGCCACCGGCCGCCGACACTATGAAGCCACCAATTATGGCTGTGATCAGACCGACAGTGGGGTTGACACCACTTGCTATGCCGAAGGCGATCGCCAAAGGGAGAGCGACAATGCCGACAACGATTCCAGCTATAAGGTCGGCCTTAAATTTGTCAAAAGAATATTGACTCAAGGCTGAAAACAATTTAGGCCTAAAGTCCAACGGTCCTGTTAAATTCATGTTTGATTAATAAACTTTCTTACTCTTTTCTATTGCGGCTGCAAAATTACATAAAAAACCTTAACCCGACACAAATTTATACTGTATAATTTTGTCGTTTTCACATTTATATGTTAATTTTGGAGCTAATTGTTAAATTGGAAATTGTGTGATCTGTTAAATTTTTGCAACAATTACACGTTACGATTGTTAATATAATAAGAATTCACTTTCCTGTACACACTGAGGGATATATACTCTACAACAGACATATGAAAAAATCTACAATCTGGTTCCTTACCATAATTATGGCACTCACGTTGTCAGGGTTGCTTTATGTACAGATAATGTACATGAACAACATGAAGAAGATGCGTGACGACCAATTCGCCGAAGGGGTGAAGAGGTCGCTCTATGCCGTAAGCACAAGTCTGGAACAGAATGAGGCAAAATATTTCCTGGAGGAAGATATGTCGTCGTTGCAGTCGGACCTGTATCCCCGCGTGAACCCGGACGGGTCGGTGGGCATCAACAACACGTTCACAACGCCAGAGGGCATCAACTATGACCTGTCGCTGAAGATGAAGGTGGACAGGCGCACGGTGTCGCCGTCGATGCGCGAGCTCATGAGGGGGAAGTATCTCTATCAGAAAGGGCTGCTTGACGAGGTGATACTCTCGATACTCAACCAGTCGAGCAACCGTCCGATCACAGAGCGAGCCGACTCGGCGGAGGTGGCAAGGTATCTGCGTTCGGAGCTTGACAACAACGGGCTGTCGCTGCCGTTTGAGTTTGCGGTGGTGAACCGCATCGGGGCATTCGTGTACAAGTCGGCCGGCTTCAGCCCTTCGGTGAAGGACCAGTCGAGCATGTTTGTACAGACCCTCTTCCCTAATGACCCCAAGAACAAGATGTATTACCTCAAGGTGTATTTCCCTACCAGAAGTGACTATATCTTCGACTCCATAAGGTTCATGATACCGTCGTTCATATTCTCGTTCATCCTGCTTGTGACGTTTGTGTGCACCATAATACTTGCGTTCAGGCAGAAGAAGCTCACAGAGATGAAGAACGATTTTATCAACAATATGACCCACGAGTTCAAGACCCCTATCTCGACCATATCACTTGCCGCACAGATGCTCAACGACAATGCGGTGCTTAAATCGCCCGCCATGCTCGGGCATATATCGACGGTGATAAATGATGAGACCAAGCGACTGAGGTTTCAGGTGGAGAAGGTGTTGCAGATGTCGATGTTTGACCGCCAGAAAGCCACTCTGCGCCTACAGAATGTGGACGCCAACCAGATCATAGCCGGCATAACGTCGACTTTCAAGCTCAAGGTGGAGAAATACGGCGGACATATAGAGACATTCCTTGGAGCCAAGGAGTCGACCGTGAATGTCGATGAGATGCATTTCACCAATGTGATATTCAATCTGCTTGACAATGCGGTGAAGTATCGCCGGGAGGATGTGCCGCTGGAACTGAAAGTGTCGACAAGGAACGTGAAGGCTCACGGAGAGGAGCGTTTCCAGGTAAGCATTCACGACAACGGCATAGGGATGCGGCGAGAGGATCTAAAGAAGATATTCGAAAAATTCTACCGTGTCTCCACCGGCAACCGCCACGATGTGAAGGGTTTCGGGCTCGGGCTCGCTTATGTGAAGAAGATGGTGAGCGAACTCGGGGGCGAAATAAGCGTGGAGAGCGAAATCAATGTAGGAACAAAATTTATAATAACTCTACCAATAACTCTAAATTAAGAAATTATGGAAGATCGTTTGCGCATACTACTATGTGAGGATGACGAGAACCTCGGAATGCTTCTCAGGGAATACCTGCAGGCCAAGGGGCTCAACGCCGATCTCTTTCCCGATGGCGAAAGTGGATACAAGGCTTTCCTAAAGGGCAAGTACGACCTGTGTGTGCTTGACGTGATGATGCCCAAGAAGGACGGATTCGCGCTCGCACAGGAGATACGCACTGTCAATTCCGAAGTCCCCATCATCTTCCTCACCGCCAAGTCACTCAAAGAGGATATCCTTGAGGGCTTCAAGATCGGTGCGGATGACTATATCACCAAGCCATTCTCTATGGAGGAACTCGTGTTCCGCATCGAGGCAATCCTGCGCCGCGTCAAGGGCAAGAAGGGCAAGGAGATCACTATGTACAAGATAGGCAAGTTCACGTTTGACACTCAGAAGCAGGTGCTTCTGATCGATGACAAGGTGACCAAGCTTACCACCAAGGAGTCGGAGCTCCTGAGCCTGCTCTGTGCACATGTCAATGAAATCCTTGAGAGGAACTTCGCTCTCAAGACCATATGGATTGACGACAATTATTTCAACGCGCGCTCAATGGATGTCTACATCACCAAGCTGCGCAAGCATCTTAAGGATGATCCGTCAATCGAAATCATCAATATCCACGGCAAGGGCTATAAGCTCATCGCACCGGAGGTCGAGGCAGGCAACTGATCCAGCCACAGGACTTTCTCTAAGGTCAAAAGATTGATATCAATATACACGACAGAAACAGCGTCGGAGGCGTGATGCCTCCGACGCTGTTTCTGTCGTGTATATGACGGTGCCACATCACACCATAGCACTGAGTGCGACAGTCAAATACGACTATATGTGCAGACAAAGCAAATACCCTGTAGGGGATAAAGCCTACAGGGTATTCGCTTTGTGTTATTCAGAGTCAGGGATCAGATGCCCTGGAGCTTGAACTGGATCGGGAGTGTGTACCACACGTTCACTGCGTGACCGTTCATCTTACCGGGGACGAACTTGGGAAGTGACTTAACCACGCGGACTGCCTCTTTGTCGAGGTCGGGGTCCTTGCCGCGGACAACTTTTACTTCACCAACAGCACCGGTCTTTGTAACGACGAACTGTACGACCACGCGGCCCTGGATATTGTTTTCCTGAGCCATGGCCGGGTAGCGGATGTGCTCAGCCACGTACTTGAGGAGCGCGGCCTCGCCACCGGGGAACTGGGGTTTCTGCTCAACGACGTCGAATACCTTGTTATCGTCGACAGGTTCGGGCTTCTTCTCCTCTACGATTACCTCATTCTTGTGCTCACGAACCACGTTAAGGTCGTCAGTACCCTTGTCAAAGTCAGTGGTACCCACGGCTGTATCGGTGTCCTTGAGTTCGTCCTGGCTCTTGATCTCCTCGACAACTTCTTCGTCGCGGACGATAGCGAGCTCAGTGGCTTTCACAGTGTTAAGGATCTCTTCGGGGAGAGCTTCGGGAAGCTGCTCTTCCACGCGCTGCTGTTCGGGTTCTTCCGGCTCGTCGTCCTCAACGTCCTCGGTAGAGTAGTCGATGAGGGCCTGCTCGACCTGGTCCTCGGGGCGTGCGTCATTCTTCTGAAGCACGGTGTTGGCGAGGAGTCCGAGAAGAGCAACGATGAAGAGAACCACAAGGATCACAAGCATTGCGCGGTTGTGACGCTTAGCGGAAGCCTTTCGGAGGGTGTATGCTCCGAAGTTCTTGTTCTTGCCTTCAAATATAAGGTCAATCCATTCTGATGATGAAAGATCTACATCTTTTGCCATATTTCGTAAGAGATTTTTCGGGTTAATATATATCTATCATCAACATATTACTTCGGGTTCTTCTTGAGATAGTCAAGAATGAGAGTAGAGTCGGTCTGATTGATGTTGTCGATCTGATAACGTGAAATCTGGTTGATCTGCATCTCATCAAGAGTCGAAATCAAGCTTTCCCAAGAAGCTTCAGGAGCCGCCTTGATAATTACTACAGGACGGGTGAGAGTGGAGTCGTTACGGATCTCGCGAGCGCGAGCCTGGTAGATGGAGTCGTTGGCAGCAGAATTGTTGGGTGCGAACTCTTTTTTGCGCCAGCGAGCTTTCTCGACTTCAATCTTGTCAAGAACGAGACGGTTACGGTCGTGAAGGATCTTACGGATACCTTTCTGTACGCTGCCGTCGTTACCAATGAATTTTTCAGCCTTAAGCTTATTGTTGTCAATAAGACCGTCGCCGTCGGCATCGGCTATTTCGGGCATACCTTCATAGTAATAAACGGTGTTCATGGGGCGTCCGGTGTCATCTTTCTTGACTGATCCGTCGGCATTACGATCTGTCGCAAGGATTAGTGTGATAGCCTCTGATTCCTTAGCTTTGTTCATCTCCTGCTGCTCAACTTTCTCATTCGAGGGGAGTGAGATGGTGAGAGTCTGAGACTTGATCATTGTGGTACAAAGCATGAAGAATGTGATCAGAAGCATATTCATATCCACCATGGGTGTGAAGTCCACATGGATCGACATTTTCTTCTGGGCACCTTTTTTCTTTTTGCCCTTGTCTGATTGTTCGATTTGTGCCATGGTGTGATTAATCTTGCTCTGTTTTAAGTGCTGTCATGATGCTGAAGCGGTTCATCTTAAGAGTCTGGAGGTTGTCAAGGACATCCTGAACTACATCGTAGGGGGTGTCTTTGTCAGCCTTCACAGCGATACCTTCGCCTTTCTTCATGGCTTTCTGAAGGTTGTCGTTGCCAGAGTTGTAGATGGCGCGCATCCAGATTTGGAACTCATTGAGGTGCTCCATGTCCTTGTTGTCATTCACCGGGATACCTACCCCTTTCTGGGTCATATCGGAGATGAACTTGTCCTGCTCGGTCTGAGACATTGCGAGGAATTGGTGAAGGACTTGGAAGGGTACTCCAAACATGTTTATTTTGGAGAATGCTTCACGATCCTGTGCTGATAGCTGCACCTGATTGCTTGGGTGCTGCTTGTTGTAAAGCGTTACTGCTTCATCGAGGATGGTCTTGCGAAGAGCCTCGGTTCCCCATGTGTCCTTGAGTTCGGCATCAGCGTCACCGGCAATGGAGATAAAGACTTTTCCTTCGGGGCTAACGAGTACCGATGCCAGGTTGGCGGTGGGCACTTTCTGCTCCGATACAGATGAAGGCGTCAACACTGTGACGGGCTCCTTCTGAAGGAAGGTCGATGTCAACATGAAGAAAGTAAGCAAGAGCACAGTCACGTCACTCATCGCGGTCATGTCGATGAGGGTGCTTTTTCTCTTAATTTTTACTTTTCCCATATTACGTTATCGGTTGAAGAGTTGTTTTTTGAAAAAGATTGTTGTTTTATCTTCTTGATAAAGTAATGTGGAATTAGTGAGAAGCGGCAAATGTCTGCACGATTGAGAAACCGATCTCGTCGATAGCGTAGGTCAGGTTGTCAATCTTGTTGGTGTAGAAGTTGTAGGAGATAACAGCGAAAGCACCAGTTGCGATACCGAATGCGGTATTGATAAGTGCCTCAGAGATACCGGTAGAAAGTTCGGTAGAGTCAGGAGCACCAGATGCAGCAAGAGCCTGGAATGACTTGATCATACCGATCACAGTACCGAGAAGACCTACGAGAGTACCGAGAGTGGTGAGTGTAGCGACGATGGGAAGGTTCTGCTGGAGGGCGGGCATCTCAAGTGCGGTAGCTTCCTCAACAGTCTTCTGAAGATTAGCGATCTTCTGCTCCTTTGAGAGGACGGTGTTCTTGTCCATGTCCTCGTAAGAGTTGAGAGCGGCAGCGACGATAGCTGCAACAGAACCCTGCTGCTTAGCGCAGAGAGCCTTTGCACCCTGGATGTCGTTAGACACGAGGCACTTCTTAACGCCAGCGACGAACTTCTCGATAGAGCCTTTACCCTTAGCAGAAGAGAGGGCGATCCAACGCTCTACAGAAAGAACGATAACTGTGAGGAAGAGGGTCTGAAGAATAGGCACGATGAAACCACCCTTGTAGATAGTTCCCCAAAGGTCGATGGGGTGACCTTCCTCGAAGTGAGATTCGTGACCGAACCAGAAAACGAAGAGCAACACAGCTACTACGAAACAAGCGAGGATCACAAGGAACGCATTCTTGATACCGGCAACATTGCTGCCTTCTTTTTTTGCAGCCGGCTTGGCTACGGTGGGCTTTTGAGCTTCCATAATTTGAATTAACTGTTTTGTTTTGGTTTATTAGTTTATGTATTAGTTTTGATGATTTCTCGATCTTACCGGCGCACCGACCAACAGTGTCTATACACAATCAGCATGCCTTGACATCAGGCATTCCGGTTGTTGTATCTGAGATGTGAGGGCGGGTGGCAATTCGATTTAAAGGATTAAAAGAATAGATTTATTTGCGATATGTGCCCTCTCCGTCACAGGTGGACAAGGCATAAACGGTATGCAAATTTAAAATGAAATTTCGGTGTTTGCAAACGTTTTATCTCTTTTTTTATACCCATATCTCTAAAATTCATAAATTAATGCAACAATATAGCGAATTTGACACTATTTCACCATTTTTAGTCCATTCGATTTAAAGTTATTTAAAATATATTCACTAACTTTGCCACTTCTATAATGTACAGGTAAAATACATATCTACACAAGAATAATGATAAAAACCATCAATCTCAAAAAGGGGCTCAATATGCGCCTTGCAGGTCAGCTCTCCGACACCAGTGTCGCCGCCGACATCAGGCCTGCCAGGATAGCCATATCCCCTGACGATTATCCCGGATTCCTTCCGAAGCCCGAGGTAAAGGAAGGGGACACTGTGAGCCAGGGGGCTCCGCTCATGCATGACAAGAATGATCCGGATGTGAAACTCGTATCCCCTATCAGCGGCACTGTAGAGAGCATAGTCAGAGGGGCTCGCAGAAAGATTGAACGCATAGTGGTGATGCCGTCCGACGAGTGCCTGGCCGCGTCAGCAATCGATACCGCCTCAGTCAAAACAGAGGCTGATGTGCGCAGAGCCCTGAAGAAGTCGGGACTCTGGTCTATGATGCGCCGCCGCCCCTACGATATAGTGCCAACGGACGGCGACCGTCCGCGCGACATATTCGTCACCGCCATGGACACTGCGCCTCTCGCCCTCGATCCATGCCACACAATAGCCGGCAAGGAGGCTGAGATAGCCAAGGGAGTGGAGACCCTGAAAAGGCTTACCGACGGCACCGTATATATAAGTATAGCGCAAGGGTGCAATTTCCCTGACATAAAGGGTGCGGAGATCGTTAAGTTCAACAGGCTTCATCCCGCAGGGAACCCCGGAGTGCAGATAGCCAATATAGCTCCTCTCAGCAAGGGGGAGACTGTGTGGACTCTCGACATAGCGACACTCGCCAACATCGGGCACCTGATGCTCACAGGGAAGGTCGACTTCACAGTGACTGTGGCTATCACAGGAAGCGAGGTGGAGAATCCAAGAGCCGTCACCACAGTGCCCGGCGCGCCTATCTCCCAACTGATTGACGGCAACATCAGAAATGACAGCCGTCATCACCGCATAATCTCGGGCAATGTGCTCACAGGAGTCCCTGTAGGCGGTGACGGATACCTACGTTACCCTTACCGTCAGGTGACTGTCATACCTGAGGGGGATGATGCAGACGAGTTCATGGGATGGGCATCGCTAAGCCCAAGGAAAATGAGCGAGAGCCGTTCGTTCTTAGGCAAGCTGCTGGGCGGAAGATTCTCTCCCGACGCCCGCCTCAACGGCGGCAGGCGTGCCATGATAATGTCAGGCATATATGACGACTACATACCTATGGATATCGTGCCTGAATATCTCATCAAAGCCATTATAGCCAAGGATATAGACCGCATGGAAGCTCTCGGCATCTATGAGGTGGCCCCCGAGGATTTCGCACTTGCCGAATATGCCGATCCTTCGAAGCTTGAACTGCAACGCATAGTGCGCGAGGGGCTTGACTATATGCGCAGCGAAGCCTAAACAAATCACACGCAGAACAGAAGAAAATGAAAGCTTTAAGAAATTATCTGAACCGCATAAAGCCCAACTTTGAGCCCGGAGGCAAGCTCCACAGCTTCCAAAGTGTCTTTGACGGGTTTGAGACGTTCCTCTATACCCCCAACACGACATCGACCTCGGGCGTAAACATACATGACAGCCTCGACTCCAAGCGCATAATGATCATAGTGGTGCTCGCGCTTATGCCATGCCTGCTATTCGGCATGTACAATACAGGATATCAGAACTGGCTTGCAGCAGGTGCCACGGAGTTCCCCTTCTGGCAACTCATGATGTATGGTTTCCTCGCAGTGCTCCCGCGCATAGTTGTAGCCTACGTGGTGGGCCTCGGCATAGAATTCGCCGTAGCCCAGTGGAGGCGGGAAGAGATCCAGGAAGGGTTTCTTGTCACAGGCATCCTGATACCGCTCATATGTCCCGTAGAGACACCTCTGTGGATGCTCGCTGTAGCGACGGCATTCTCGGTGATATTCGTCAAAGAGGTGTTTGGCGGCACAGGCTACAATGTGTTCAATGTGGCACTTGTGACGCGAGCGTTCCTATTCTTTGCCTATCCGGCACAGATGAGCGGCGACAAGGTGTTTGTCAGCTCCGGTTCGATACTCGGACTGGGCTACGACCTGCCCGACGGATTCACCGGTGCTACTCCGCTCGGACAGATAGCCTCATTCGCAGGCGACAAGCTCGAACTGCTCAATCTCCGCGGCGATGTGATCTCGACATGGGACGCATTCATAGGGCTTATCCCGGGCTCGTTCGGAGAGACCTCGACCCTGTGCATCCTCATCGGCGCGGCGATACTTCTCGCCACAGGCATAGCATCATGGCGAATCATGCTGAGTGTGGTTGCCGGAGGACTGCTCATGGGATGGATAGCCAATGTGTTCGAGACCTCGACATATCCGGCGTCGTTCCTGTCACCACTTGACCAGCTTCTATACGGAGGCTTCGCCTTTGCCGCAGTGTTCATGGCAACAGATCCTGTCACAGCGGCAAGGACAGGAGCAGGGAAATACATATACGGACTTCTGGTGGGAGTGATGGCTGTGCTCATACGCACATACAACAACGGCTATCCAGAGGGAGCGATGCTCGCAGTGCTCCTTGCCAACGCCCTCGCGCCACTGATAGACCATTGTGTGGTGCAGGCAAATGTGTCACGCCGCATGCGCCGTCTCAAGGAACGCGCCAAAGCTTAGCATCACACCACTAACTCATCGATATATACATCATATATTATGAATAAACAAAGCAACACCTATACCATGATCTATATAATAGTGCTCGTGGTGCTTGTAGGTACAGCCCTGGCCGCGACATCGCTTGCACTGAAAGGGCGTCAGCAAGAGAACATCGATGCTGACAAGATGAGCCAGATACTCTCTGCCGCGCTTATCACCCCTGCAGAGGGAGAGACTGCCACAGACTTCAACCGCTATATCACCGAACAGTACGTGATAAACGCCCAAGGGGAGAAGATCGAAGGCGCAAAGGCATTCGACATAAATGTCGCAGCCGAAAGCAAGCTGCCAGCCGACCGCCGACAGCTGCCGGTGTATGTATGCACCACTCAGGACGGAACTAGAAAATACATACTTCCGGTATATGGAGCAGGGCTTTGGGGCCCTATCTGGGGCTATGTGGCGTTCAATGCCGACGGCTCCACCATATACGGCGCATACTTCGCCCACCAGGGTGAGACCCCCGGTCTTGGAGCAGAGATCGAGAAGCCTATGTTCAGCGACCAGTTCAAGGGGAAACAGGTGATCAAGGACGGTCGTTTCCGCCCCATAGCCGTAGTCAAGGCAGGACAGCAGCCTCTTGACGGCGAGGACTATGTGGACGGCATATCAGGAGGCACCATCACCTCCAAGGGTGTCGGGTCCATGCTCGACAACTGCCTTGTGCCTTATCGCAAATTTCTCCAGTCATTAGCCGATTAACGTGCTCTAACACATCAGAATCATGGCAGAAAAGATAAAAAATACCGACGTACTGTTTAACCCTTTCTCAAAAAACAATCCCGTCGTGGTGCAGGTGCTCGGCATCTGCTCCGTACTTGCCGTCACCGCCAAGCTTGAGCCAGCGATAGTGATGGGCATATCAGTGATCGCCGTCCTGGCTTTCGCGAACGTGATCATCTCACTCATACGCAACACCATCCCCACCAACATACGCATCATAGTGCAGCTTGTGGTTGTGGCGGGGCTTGTGGTAATAGTCGACCAGGTGCTCAAGGCGTATGCCTACAGCGCGTCCAAGCAGCTTTCGGTGTTCATAGGTCTCATCATCACCAACTGCATACTCATGGGCAGGCTTGAGGCTTTCGCCATGGGCAACAAACCATGGCCGTCGTTCCTTGACGGCGTTGGCAACGGCCTAGGCTATGCGATAATCCTCGTGATAGTGGGGTTCTTCCGCGAGCTGTTCGGCTCGGGCACACTTCTGGGATATCAGGTGATACCACAGTGGTGCTACGACAACGGATATGTCAACAACGGACTGATGATCCTACCTCCGATGGCACTCATCGTCGTGGCTTGCGTCATCTGGGTACAACGCAGTATCAACAAAGATCTACAGGAGGACTAAAGAATGGAAAATCTCAACATATTCATCAGGTCGATATTCGTCGACAATATGATATTCGCCTATTTCTTAGGCATGTGCTCGTTCATAGCAGTATCCAAGAACGTGAAGACAGCCTTCGGGCTCGGCATAGCTGTGACATTCATGCTCGTGGTGACCCTTCCGGTCAACTACCTGCTTGAGAACTATGTGCTCCGTCCCGGTGCATTGGTGTGGCTCGGCGAGGAATATGCAACAGTGGACCTCAGCTTCCTCTCTCTCATAATGTTCATAGCGGTGATCGCGTCGATGACACAGCTTGTAGAGATGGCAGTGGAGAAGTACAGCCCCGCGCTCTATTCGTCGCTCGGAATATTCCTACCCCTCATCGCCGTGAACTGCGCCATACTCGGAGGCTCACTGTTCATGCAGCAGCGTGACTTTCCGAGCATATGGACCGCAGTATGCGCCGGGGGCGGATGGGGGCTCGGATGGCTCCTTGCCATCACAGCCATAGCGGCGATACGCGAGCGTCTTGCCGTGTACTCCAACATCCCCCGCCCTCTCCGCGGCGTCGGCATAACATTCATAATCACCGCGCTGATGGGCATAGCGTTCATGAGCTTCCTCGGCATAAAGATCTAAACTACTAAAACTGAACAACGACAATGCTAACGATACTGTCAGGCGTAAGCATATTCCTGATCATCACTCTCACTCTTGTGATAATCCTGCTTATAGCCAAGAAATATCTCGTACACTCGGGCAAGGTGAAGGTCACCATCAACAATGACAAGGTGCTTGAGGCCGATTCAGGCAAGACCCTACTGTCGACATTCGCTGACCACAACATATTCCTGTCGTCGGCCTGCGGAGGCAAGGGCAGCTGCGGTCAGTGCAAATGCCAGGTGTTCACCGGAGGGGGTGACATCCTCCCCACCGAGAAGGTACACTTCTCACGCAAGCAGCAGCAGGACCACTGGCGTCTGGGATGCCAGGTCAAGATCAAGGAGGACTGCTCTGTTGGGATACCTGCGTCAGCCCTTGATGTCAAGGAATGGGAATGTGAGGTCATCTCCAACAAGAATGTGGCAACATTCATCAAGGAGTTTATAGTAGCCCTACCCGAAGGCGCGCATATGGACTTCATACCCGGATCGTATGCCCAAATAAAGATCCCCACATATGAAATGGACTACGACAAGGATATCGACAAATCGCTCATCGGCGACGAGTATCTTCCTGCATGGGAGAAGTTCGGGCTATTCGGGCTGAAATGCCGCAATACCGAGACAACGGTACGCGCCTACTCGATGGCGAACTATCCCGAGGAGGGTGACAGGATAATGCTCACCGTACGCATCGCCACACCTCCGTTCAAACCGAAACCCCAGACGGGATTCCAGGATGTGATGCCCGGCATAGCGTCGAGCTACATATTCACTCTCAAACCCGGCGACAAGGTGGTGATGTCGGGTCCTTATGGTGACTTCCATCCCATAGTGGATTCCAAAGCCGAGATGATGTGGATAGGCGGCGGTGCCGGCATGGCTCCGTTGCGCGCCCAGATAATGTGGCTCACAAAGACCCTTCACACCACTGACCGTGTGATGAACTACTTCTACGGAGCCCGCGCTCTGAACGAGGTGTTCTACCTACAGGACTTCCTGGAGCTCGAAAAGGAATATCCCAACTTCAAATTCCATCTCGCCCTCGACCGTCCCGACCCTGCGGCTGATGCCGCAGGTGTAAAGTACACCCCCGGATTCGTGCATCAGGTGATCTATGAGACATATCTCAAGAACCATCCCGATCCGGAGGATATCGAGTACTATATGTGCGGACCCGGCCCGATGAGTGCCGCCGTCAACAAGATGCTTGATGACCTCGGGGTAGATCCGGAATCGATACATTACGATAATTTCGGAGGATAAAAGCTTAGGCAACAACATATACGGGGGCGCATTCTTTAAGGAAGACGCCCCCATGTCGTATGCAAAGCATAACACTAAAGCCAGAAACCTAAATTCAAGAACTTTTTAACGGTTTACAGGGTTTGTATTATATACGGTCATGACCGTACGACTCAGCCTCATGCCGGAACATATACAATAAATTCACTTTCACTATATCAGCTATACGACAATGAACACCATATCATCACCATCCGCAATCACTAACGGCATGCCACTTAAAAGTGTAAGAGGACAGATGCTGTCGTTCAAAGACGATCCGTTCCTTAAGCCGGCTTCAGAATGCTACGACCATTACCAGGACGGACTGATTGTGATCAGAGACGGAAAAATCATCGATGCGGGAGACTACTCCATTGTCGCGCCAAGATATCCTCAGCTCAATGATATAGACACATACTCCGATGCCCTCATAATGCCTGGATTAATAGACTGCCACACTCACTATGTGCAGTCACCGATGCTCGGTTCATTCGGAGACACTCTGCTCAATTGGCTCAACCGTTACACCTATCCCACCGAATCGATGTTCAGGGACAAGGGGGTTGCCGACGAGGTGGCCCGCATGTTCTTCAGGCAGCTGCTTGAGCATGGCACCACCACAGCCAATGTGTTTGCCACAACATTCGAGACATCGGTGGAGGCGTTTTTCGAAGAATCGGAACGTTACAATACACGAATGATATCAGGGAAGGTGCTTCAGGACCGGAATCTACCCGACTCACTAAAGGATGAGTCGACCGAAGGATCGATACTCCTATCCGAAAGGCTTCTCAACAAATGGCACCGTCGAGGGCGTCAGCTCTATGCCATCATACCACGCTTCGCCCCTACTTCAACACCCGAACAACTTCGTCTCGCCGGAGAGCTATACCGGAGCAACATGGATAAGGGAGTATATGTGCATACACATCTTGACGAGGCTCAAAGCGAGATAGACTGGGTGAGACAGCTCTATCCGTCGCACCCTAACTACACTGAGGTGTACGGTCATTTCGGTCTTCTCGGCAGACGCTCGATAATGGCACACTGCTGCATAGTGCAGGAAGATGAATGGGAGACCCTGCACCGATGCGGATGCGGAGTGGCACACTGCCCTTCTTCCAATCTGTTTCTCGGAGACGGTGAATTCAAGTACTGGGAAGCCAAGGAGAAGTCCCGTCCGATACGTTTCGGAATCGGCACCGATGTGGGCGCAGGCACCAATTTCTCTGTACCACGCCAGCTCAGCGAAGCATACAAGGTGGCAATGCTGCATTCACACAACCTTGATGCGTTGAGAAGCTTCTATCTCGCCACACGCGGCGGAGCAGAGACTCTATGCCTCGGCGACACAATAGGCTCACTGGCTCCGGGATATGAAGCTGACATTGCTGTGATCGATCTGAAACCGTCGGAGTACGCGGAATGGCGCATGAGATTCTCAGACGACATATTCGAAAAACTATTCGTAATAATGACTCTGGGGCTCGATAACATTAACCTCGCCACCTATGTGGCAGGACGCAAGGTATACGACCGCATGCGGGACAGAAAATTCATGTATGCATCCGAAACCGGCAGATAATCTCACTCGGGCTGACCGAGCAGGAGTTCCATGTCCGTAACGTCAAGATACCGTCCGAGCTTGTAGCCCACCTCACTAAAATGGGACACCTCCCTGAATCCGAGCGCCCGGTGGAAACGGCGGCTCCCCTCGTTTTCGGTGGTTATGCAGGCTATGAGGGCATGACAGCCCACATCACGGCATGCATCAATCAGAGTCTCCATAAGCCTGCGTCCCACACCATGGGATGTCAATCCGTGACGCAGATAGACAGTGTTCTCAAACGTGCGCCTGTAGGCAGGTCTCTCTTTCCACTCATGGGCATAACAATATCCGAGTATCTCACCCCCGCGCTCAGCAACGAAATAAGGGTATTCACCTAATATACGCTCGATGCGTCCACGCATATCTTCGACGCTCAGGACAGCCACCTCGAATGACACTGTGGTCTCCCTTACATAATAATTGTATATGTCAGCAATCTGACATGCATCCTCGGGGAGAACCCTCCTTATGGTAATGTCGGAATCTGTCGGTTTCATGCCTGCAAAGGTAGCACAAAATATAATGCGGTTAACATGCGGGGACACTTTTTTAACTCAGTCCGCGCCAACCGGGGGGCACTGAAATGCGTTATACCAATAAAAAACGCGCTATGAACCCTCTTGACACTCACGAAATCCTCATGTGGCTCGCCATTATAGCCATTATTGTGCTGGTATCAATTACAGGCATGTGCATCAACCGCGTGTACATCCATCGTGCCCACCGCAAAGCTCTCGCAGAACTGCGACGCCGGGTCATCGACTCAGCCATGCATTGCGAGAATACATATGATATAAAGAAGGAAACATACAATAACGGACCGGAAATTGACTCAGCCACAATAGATATCAAAACATCGATCTCAGAATCTCAAGCGACCTGATATGGCTCAACGGGGCGACATGCAGACTGTAGTAGCGCAACACGAGGTCAAGTGCGCGCGAACGTTGCTCTCGTGTCAGCCTGAACGATGCCATGTTGGAATAAGTCATCCTCAACATCCCCACTGCCGCCGCGGACTCCTCAGGAGATAGCCACTCACCATGAAGAGGCATGGAGCCACGCCATATACCGTCACGCAGGTCAATCACCATTCCAGGAGCATAGGTGGAAACATCAGGCTCTATGCCGAGAAGCCTCCCGAGATGGAGAAGAAAACAGATATGAAAATTGGCAACAAGTCCGCCATGCACAGAGTCAAGATAACTTATGGAGCTTTCCAGATACCGGTAGACTCTATCGTCAGGGACACTCTCGCGCAGAACGACTGACAGCACCTCGGCAAGAAACATAGCGAGCATCTGTTTTACAGGATGGGTGTGAACCTCGCCGAGCACAATGACCGGACGCACCTGGCGAATAGGCATCACCTCTCTGCCGGGCTTGACATCAGTCTCACACTCCAGTATGCTCAGCGGCATTGTGAGAGCCCTGATCCTTGAAGCACCTTTCCCTTTGCCAGCCGGCACAGCCATAGACACCCTGCCGAGCTCACGACTATATGCCGTGAGAATGCTTTGGGAATCGCTGTAACGAGTTGATTTCAGGGCTATAAATGACAGTTTCATTGGCTCAGGAGGATGATTAAATGCAAAATTAATAAAAAACAATCAAAAAATTTGTCTAATACAAAAAAACTATCTAACTTTGCAATCGCTTTTGAGCAACTATGCTTTTATCGCAAGGCCCATTCGTCTATCGGTTAGGACGCAAGATTTTCATTCTTGAAAGAGGAGTTCGATTCTCCTATGGGCTACAATAAAAACAAAAAATCACTTATCACAGATGGCAAATCATAAATCATCCTTAAAGAGAATCCGTCAGACTGAATCACGTCGTCTCCGCAATCGCTACTATGCAAAGACCGCCCGCAATGCCGTGCGCAATCTTCGCAAGTTGACTGATAAGGCAGAGGCTGAGTCAGCATTCCGCAAGATCGGTGCTATGCTTGACCGTCTCGCTTCCAAGAATGCTATCTCAAAGAACAAGGCAGCCAACCTCAAGAGCAAGCTTGCAAAGCATATCGCTAAGCTCGCAGCTTAATGCCAAGATACTTCCTGACGGCATTCTGTAGCCATCTCTGACAGCAGACAATCCGTCAAGAAACGGCCCATTCGTCTATCGGTTAGGACGCAAGATTTTCATTCTTGAAAGAGGAGTTCGATTCTCCTATGGGCTACCATTTATTGCCATATCCTCCAATCGCATATCCCTCACATCAGGCGTAAACCTAATGTAAGGGGTTGATTTTTTGTATACATAAGCAAAAAGCTTTAACATTTAGTAATACATTACGGATGAATTGTCTCATCATTTTATTGTAATTTTGCAAAGATTCACCGGAATAGTGCAACATCACGAGGGAAGCCACACAGTAATTTTGCATCAGGAAACATCCGGTTTTAAATTCAAAACTCCTTAATATTTTAATAACCATAATCACATGAGACTGAGACCACGCTACAGCATTAAATACCTGTTAATGGTGCCTATATTCGCATTCGGTATGGCTGCATGCGGCAGCCATGAAGGACATTCCCACGGAGAAGAGGGGCATGAACATTCAGAAGAGGGTGCCGACCACAGCCACAAGCATGACCACGGAGACGGTGCTATAGTACTTGAGCCGGAAGAGGCAGAACGTCTCGGAGTGGAGACCGACACTGTGGTTCCCGCTCCTTTCGCAGAGACATTAAAAGTGTCGGGCGAGGTGCTCCCATCATCATCCGACATCGGTACAGTGTCGGCACCGACATCAGGTATAGTACGCATAGCTTCAGGTATAAATCCCGGTTCCCAAGTAAGAGCCGGACAGACCATAGCCTCTGTGACTGCGAAAAATGTGACAGGCGGCGATGCCAATGCAGCAGCACGCGTCGCCATGGAAAACGCTAAACGTGAACTCGACCGTATCACCCCGCTCCTTGCCGACGGCCTGGTGACACGCAAGGACTACAACGATGCCCTCTCTGCCTATGAATCAGCCAAAGCAGCCTACAGCCCTGCTGCGGCAACCGGTGCAGCCACGTCTCCACGCTCAGGTGTGATCACTGCAATAAATGTTAGCGACGGAGAATATGTAGAGACAGGTCAGTCCATAGCCAATGTGGCGAGCAACAGCCGACTCACCCTCCGCGCTCTCGTGCCGTCATCCGAAGCCGCTTTCCTCGGGAAGGTAGCAGGCGCGACCATGACGTTCCACGGCGGAGAGTCAATAGACATAGCCGAACATAATGGCAAACTCCTCAGCTCAGCACCTGCATCGGCAGGGTCGACACCGGGCTACATACCTGTGTTCTTCAATTTCGACGGCACAGCACCTGTGATCCCCGGAAGCGCAACCGAAGTATACCTGAAAGGCGCGCAACGCAACGATGTGATATCCCTGCCCACCGATGCCATAGTAGAACAGATGGGCGAGACATTCGTGTTTATCCGCTCATGCGCCCACAGCTTTGAGAAACGCCCTGTGACATTGGGTAACAGCGACGGAAAGCGCGTGGAGATCATCAAGGGTGTGAAACCCGGAGAGATAGCCGTGGTTAAGGGAGCGACATTCGTACGCCTTGCCGAACAAGCCACCGTAGCCCCCGAAGGACATTCCCACAACCATTAATCCACGGCGACGATGCTTAACAGGATAATAAAATTCTCACTCGACAACAGACTTGCCATCATAGTCCTGTCGGGGCTCATAATGATATACGGTATGATCGTTCTGATGCGTACCGAAGTTGACATTTTCCCTGATCTGAACGCCCCCACCGTGGTAGTTATGACCGAAGCTCCCGGCATGGCTCCAGAAGAGATCGAAACCACTATCACATACCCGATCGAGACCGCTGTAAACGGCGCGTCGGGAGTGAGACGAGTACGCTCATCATCCACCCCGGGATTCTCGGTGGTATGGGTGGAATTCGGCTGGGACACAGATGTGTACCTGGCACGTCAGATAGTAGCAGAGAAGCTCACAGAGCTTGAAGGCAATTTCCCTCCAGGAGCCGGCACTCCGACGCTCGGTCCGCAGTCGTCAATACTCGGAGAGATAATGATCATAGGTCTGACAGCCGACTCCATCACCACCCCCATGGAGCTGCGCACGCTTGCCGACCGCGAGATAGGACCGCGCCTTCTCTCTCTTCCGGGTGTTGCATCCGTGTCAGTGATAGGAGGTGACGCCAAGGAGTACCAGATACTACTCTGCCCAGCCAAAATGCAGCGTCACGGCGTAACCCTCAATGAAGTGCGCGACGCCGTAAACGGTATGAACAGCAATGCAGCAGGCGGTGTGCTCTATGACTACGGCAACGAGTATATAATAAAGGGTGACATAACCACCAATGATGTAAATGAGATTGCCAACACGGTCATAATCAGTGATGCATCACGCATGGTAAGGATCTCCGACATAGCCGAGGTGTCAGCAAAGCCTCAGGAACCGCGCTTGGGTGCAGCATCGGTTAACGCACATCCTGCCGTGCTCATCACCGTGACCAAGCAGCCCGGAGCCGGGACCATAGAGCTTACCGACAATATCGATGCCAAGCTCAATGACCTGAAAAAGACATTTCCGTCAGATGTAGAGATCAATACCGATATATTCCGCCAAAGTGACTTCATAGCACGTTCGATAGGAAATCTGCAAGAGTCGCTCTTCGTGGGGGCGATATTCGTGATAATAGTGCTGTTCTTCTTCCTGATGAACCTGCGCACTACACTCATCTCGCTTGTGGCACTCCCGTTATCCATAATCGTCACCATCATCGCGCTCCACTTCATGGGTCTCACTATCAATACCATGAGTCTCGGAGGTATAGCTATAGCCATAGGCTCGCTGGTGGATGATGCCATCGTTGACGTGGAAAATGTGTACAAACGTCTGCGTCAGAATCTTAAAGAAGGTAAACCAATAATAAAGGTGGTATACGAAGCAAGCAAAGAGGTGAGAATGCCTATATTCAATTCCTCGCTCATAATCATGGCTTCGTTCCTTCCGCTCTTCTTCCTCCAAGGCATAGAGGGAAGGATGCTCATTCCCCTGGGAGTATCGTTCATAGTGTCGCTCATAGCCTCTACGATAGTCGCACTCACCGTCACTCCTGTGTTGTGCACCTACCTTCTCGGCGACAAGAAGATAGCAACCCAGCTTGAGCAGGAGCCTTGGCTGTCACGACGCCTCAGCGTGTGGTATCACGCAGTTCTCGCCAAATCGTTCTCACATATCAAGCCGATACTGATAGGTGTATCGGTACTGTTCCTTGTGTGTATCGGACTGTTCTTCACCCTCGGACGCAGCTTCCTGCCGCCGTTCAATGAAGGCTCACTGACTATCAATGTCAGCACTCTTCCGGGCATATCGCTTGAAAAGAGCGACCAACTGGGACGCGAGGCCGAGAAGATAATACTGTCCATGCCTGAGATACGCACCGTGGCACGCAAGACCGGACGCGCCGAGCTTGACGAACATTCTCTCGGGGTGAACGTAAGCGAAATCGAGGCCCCATACACTCTCGACCAGGGACGTTCACGCAAAGAGATGGTGAGCGATCTGCGCCATAAGCTGTCACATCTTCCAGGTGTCAACATTGAGATAGGCCAGCCGATCTCACACCGTATCGATGCCATGCTCTCGGGCACTGAGGCACAGATAGCCATAAAGCTCTTCGGAGATGACCTCACCAAACTGTTCACCATAGGCAACAAAATCAAGGCTGTGGCATCAACCGTACCGGGTGTGGTGGACGCGAATATCGAGCAGCAGATGGAACGTCCGCAACTCGACATCAAGCCTCGCCGCGATATGCTCGCATATTACGGCATACCCATGAGCCAGTTTGCCGACTTCATACGTGTAGCCCTCGCAGGCGAGACAGTGTCACAGGTCTACGAAAAAGGACGCCCCTTCGACCTTGTCCTTAAAATGGAGTCAGACGCAAGGGAATCCATGGACGATGTAGCAAACCTGATGATAGATTCTCCCAAAGGCAAGATACCCCTGAGCGCAGTTGCGGAAATCACATCGGCAGCCGGACCCAACTCCATCAACCGCGAGAACGTGAGCCGCCGCATAGTGATATCTGCCAATGTGGAGGGACGTGACCTGCGCGGAGTGGTCAATGACATCATGAAGGAGGTGGATGAAGAGATAGAGCTTCCCGAAGGATATTATGTCAATTACGGCGGACAGTTCGAAAGCGAGGCGAGCGCGTCACGCACACTCATGATAGTGTCGGTAATCGCTCTTGTAATCATCTTCCTGCTACTTTACGGCCAGTATCACAACGCTGTGCAGTCAGGCATCATACTTCTGAACATGCCTCTTGCCCTTATAGGCGGAATCCTCATACTTCGATTCACATCAGGCGAACTCAACATCCCTGCCATAATCGGATTCATATCCCTCATGGGAATAGCCACCCGAAACGGCATGTTGCTTATGTCGCGCTACGATACTCTGCGCGATGATGGTGAAAGCCTTATGGACCGTATACTTCACGGATCAGCCGACCGTCTCAACCCGATTCTTATGACAGCTCTCAGTTCAGCTCTCGCCCTAATACCTCTGGCGGTGAACGGCACTCAGCCCGGCAATGAGATACAGTCGCCACTTGCCATCGTCATCCTTGGCGGACTGCTGTCATCGACCCTCCTCAACATATTCATCGTACCTATAATGTATTATCTCACCAACCGAAAAAAAGAAAATAAATGACACTCCGACTTCTGCCTCTCCTCTTAGCAGCATTCATACCTCCAGTCATGGCAGGGGCAACACCGTTTGATGAAGCACTTGCCGAAGTGATGAACAATAACCTGTCGGCACGTGCCGAAGCATCACGCTCACAGATCACGGCAGAGAGCATACTCGGAGAAAACACTCTTGAAGCACCCGAGGCATCATTCTCTCACGTATGGGGCTCGCCCAAAGGAACTGTCAACAAGTGGTCGATATCCGTGAGCCAGTCGTTTGACTGGCCCGGAGTCTATGCCGCACGCCGTGAGGCGGCACGTACTGCAAGCACCGCATCGCAATACCTGCTTGAATCCACCCTGCTCGATCTGCGCCAGGAGACCCGCACCCTCTTCATCGACATCATACACAACACCCAGCTCATCGAGATGCAGTCAGAACTGGCTGAACGCATGAACCAGATGGAGGAATATTACAAGAAAGCTGCCGAAGCCGGAGCCGAGACGCGCCTCGACTACAACAAGACCGTGGTAGAGCGCATTGCCGTGCACCGCGAGCTACACACCCTTGAAGCAGAGAGAAGCACCCTTATAGCAACCCTCGAATCGCTGAACGGCGGCAAGGATGTGAGCGGTATAATATCGAAACTCGGCAACGCCTATCCCATCACCAAAATTCCGACATCAATCAATGAGGCTACAATAAGGGAACGAGACCCGCAATATGCCGCTGCAATGGCGGGTGTGGATGCAGCCAAATCAATGGTAAAAGTCGAGAAACGTTCACGCATCCCTGGGTTCTCCATAGGTTACGAACATGAGAATGAAGGGGAGGATCGTTTCAACGGATTCTCCATAGGTATCACACTGCCGGTGTGGAGCCGCAAACATCAGATCAAGGCGTCCACACTTGAAGCCGAGGCTTCGCTCTTCGATGCCGAACTGGCACTGACACGACGCGTGTCAGAAATGAACAGTGACAAAAAGCAGCTCGACACCCTCCGACACATAATGAACGAATACGAGCCTGTGGTAAATGACAAATCAAACTATGAGCTGCTACACAAGGCTCTAAAGGCAGGTCAGATCACATTCCTGACATACATAGAAGAGGCGAACTATTTCATAGCTGCAAAACGAGACTATCTCGATACGCTCTATGAATATAACCTCATCCTTACCCGCCTCTCGCGATACGAGTAGCATAACAGGAAAAAACCTATATATAATCAGCCATTTAGCATTGAGCTAAATGGCTGATTATATATAGGTTGAAAACCATTGTTACCGTTTATCGGACAGCACTGATACACGCAAGCGAAATCCCATGCATAGAATCAAGAGTAAGGTCGGCAATGGTCTCTACCTTTGAGCGGGGATTAGTAGTGGCAATGCCTATCACTTTCGCCCCTGACGAACGACCTGCCTGCAATCCTTGCATCGAATCCTCGAACACATAACATCTCTCGATGGGTACACCGATCAGTCCGGCACCCTTGAGATACCCCTCCGGATCGGGCTTGCTGCGAGTCACCATCGAACCTGTCACAAGCGCGTCGATCATGCCACGCAATTCGGGTCGCCGGGCAAACAGAAGGTCCATTTTCACATTATCACTGCTGGTCACTATAGCCGAAGGCACACCTGACTCCCTAAGCTCTCTTAGAAACTCCATCACACCCGGATATACAGGATACTGCATATCTGCCTCAAATGCGTGAAGCTCACCGAGTATCCATTCACGGTCAGCCTCAGGAAAGTTCAGCAGAATCTCCCCGATAGTAGTACCCTTGATATCTGCGGCAAATGTAGGCACAAGTCCGTAACGTTCGCCCATGCCTCCCCAAAATTTTGTATATTCGCCCTCGCTGTCCACAAGTACACCGTCGAGGTCAAATAAGATACCTATATTATTCATAATCGTGATATTTGCGGTGACAAAATTACAACTTTTTTGATGAAATCCTCCCATATCGTTTACAGTATTATAATTTCTGACTAAATTTGATGTCTATTATACAATGATTCGGTAAAAATTACCGAAGTAGTTGAAACTTAAGTTAATATCTCGAATTGTCAAATACAAATGAATCGCCAAAGCGTTCATTATAAAAATCTTATACCATGAACGTATTGGCGATTCTCAAAGACTTCACCTTTCGGTGTAAGTCGGTATTTGAAAATACTACAACCAAGATGAGCAAAAGGTTCCTCAACTGGCTGATTTTAACAATACGCACTGTGGCGTTGATTCCGGGCAAAGTCAATTTTACCCGGCTGTCGCGCTATGGCGGTCGTACAGCCAAGACCTTTGCTTCCAATTTCAAGACATCCGTAGACTGGATGAAAGTCAACATAGGTATGGCGCAGGATTGTTTTGAGCCGGCCGATGACATGGCAGTGGCAATCGATCCGTCGTTCATTTCAAAGTCAGGCAGACTGACGTATGGCATAGGCCGTTTCTGGTCAGGGGTGGCACAACGTGTGAAACGCGGTCTGGAGATAATGGCGATCGGGGCAATAAGTCTGAGTAAACATACATGCGTGATGCTCGGTGCTGTCCAGTCACCGAACTTCAGGACTCTTGAATCTGAGAAACAAATGTCAATGCTTGGCTGGTATGTGGCACTTGTCAGGTCAAAGGCGACAGAGCTGCTCTCACTGACGGATATTCTGGTTGCCGATGCCTTCTTTTCCAAATAT
Organism: Duncaniella freteri; assembly: GCF_004766125.1. Taxonomy (NCBI): domain Bacteria; kingdom Pseudomonadati; phylum Bacteroidota; class Bacteroidia; order Bacteroidales; family Muribaculaceae; genus Duncaniella; species Duncaniella freteri. Next base: position 544,357 of record NZ_SJSA01000001.1, read on the forward strand.
GAATTTGTGAATGAAGTGATTGGCATGGGATTTCGATTTGTCGGGAGATTACGTGCCAACTCATATCTGAGGTATCTGGCCATACCGGATTCCTCCGCCCCGCGAAGACGCGGCAGAAAGAAAAAGTATGGAGAGAAAGTGGATTTCTCCAACCTTGACATGTCCGTGTTCACTTCATTCATATATGAGGATTCCAAAGGAAACAAAAACCGATGTCACACGGCGGTCGTGCATTCGAGGGCATTGAAACGCGACATCCGTATCGTGGTCTGTCCGGTTGAAAACGCAGAGCCTCTTCTTTACTTCTCTACCGACACCAATATGAGGCCTGAAAAGATCATCGGTTTCTACCGCACCCGCTTTCAGATTGAGTTCGGTATACGCGATGCCAAGCAGTTTACCGGACTTCAGTCACAGCAGACCCGCGACAGGGAGCGGCTTGACTTTGCGTTCAATCTTTCCTTCACTGCCCTCAATGTCTGCAAAGAGGTCATAAGGAAGGATTATCCGGATCTTTCGGTAGCGCAGTTCAAACGGCTTATGTTTGAATCTTATCTCGCCTCAACAATTATTTCGACTTGCGGAAAATCTCCGCATCTAAAAATAATTCAGAAAATAAATCATCGGTTGACTCAGTTAGCGGCTTAGCCTAGGATGAACAACCTAAAATTTTACCGAATCATTGTTATAAAAAACTCATAACACACCCACCCGACTTATGTAAAAGATCAAGAGATATTTCCTCCCCGAAAGCGAGATACCTACCGAATGGTATAATATCCAGGCTGACATGAAAACCAAGCCTCAGCCTCCGCTGTAGGACCGAATCAAACACATGTAGGGCGGGGAATGTTCCCCCGCCCTACTGTTATCAGATATATGGATACGCCTGCTAAAACGGCGGGGCATCGGATGCGGTAGTGGCTGTAATATCGGCTGAACCTCCCTGGAACTGCGCTCCGCCTATGGCATCCATACCTGCCGGGGGATGGCAGAATCCACATCGTTCAACCTCGACTCGCGTTGGCCGCTTGTCACGGAAATCTCTCCGTCCCAGTTCTCGAAGCGGGCATACTTCGACTTGAACCTCATCTTCACATCATCAACACGTCCTGAACGGTGCTTGGCGACAATGAACTCGGCAAGGCCTCGTATATCATTTCCGGCTCCGTCGACCCCTGAACGCAGGTAATACTCGGGACGGTGGATGAAGCACACGATATCGGCATCCTGCTCGATAGCTCCGGACTCACGAAGGTCGCTCAGCTGCGGACGCTTGCCATCCTTTGAATCGGCACCACGCGACTCCACCGAACGGTTGAGCTGCGACAGGGCTACAATAGGTATGTTCAACTCCTTGGCAAGCTGCTTTAATGAACGTGATATCATGGAGACCTCCTGTTCACGTGAACCGAACTTCATGCCTGACGCATTCATCAGCTGAAGGTAGTCGATTATTATGAACGACACATTATGCTCCCTGACAAGCCGTCGGGCCTTGGTGCGGAGCTCGAATATAGAAAGGGAAGCCGTATCGTCGATATAAAGCGGTGCGCTATAGAGATTCTTGACACGCGACATCAGCTGGTCCCACTCCATCTGTGACAGCTGTCCGCTCTTGATCTTCTCACCCTCAATCTCGCAGGTGTTCTGTATCAAACGGTTAACAAGCTGAAGGTTAGACATCTCAAGCGAGAATATCGCCACCGGGATATTGTAATTGACAGCCATGTTCTTTGCCATCGACAGCACAAAAGCAGTCTTACCCATAGCAGGACGTGCAGCAATGATGATAAGGTCACTTCTCTGCCATCCGGATGTGAGCTTGTCAAGCTCATGGAATCCCGATTCAAGCCCCGACAGACCGGATGCCCTGTTAGCTGATATCTGAATCTGCTCGATAGCCGAATTGATCACAGGGTCGATCTGTGTCACATCCTTCTTGACATTGCGCTGGGATATCTCAAAGAGCTTTCCTTCAGCTTCCTGAAGAAGATCGTCCACATCGTAGCTCTCGTCAAATGCCTGTGCCTCGATCTGTGATGCAAAACGTATCAGCTCACGTGCAAGATATTTCTGAGCCACTATACGAGCATGGAACTCGACGTGTGCGCCGGACGCCACCCTCGATGTCAGCTCCGATATACGCAGGGCTCCGCCGGCTGCCTCCAGGTCACCGTTAAGACGGAGCTTCTCGGTGACCGTGAGCATGTCTATGCTCTGCTGGGCTGCACCGAGGCTCTGAATGGCTGCATAAATCTTCTGGTTGGAGGTGTCATAGAAGGATTCGGGCTTGAGAATATCACACACCACAGTGTAGGCATCCTTCTCAAGCATGAGCGCACCGAGCACCGCCTCTTCAAGATCATTATCTCGTGGCGGCACACGCCCTCCATGGTCAAACTGCGACACGTGCTCCGGTCTGGAACGCCTACCGGCATATGTATTGTTGTTATTCTCTTGCGCCATAGGAACTGAATGGTTGATTTTTGAGGACAAAGTTACACCTTTCCCCCCACACTTGAAACTAATGTCGATAAGTTTTCATTAACTTTGCAATCCGAAACAAGTACCAAGCTTATGATACTCTTCCCAAATGCCAAAATAAACCTCGGACTCGATATCCTCAGGAAACGTCCTGACGGCTATCATGACATCGAAACTGTCATGGTGCCGGTGCCATGGTGTGACGTGCTTGAAATAGTACCCGCCAAAGGTTCCGAGACCACACTCACCGTGAGCGGACGTAAGGTGGAATGCCCCATGGAAAAGAACCTGGTGATGAAAGCCTACAGGGCTCTTGAAGCAGAGGTCTCACTCCCTCCTGTCGACATATATCTGCGCAAGATCATTCCTGACGGAGCAGGGCTTGGAGGAGGATCGTCCGATGCCTCGTTCACCCTATTAGCCCTGAACGAGCTTTTCAGCCTCGGCTACAACCGTGAGGAACTTGCCCGCATAGCTTCAACTCTCGGTTCCGACTGCCCGTTCTTCATATACAACACCCCCATGCTGTGCACAGGCACAGGCACCGACATGGAACCTGTGGAGCTTGACCTGAAAGGTCACAGTATCCTCATAGTGAAGCCACAGGTGAGCGTTCCGACTGCCGCCGCCTATTCACATACAACTCCCGCCATACCGTCAACTCCGATACGTGACATCATCGCCTCGCCTATATCCTCATGGGAGGGGAGACTCAAGAACGATTTCGAACCGTCAGTGCTACCCGCCTATCCGGCAATAGCTGATGTGAAACGAAGCATCAAGGAGATGAATCCTATATACACGGCAATGTCAGGGTCGGGAGCGTCAGTGTTCGGAATCTTCGGGAATGACATTTTGTCACCCGTCATAAGAGAGAGGTTCCAGGGATGTGACACACTGGTGGCAACACTCTGACAAGCAATATTTTCAGCTGATATATCGAACGTTATACAGATATTTTTGTTCTAAAAATAGGCAGGTCCGTCACCAACCGAAAGCATTAAGACTCACTGACGTGAGTCTGGCAACATTTTTGCATACATATATTGTTTAAAATAAAGATATACCATTATGGCAAAAGATCCACAAAATCAACATACCCCCACTCCCGATACAGAGGAAAAGATGCACCGGGAGAATCCAGAAACCGAATGCTTCGATGATGTGCAGGACGCTTCCGATGAGGTAAATTCACAGGCTGATGAAGCCAATGAGATAATCGATAAGGAACTTGCCGACATAGATGCCCTCAACAAGCAACTTCTCGATGCCCAAGCCCAGGTAGAGAAGGAGAAAAAGGAGTATCTTTTCCTGATGGCAGAATTTGACAACTTCCGCAAACGTACCGTCAAGGAGAAAGGAGAACTAATCAAGAATGCTTCCGAAAGCGTGCTTAAAGGCCTACTGCCGATAGTCGACGACTTCGAGCGCGGACTTGATGCAAGCGCGAAGATCGATGATCCTGCCGAAATACGCAAGGGCATGGAACTCATCTATCAGAAACTCATCAAATATCTGGAGCAGAACGGAGTAAAAGCCATCGAATCGACAGGGAATCAGTTCGACGCCGAAATCCATGAGGCAATAGCCATGGTACCGGTCCAGGATGAGTCACAGAAAGGGATTGTAATCGACACACCGACAAAAGGATACACACTCAACGATAAAGTGCTTCGCCACGCCAAAGTGGTGGTAGGGCAGTAATATAACAACACCGCATCACCGTTATGGCAGCAAAAAGAGACTATTACGAAGTTCTTGGAGTCGACAAGAACGCCGATGAAAAGACCATAAAGAGTGCCTACCGCAAGAAGGCTATACAATATCATCCCGACAAGAACCCTGGGGACAAGGAAGCTGAAGAGAAATTCAAGGAAGCTGCCGAAGCATACGATGTGCTATCCAATCCCGACAAACGAGCCAAATATGACCAGTTCGGTCACGATATGGGACCACAAGGATTCCCTGGTGGCGGAGGTTTCCATGCGGGAGGATTCTCAATGGAGGATATATTCTCGCAATTCGGCGATATCTTCGGAGGAGCTTTCGGAAATATGGGAGGCTTCGAGTCGGCAGGCGGACGCACCCGCCGCCGTCAGCGCAGAGGCTCTGATCTGCGCATCAAGATAAAGATGACTCTCGCAGAGATAGCGACAGGCATCAACAAGACGCTTAAGATACCCACAATGGTGCCATGCTCACACTGCAACGGTACCGGTGCAAAGGATGGCACGGCTTTCCACAACTGTCCTACCTGCAACGGCTCAGGCACAGTGATACGCCAGCAGCAGACAATGTTCGGGATACAACAGTCGGTGATCGAGTGCCCCCAATGTCACGGCGAAGGCAAAATAATCACCGAACGGTGCAGCTACTGCAACGGCGAAGGTGTTGAGAGAAAGGATGAGACAGTGTCGTTCTCTATCCCCGCAGGAGTACAGGACGGCCAGACACTCACCATGCGCGGCAAAGGGAATGCCGCTCCACGCGGAGGAGCTAACGGCGACCTGCTCATAGTGATAGAGGAGGTAAAGCACCCCGAGCTAATACGTGACGGCAACGACATCGTATACAATCTGATGCTCGACCTGCCTACAGCCACACTCGGAGGCTCGGTAGAGGTACCGACCATCACTGGGCGTGCAAGAATGAAGATTCCAGCAAGCACCCAGCCCGGAAAGGTACTGCGCATGCGCGGCAAAGGCCTCCCCTCCACTGACGGATACGGCACAGGTGACGAACTTGTCAACATCATGGTATACATACCCGAAAACCTCGGACAACAGGAGCAGGCTGCTATCGAATCGCTCCGAGGCAAGCCAGGTGTAACCCCTGATGAATCCACGAAGAACCGTATTTTCTCAAAACTCCGTCACATCTTTGAATAAAAGAACGAAGCGGAACGGAAGAAAACATATAGTCCCGCGCTTGCTCTTCACGAGTGAGCGCGGGACTGTTATTATCAAAAAGCTAATTCTATTAGTTCCCTGTATTATGTATGACCGCTGGATATGCTGAAAGTTTAATATCCGACAGCGGGTTTTAATCTATTTTAACCAAATAATAAATCCGGCATTTGCAAGGATTTTATGGTATCGTTAATTTTGCATCATGCCAGTAAAGAAACCAACCCCCATCCCTCTTGAACTCCTCGCTCCTGCCAAGAACGCCGATATCGCCATAAGTGCCATACTCGCCGGGGCAGATGCCGTGTACATAGGCGCATCAAGCCACGGCGCGCGCAAGGATGCCTCCAACAGCATCAACGATATACGCCGCGTGGTAGAGACCGCCCATCCATTCAACGCCAAGGTCTACGCGACTGTCAACACTATAATATACGACCATGAAATCCATGAAGTAGAACGCCTGATCACCTCGCTCTATCATGCAGGGGTCGACGCCCTGATAGTCCAGGACATGGGAATACTACGCATGGATATACCGCCGATAGAACTTCATGCAAGCACACAATGTGATATCCGCACCCCTGAGAAAGCACGTTTCCTTGCCGATGCCGGATTCTCACGCCTCGTACTTGCCCGCGAACTTTCACTCAAGGAAATATCCGAGATACATGAGGCTGTACCAAACACACCGCTTGAGGGGTTCATACACGGAGCACTGTGTGTGAGCTATAGCGGAGACTGCCGTGCAAGCTGCATGACAGGAGGACGCAGTGCCAACCGTGGAGAATGCGCCCAGATATGCCGCCTACCCTACACTCTCACCGACTCACACGGCAATACTCTGACTGAAGGCAAGCATCTGCTATCGTTACGCGACCTCAACCGCTCCGACTCTATAGGAGATATGGCTGAAGCGGGCATAAGCTCATTCAAGATAGAGGGGAGGCTAAAGGAAGAGGGATATGTGCGAAACACTGTAGCATGGTACTCCAGAATACTGGACCGCGTTGTCGAAGGGAGCGGGGGGAGATATGTGCGCCAGTCGGCAGGAGAATCACATGCAGACTTCAACCCTTCGCCCGACAAGTCATTCAACCGCGGATTCACCACCTATTTCCTTTCCGGAAAAGCCCCGGTGAAGGGTGTTGCGTCAATCGATACCCCAAAAGCCACAGGAACACCCATAGGAAAGGTGATGAAATGCGACAACAGATCGATCACCGCATCACTGTCGGCACCGCTTGCCAATGGCGACGGACTCGGGTATTTCGACAGAGAGGGACAATTCAAAGGTTTCCGACTCAACCGTGCCAACGGCAACAGGCTATACCCGGCGACCCCTCAGAACATCCCTGCCGGCACCACACTCTACCGCAACCGCGACAAGGAATGGGACGATGCCATATCATCGGCAAAGACCACACGCACAATGCGCCTCGATATGGCTCTTACCAGAACCAGCGGCTCAAACATAGCCCTCGAACTCACATCAGAGACAGGGGTGTCAGCCACTGTGACAATGGATTGCGGTGACCTTAGCGAAGCTGTGACACCTCAGGAAGCTCCGCGCCGACGCATACTCAGCAAACTCGGGGACACTATATACCGACCGGGCAAGATCGTGGATCTCATAGGTCAACACTTCATACCTGCATCCCTTCTAACCTCCTTGCGCCGAGATGGGATAGCGAAACTCGACAGTGCGGCAAGAATGACCTACCGCTACAGCTACCGCCTCCCGGAAACACCTGAGGCAAAATACATATCCGACACAGCATCCATTCACGACAATGTAGCCAACCATCTCGCCGAGAGATTCTACCGTGACCATGGGGTAAACACAATCGTACCCGCCGCAGAGGTAAAGCGGCCTCAGGATGAGAACGGCACAATGGTCATGACCACACGTTACTGCATCCGCCGCGAGCTTGGAAAATGCCTGCTCACTCCCGGAGGGAGGTCATGGGACAATGGTCCGTTGTATCTCGTAAACGGCTCTGTGCGCCTGAGAGTGGAGTTTGACTGCTCACGCTGCGGAATGAACCTCTATTCTCTTTGAACAGAGAGAGCCTATTCACAGTCGAGCCACTTATCAAGCAATTCCTTATACTGAGGGGTCAGCTTGAAACGCTCGATCTGAGCATCGAGTGTATCAGCGAGAGCCGTGCGTCTCTTATTGAATATCCATGACTGGAACTGGCTGAACGAGACCTTAGTATCCACATGCAGATCGCTGTATTCCTCATGCAAGCGATGAGCCACCTCCTCGTTGACAACAGCCATAGGGATATCACCTGCCGAGACAAGCATCACAAGCTGCTCAGCCGAATACTTATGGGAGTCATGAATGATTATGCTGTCACCGATCTCTCTTGAAAGATTGCCTACACGCTCCGCCGCCGGTGAACCTGCCACAACCCATACCTGCTTCCCTGCCAACGCCAATGGAGTGGTGACGGTAGTGTCGCGGCTCACAAGCACCATGCGGTCGATATACACCGGCTCGCTGAACCTGAACCTCTGACGCAAAGAGGCCGTCACAGGTATATCGGCGATAAGCACATCATACACTCCGTCGCTCAAACGGTCGAGCGACTCGCTTACTGATGATACAGGGTAATACTTCACTTTATCGCCATACATCGCCGACATACCCCTGAGCATCTCATAATTGAAGCCGGCAAGAGTGTCGCCGTAACGATACAGCGACATAGGGGAATAGGCTATAGCCACATTGATGGTGTCATCGCGTCCGCGCTCGTACTCATATCCGGCATGGGTACCGGAGGCATTGATATATCTGACTGTGACTATGATGCCGACGGAAAGAATGGCAAGAGCCACCACCAGCAACCGCCGTGGAGTAAGAAATCCTTTGTGTCCGTTCATGTCATTATATACACTTGATTACTTGTATATAACACGCGGGCAAAGGATTTGGTTAATTAAGAAAATCTACCGACACTCCCATCAGGAATCTACGCGGGTTGAGCGGATAATGAGGGCTGGAGAAATAATTGTTGCCTCCGAGCTTGCCCTGGTTTACATGGGAGAACAGCACGAAGAAACGCGCGCGAGATAGCTTCATGTTAACATAAGCATTCATCATCGGATAATTGCCACACTTGATCTCATGCTGATTGTAGAATGTCATTGTCGAAGGCTGATATGCCGGAGCATAGTACTTTGTGTAATAATCCATATCCACACCCAACTGCACATCAAGCACCTTGGCAAGCTTGAATTGCAGATACAGATTGGAGTATATGGCAAGCTGAGGCAACGGCAATACGCTCTCGTCAGAGGATTTCTGATATATCACGGTGTTGCGCCAATTGAGTGCGCGGAAACGGAAATCCTGCTGAAGACGTGCGCTCAGCACCTGCACGCTTCCTCCCGCCTGCATGGGCAGGCACTGGTCATTGAAATATATCATGTTCTGCACATTCTCCACACCCACATCTATATTGGTGGACGTGTGTGGAATGTCGAGGACTCCTCCGAATCTGAGCCGGCGAGTCTTGCCGAAATCATTCTTCCACATGAAATGATTGGAGACAAAATTATTCATCAGATACGGAGCTGTAGTGTTGCTGAAATGACCATAACCCTTCAGCCTCACAGTATCTCCCAGGAACTTTATGCGGGTAGTTACATTTCCGTCGGCCTTCAGCTCTCCGGCTGCGGGACCGACAAGGCCAATCTGCACAGTACCCTCATAATTGAGCAATGTGCCCTGCCGCTTGGTGAGCTGGGCACCGACATATAAAAGATTCTCGGATGCCTTTGCAGAGAGCCTTTCGGCAAAAGGATAAGGCGTAAGCCCCTCAGGACGGTCGGGACCGCTGATAGGCAGGGTGTCAACCGCCTGGGTGTACTTTCGCAACTCGTGGGTCACGAATGCCGAAAGCCCCGCTTTGGCATACTTGTTGAAGCCTTCGAGAAGATCCACCCCTATAGTGTTACGGAGAGATGAATACTCGGTCTGGTCATCGGTCCATGCATCCGAAATGTAGTGGTTAGCCCAGAAATCCTCCTCGGAAGCCGAGGTGTTATAGAACCTGTGACGGTCCTCGCTATAGGACATAGTCCATATGAAACTCGACACAGGGACATATTCACGCGCGATTATGGAATCCTCATACACCGAATCGTAAGTCTCTTTCCAGAAACCGACCTTATAACGGTGGTTCATATACATCTGCTTACCGGCAACACGGTTACGTGAGGCTGTGAGATTGGTGGGGATGTTCTTGGGATTGATTTTCGACATGCCACCCTGTATCACTGCCGGATCTATTATGTAAAGGTCGTCAGTTATACCGCCATTCTCCTGGTTCAAAGCCGTATAGGAATTGAAATATCCCTGAAACTCATACCTGTCGCCCATATAGGAGCCGAAGAGATTCCAACTGAACGACTTTGCTGCCTGATTGGCATAAGATCCTTTAGAATAAGGATAGTCCACCTTCAATCCCACCTGCCCTTTCGGACTGAAGTTGCCTGAAAACAGGAACCTGAACCAATCCTGAGCTATCTCACGGCCGCCACCGGTGTTATAGCCCACAATCGACATCGGGATACGTGAGTTATAGAACTTCTGATCCTTCTCGGATGGGAGCCAGTATCTCTTGGCGTCCTTAAGGAAAAACGGACTGACAGGCTCCTGGTCCATGTATATCATATTCTTCCCTGCCGATGCCTGGTTGCCTGTGGTCACGAATGCCGGAGACACAGAGGTGGGTATGGCAGTGCGGTAATAATTATAGAGAAGAGTGTCCACAGACGCCGGCGAATGCAGCCCGAGAGGCTGGAGTATGCCCCATGCATAGGTAGGCTCTACCTCAGGGTCCTCAGCATGAGATCTGCCGAAGCCTAACACAGTGAAAAATATGATGATGAATATCGGAAAAATCTTTTTCATGGGTGCAAAAATACGGAAAAAAAGCGAGAATCCTAAGCTTATGCGTCCGCAAAATATCTTGAACGACTAAGTGCTTGCTATTTTGTGATTTTTTTGCTAATTTTGCACGCTGAAAGAAATTCTATAAATATAAGATACTTAAGAAATGAACATTTCAAAGGAAGAGATCTCTCCCGTAGAGCTTCGTCTCACGGTAGCCATCGCAGAGAACGACTATAAGGACGATGTGACCAAGAAGCTCAAAGAGATTGGCCGCACCCACGTCATCCCCGGTTTCCGCAAGGGTCATGTACCTTTCGGCGAGCTCAAGCGTCGTTTCGGCAAGCAGCTCACCAGCGACGTGATCAACGACACTGTATACCGTGCAGTCATTGACTATATCACCGAGAACAAGCTCAACGTCATGGGCCACCCGATGCCTGTTGAGGTAAAGGAAGCTTTCGAGGAAGGCGACCAGGAATTCAAGTATGACCTTGCACTCATCCCCACACTCGACATCAAGCCTTCTGCCGATGACCATTATCCTTTCTATGAGATTGAGGTCACCGACGAAATGATTGACGAGCAGGACACCAATATGCGCAAGCGTTTCGGTTCACAGAAGCCCGGCGAGGAAATGACAGCCGATGCAGTGGTGAAAGGCTCGCTCATGCAGCTCAACGAGAACGGTGAGGTCAACACCAACGAAGGTGCCATCCAGGTAACCGACGGCATAGTGTTCCCCCTCTATTTCAAGGACAAAGAGGAAACTGCCAAATTTGACGGCAAGAAGCCCGGCGACAAGGTGGTGTTCAACCCCAACAAGGCAGCCGGCGGCGATGCAGGCGAGCTCGCTTCCATGCTCCATGTAGACAAGGCTATCGCAGGGGACATCCACAATGACTTCGAGATGAACATCTCAGAAATCATCGTCAACCAGCCTGCCGAACTCGGAGAGGAGTACTACAACAACGTGTTCGGTCTTGACAAGGTACACAACGAAGAGGAATACCGCGCGGCTATCAAGGAACTCATCGCCGGTGAACTCGCACAGAACAGCCACATACTATTCCGCAACACCTTCGACAAGGCAATGATGGAGAAGTACGGCGATATGCAGCTCCCCGCAGCCACTATCAAGAAACTGTTCTTCGCTGACGCTGAAAACGCCGACGAGGCTTTCGCTTCACAGGAGGCTGCCATCAAGCATGAGATCATCGAGAACAATCTTCTCAAGAACCTTGAGATAAAGGTTGAGCCCAATGAAGTGCTTGACACTGCCAAGGCCCTCACCGCACGTCAGTTCGCCCAGTACGGTCTCGCAGGCATGGACGATGAGGTAATCACCAAGTATGCCAAAGAGCAGATTGAAAAAGAGGAGATACGCAATCAGCTCATCCAGCAGATACTCTCATCCAAGCTGTACACTGCAATCGAAGGTATGGTTTCACTCGATAAAGAGACCGTATCGCTCGACAAGTTCAAGGAGATCGCCCAGAACGCTTAATGCCTGTCGGCTCACAATGAGCAGATAAGGATAATACAATAAACGAAAGAGCTAAATCGGAATGATTTAGCTCTTTCTTGTTTATTGCCACGAGAGTAGTGTCGGACTATTTGCATAAGCTCAAATTAAATGTTACTGTCAACATTCCAAGATGAAGGTGTTTCACTTATGATGTTGTCAATGGCTTGTCTTTTAGCGGTAAAAGACAAGCCATTGAACTCTTGAAGAAACAATAGTGGTACAAAAAAAGGGGGAATGAGCCTTGAAACACTGATTTATGTCTGACAGAGAGAGGTTTTTATTGGAATTTCACTATTTTTGCATTTGGATTGGGAAAACCCTTTCCAAAACATAGATAAAAATAAGCGTTATGCTTATCTTGTAAGTGAAAACGTAGGAAATTTTCGACCGAGTAAGGATAGCATAGTGGTTTTCACGCATATGCATAGGCTGCTATTGTTACATCTGCTCAAACAGTTTCCGACGACCTTCACTGAAGACGTAGCATAGTTGGCTCACGTTTTTGCACATAAATTAATCTCTACATTGAGCCGTGTGAGAAAGGTAAAAGTATGAAGACAATAACATCAATCGTTCTATTCATCATTTTGGTATTCATCACAAGCTGCAATAACGATGAACCAAGATTTTCACCATCTGAAATTCAAAATGCGCTTTTTGAATTGAAAGGCACATATCATGGAAAAATGAGAGTCTCTTATTATCAGGGGAACACAATTTCAGAAGGTAATGCTTGTAAGGCTGTATCAAAGGATTCCTTGACTATCTACATGGATTTAACACCTATGGCATCTGTTATAACAGATGAATCAGTAGCCTCCAGGCTGCGTGACATAGGTGTTGTTCAAGTCAAAGCTGCTTATGATTTTTTACAAATGGATAATGTCGCATACCACTTCGCATTGCTTCCAGACGATGTGATTTGTCTTGGAGGCTCAGACGTTTCGGAAACGGTGAAAATTGTATTCTCTCAAATTTTCGGTGGAGATGCGGATTATCATTACCATAACATTATATTCAATCTGTCTCCAACAGAACTGTGGGTCGGCGACAAAAAGTATGAGCCGTTCCAACAGCTCGTATATCATTATGAAGGGACTTACGAATAACCAATACCAATCTATGTTTTCTCAAAGTTCAATCTGTTTTCAGCCTCTGTATTTTGGCTGCTTGCTGTGACGATAATGAGGACGAAAGAAAGCAAGAACTCATAGAATCTGCCACCTCATTTCATTCCGAATTGGTATTTTGAGCAATTTGGTTATTATGCCTCCTAACCGAGAGAGAAAGTCGAACGGATGGCGGTGCGGATATCGTCGGCACCAGGACGGTTGACTGAGAGAATGTTGATGATGGTGTTGATGTATACATCCTTGTCATCGCGGCGCAATCCGCAATGGTGAGCCACATGACTCTCCGAAAGCATGGTCTTACGGTTATAAACCCTGAGCACGGATGCATAGTCTCCGTCCTGGACATAACGTCGGAATTCGCGACACAGGCTCTCATAGGTGGCACGCGGATTAAGTTCATGAGCGAGATCGGAGATATGGTTCTCAAGCTGACCTATATTGGCAAAACGTCCGTCAATCCTGTGCTCCACACCTTTCTTTACACGGTGTCGAGTGTGCTGAAGTGCCTGCTGACGCAGATCGGCTTCGAAAAGACGCATTATGTTACGTTTCACTTTGGCAAACGCCTCATCCGGATTACGATGATTTATACGTGCCATAGTGCGTATCACAGGTTCGAGCATAAATATATTCTCTATCTCCGCCACGTCAGGCACATAGACCTGTTTCTTGCGCAGATAGCTCACCTCGCCTTCGTCGCGCCGATCGCGGTCGACAATACCATAGGCATTAAGATTGTGAAATGAGCGCAGGGAATTGAATGTGCGGGTCGACTCTATCACCCGGTCACAGCCTCCGAGCGATTTCACAGTGTAATCCTCGAATATAAGCGGGTACAGGCGGGCATCAATGGAATGCACGCCGTCACCCTCAATGAACAGCACCGGCTTGCGTGCCCCGATTATGGCAAGGTACACCTCATCATTTATGCCGTCGGTTGCGGTCAGGAAATCATAGTCCCATTCCCCTTTCACCGGATTGCAGTTCTTGACCCATATGGTGTTGCCCTGACCGCGAGTCGATGCGAACTGTAAATCATGTGTCACATAAATGAATGTACAGTCAGGACGGCTGTTCTCGATGCTGTTCCATAGCGAGGCTATGGAGGATGGATGGAGGAACATTTCGGGAGAGTCGACAAGTATCGTGGAGGCTTTCGGGGCGAAAGTCACTGCTCCGAGATAATACAGGACGGTCTTTTCTCCATCGGAGAGCTTGGAGGGGGAATAAGCGTCGGACGATATGTCACGGCTGAAGAGCATACGTCCGCTCTCGACGAGCACGCGGTTGCCCGGAAACACTTTCTGCCACTGCTCCATCACTCTGTCAAGCCTCGTGTGATGCATCTTTCGCTTGTCGCCCGAGTACTTGTACTGGATGAGGCTGAGCATCTCCTCATTGACCATAAGACCTATCATGCGTTCAAACTCACCTTTAAGATCAGGGCGAAGCAGCGATGAGCCCGACACAGCCTGGCGGTAGAGCATGTCAATAGAATTGTCGGAAGCATCCTCGCTGTCCTTGTTGTAAAGAGCCTTGATGGCTGAGAGGCGGAACGCCTGTCCGCCAAGATCGGCGGCAAGCCTGTTGGCAAAACGTGTCTTTCCAGAGCCGTTTGCTCCTATGATAACTACGTGGTGCAGACCGGATGTATCGATCTCAAGAGGCTGTGAGCCTTTACGCGGAGGGAGAGTGATATTCATGATCTCTGATATTCTGAAGGTGACATTCCGGTGAGATGCTTGAAATATTTTCCGAATGATGACTGGTTGGGAAAATTGAGTTCGTAAGCCACCTGCTGTATATTCTTGCCTGAGAATCTCAAAAGATTCTTTGCTTCAAGCACTACATATGAGTCTATAACATCTGTTGCCGACTTGCCTGTGCTTTCCTTTATGATGAGCGAAAGATACTTGGGGGAGATAAAGAGCTTGCCTGCATAGAAAGCCACCGAACGCTCCCGTGTGTGATGCTCATGAACGAGCCTCATGAACTCATTGACATATGTGGTGCGCCTCGAACGCGGCATCTTCGACTCTGAATTGTCCTTGATACGCCTTGTCACCATCTGCAACACCTGATAGGTGAGCGCGGCTATCACACAGCGCACAATGGACTTAGTGTATATGCTGCCGTTCTCTGTTGCCGAATTACGGTGGAGAAGCTTGAAATAATCACGCAGGGTATCAGCCTCCTCCTCGGTGATCTGCATCATGTTGCCCATAAGGGAATCGTTGCCGAGACGCGTCGCCGATCCAAGCACATTGAGATCAAAGTTGATATCCTTCATAAACTCGGTCGACACAAACAGCATATAGCAATCAAGACCGTCGCGTTCGAGGTCCTTCATCTCGATCATCGATCCCGGTGTGGTGACAGCAATACAGTTGGCGGTGAGTGTGATGGGCTTGAGATTGATCTCCAACTCCATACGCCCCCTGAAACAAAGTATCCACGACATACCGTCAAGACGCCTTGGGCCATCGATATACTCTATCTTGTTCATGGAGTCATAGCGCAACGCCTTGGAGATGCTGTCGGAGGTGATGCGAGTAAAAAGATAGTCGTCACTGAAATTGGAGAATTCGGTAGAGAATCTTGCCAGTGACGTAAGTTGCTTCAGGTTGACTATATTTCCCATATCCGAGAATCCTTTTATCGCAAAATTAGTCAATAAATCCACAGAATCAATCGCATGGGTAAAGTTTTTGGCTTTTTTTGCTAATTTTAGCGATGTATGGACGATGACACACCAAAGATCCACGTATCAATCATCCCATGAATGGTACATCAGCATCGAAGGAATCTGAACGTGCAGAAAAAATAAAAGAGCTAACTTCACAGCCAGCTCTTTCCTATTTTAACCTAACTTTTTTGTTGACTTTATAAGGTTGAAATTCTTGTTATATAGTGGAATAATATTCTTATTAATCTAATAATACGAATATGAGATGTGCAAAGTTAAAAATTAATCTGCAAATTACCCCCCCCCATTTGTTAATTTATGTTAACACGAAGAACAAAGCAATTTGCACAGCTGCTCAACTCCTGTTGTAGCTTTGTCCTTGATGACTGTGACATTGGACGGGACCGATGCCGGATTTGGATCAATGTAATATACCGGAACTCCCGGACGCACATAATGGAGCAAGCTTGCCGCCGGATACACAACAAGGGATGTGCCGATCACAACAAATATATCAGCCTCGGATGCAAGCTGAACAGCGGCTTCCATATTGGGGACAGCCTCCTGGAAAAATACGATGTGAGGACGCACATGGTCACCATACCTGTCAAGAGTCTCGGGAGTCGTCTCCAGATGTTCAATATCGAGAGTGTAGACACGGTCGGGATGAGGTATGGAACGCACCTTCATAAGCTCACCATGAAGATGCAGCACATCGGAACTTCCCGCCCGTTCATGAAGATCGTCCACATTCTGAGTCACGATATACACATCATACCACTTTTCAAGCTCCACCAGAGCCATGTGGGCAGCATTAGGCTTACAATCAAGGAGTCCTTTGCGCCGCTCGTTATAGAACTTGTGCACTATGGCAGGATTACGCGCGAAGCCATCCGCGCTGCACACTTCCATGACAGGATAGTTCTCCCATAGCCCATCGGCATCACGGAAAGTGGATATGCCGCTTTCCGCACTTATACCTGCACCGGTGGAGATGACAAGTTTCTTTTTCATAAAGGCTGCTTTATATATCTATGCTATTAACGTTTCGACTTGAAAAAAGATTGCATTAGTGCCGCACATTCTTCCTCAAGGACTCCTGGCGTGACAGTGGCACGCGGATGAAAAGGGGTGCATGAAGGCAGAAACGAACGGTAGCCTCGCTTGGGATCGGACGCACCGTATACTATCCTCGACAACTGTGACCACCCTATCGCTCCTGCACACATCAGACAAGGCTCCACTGTGACATAAAGGGTGCAACCGGAAAGGTATTTTCCCCCAAGGGTGGCTGCCGCCGCTGTGAGAGCCTGCATCTCGGCATGTGCTGAGACATCCGACAATGCTTCCGTGAGATTGTGGCCTCGCCCTATCACTCGTCCTCGCGCTGAAACCACCACCGCACCGATCGGCACCTCATCGGCATCATAAGCCTGCCTGGCTTCATCAAGCGCAATGCGCATGTACTGCTGGTCAGTTTCCGTCTGTGTCATATACTCTGAAAATGTAATAAAACAAGACTCATCAGCAATGCTGATGAGTCTTTTAATGCTTTGTGACTCCTACAGGATTCAAACCTGTAACCTTCTGATCCGTAGTCAGATGCTCTATTCAGTTGAGCTAAGGAGCCGTCTTTTTTTCTTTTGCGATGCAAAGTTAGGGACATTTTTGATACTGTGCAAATTTTTCGACAATTTTTTTCAAAAAAAATCGCATTTTTTGGAAAAGGAGCATTTTTAGCGTAATTTTGAGGCATAAAAACACTGAAAAATGCGCAGACAGCTAATTTCACTCCTTATCATAATATCGGCAATATTCACTGCAATGGCGGAACAACCGATCTTTGCAGACCACAACCGTACAGAAAAATTCCTCGACATAGATATACATGCACTTGCGGGAGGTGGCATCATAACGGAAAACTACATGTCATGCTACCCCGAGATATCCGATATCAATACCAGAATGGGACCGGCATGCGGCATAGGTGCAGGAGCAAGATTCAATCTGAGAGAATTCCTCGGACTTGGCACAGAACTTAACTTCACACGCAACTCCGGAGAGACGGATATGGCCGTGTCAGGAAGCAACAGCCACAACGTGTCGAAAGTATTCCAGACCAACACTTACTATAAACTTGACTTCCCTGTGTATGTATCCTTCATATTCAATATCTCAGGAAGCGTAAAATGGAATGTGGATACAGGGATGTACTACTCCTATGGGACAGGTGGCACCCAAAAGAACAGCATTCATGACACCAAGGCAAATAATATAGGACAGCTCGTAATGTCAGTATCCGATCTCGAATCCGGTTTCTACAATGATCACAGCGGATTCATCAACTCATACCACCGCAGCGACATGGGGTTTCATCTGGCTACCGGCATCACGTTAGGCAGACATATGCGCATCGGAGCCAGAACCCAGATAGGTTTATCCAATATAGCGAACTCCACAGGCATTGTAAAACCTACATGCCGCACGCTTAATTTTCTCGGGACAATAGGCTGGCAATTCTGAATCGAGAGC
Organism: Duncaniella freteri; assembly: GCF_004766125.1. Taxonomy (NCBI): domain Bacteria; kingdom Pseudomonadati; phylum Bacteroidota; class Bacteroidia; order Bacteroidales; family Muribaculaceae; genus Duncaniella; species Duncaniella freteri. The sequence goes on from NZ_SJSA01000001.1 coordinate 562,535, forward strand.
TTAACAGATGAGATCGCGGAATATATCAAGAGCCTCTTTGATCTGCGATTCCGTGGCACAACGGTCAATCAATGGTTCACCCGGAGATGAGAGAAGGGTGAAATTGATATGCTCAGCTGTTTCGTTCTTCTTGTCATGGCTCATGAGCTCAAGCAGGCGCGGATAGTCCTCACATGATATGTCGGGCGAACCGTAGCCATGCTCTTTCAGATATGACGCATAACGATACAGCTCAGCCGACGGAAATTGCTCTGAGATATGGGATATCACCATTTCTGTCATCATTCCCCAGGCTACAGCATAGCCATGAGGCACAGGACAGCCTCTTTCCATTGCCAGCGACTCGAAAGCATGTCCTATAGTGTGGCCTAGATTCAATGCGCGGCGTATGCCCTTCTCGCGAGGGTCCTCATTCACAATACGCTCCTTCACCCTTACACTCTTTTCGAGCAACGGCAACAAGCGGTCCATGTCAGCATCAGCTATATCAAAATCAAGGAGTTCATGATAATCCTCCTCCGATGACAGCAACCCATGCTTGAGCATTTCGGCATATCCTGACAGCATCTCTTCCTTAGGCAAGCTTGAGAATGTGGATGTAGAGATCACCACGGCATCTGCGGGAGCGAATGCTCCGATCTCATTTTTCAATCCCTCAAAATTTATTCCGGTCTTGCCTCCTACGGCAGCATCAACCGCCGATAGAAGCGTGGTAGGCACATTGATAAACCTCACCCCCCGCTTGAATGTCGCGGCAGCAAATCCTCCCATATCAGTGACCACTCCGCCACCGATATTTATAACCACCGACTTTCGGGTGGCACCTCCGGCAATAAGCCCGCTCCATATCCGGGACAACGTGGAAAGGTTCTTAGCCACATCACCAGGCTCAGTGACAATCACCGGATAGGACAGAGAAAGAGCGGGAAGCACTTTGTCTCGGACATTGGCGTCAGTCACAATATGCACCGAAGAAGGGGCCATTTCCCCTATAAGCGACCTTAGTGCAGAGGATATATCGTTGGTGTAGAGAATCGTTTGCATAGCATAATTAATTTAGAGGAGGTCCAACAAGCATTAGAGAGGATCAATGGATGTAGAAAGGAGAGAAAATATAAGTGTAGGCAATGCTTCAGCAAAAGCCTCCATCGACGGGAACACTACAGCGGCTCCGGCGCGCTCCATCTCCTCGACAGGAATTGGCCCTGTAACCACTCCTACCGTGAAAGCTCCAGCCTTATTGCCGGCTTCAACTCCTAACGGCGCGTTCTCGACCACTATCGATTGCGAAGGGCTCACCCTGGCAAGCTGCATGGCTCGTATGAAAGGCTCGGGATGCGGCTTGCCATGCTTTACGTCGCGAGCTGTCACTCTCATTCCCGGGTCAAAAATACCGGGAAAGTCTGTGTCTATGCGCGACAGCAGACTGTTCTGCCCCGACCCTGTCACCAGCACCCTGCGCAACCCCATTTCCTTTAACAGATTCAACATCTCGAAAGCCCCGGGCATTGGCTCAACCGGAGGCAGTTCGTTGAAATATACTGTCTTTTTATGGTACATCTCAGTCTTCTCTTCGTCGGTGGCATCACGTCCCCAGGCTCGATTGACAAGAGCGTTTATTGTAGAGGCACCGGTACGCCCCTCATAGAGATAGAACTCATCGCGGGTGCATGGTATCCCTGCCTCGCTTATGAGACGATACCATGAAGCCGTATGATTCTTCATCGAGTCATACAGCGTACCGTCCATGTCGATGAGGGCTGCGCGCGGTGTCACGCGCTGATAGTGATGACGCTCAAGAAATCTCACTATCTCGGAATGAAATGGAAGCACAGTTGCCATCGTTATCTCCTTTTCTTGATTTTCTTATTTTTCTGAAGCTGCGGTGCCATAGCTGCAACGGTGTCGGGTGCAGGTATCAGCCCCTCACGTATGAAATAAATGGAGTCGGCTCCTGAAATGGTATCACCTTTCAGGTCATCCTCCATGACTGCCTGCCCTATCTTGGAAAAGTCCATCTGGCGTATCTTAGCATTACGCACACCACGGCTGAACACATTGCGTATCTGCTCTACGAGATTGACTCTTGTGGTGTCGGCTATGGATATGCTCTTTGCCATATTCTTTTCATTGAACTTGGCTCTGCCCAGACGTATCTTCATATCGTCGGGATTGCCCGAAACATTTATGCCGAACTTGAACGGAAGTGGCGACTTAAGAACGGCAATATGATATTTGAAGTTCATCGCCAAGTCATTATTTCCCATCACACCAAGCTTATAACGGTCAAGATTGAACATGAACGGGAACATCTGCATCTGCGAGTTGTCAACAATCATCTCCACTGTCATGCTGTCGATCATATTGTGGGTCTTATCCTTGAAAAGGAGCCACTTGCCTATAGTCCTGAATGTCTCTTCATCCATGACAACAAGAGAGTCGCCCGAGAGCTTCACAGCAGCCTTGAGAGACGGAATGTCAAGATTCATCGCAGTATCGATACGCGTGGTGGCGGCTATGTCGGCATTTATCACACCGTCGATACCATGGAGCATAGGCATAAGGGTGTCGAGCGACGGTACAAGATCAAGGAACTCACGGATACGGAATCCTTTGACATACATTCCGAACGCAAAGGATGCATCATACTTGGTGGGTGCGGTGTAGAGGGCGTTGAGATTGATAGAGCCCACATCAGAACGCGCACCGAGCCGTGACAGGTTGAGTGCGCCGTCAAAGGCATTGAGTGTGCCACGGAAATCCCTGAAAGCGAGATCGGAGTATATGATATTGCGTGCCCTGACATTCAGCTTAGCCTCAAGATTGGCAGGGATGATGAGCACAGAAGCTGAGTCGGAAGCCTCAACAGCAATATCCACCGACGATTGAAGCGCGCTTTCGTCAGAGTTCTCATCCATATGTGACATCCCTGCCTCTGTACCGCTGTCGGCAAAAGCTGCCCCGGCAAACACTGCCTCGGCTATCTCATTGACATTTATGGTGTCACTTGTGAGATTGAAATTGACTTTAATTGACTGGGAGCCTCTACGCGATGTGAGAGAGCGACTTATATTGGAAATGTAACCTTCAATCCTGAAATCACTCTTACCGACATTGACGTGTGTATCGTGTACAGCTATCGAATCGGTAGAAAAATCAAGGTCAAGACCGCTTATGCGATTACGCAATGGGAAAAGAGGTGTGAACACCCTGACTCGCTCCGCATGAAGGGAACCGTTGGCATCCCAGTTACGAAGTATGCGACGAACGGAATTGTCGACCTCGATTTTTTCACGCACGGATTCCGGCTGTGACACAGCTGCCGAATCTCTCTTTACACGTTTGCGGGATGCCCTGGCTATCGCCCGGCTCATAGCCGATATGGAATCATAGGTAAGATCCGGGAACAGACGGCGCAAAGAGTCGATGCGGGCACGCCGGCGTTCTGCCGCAGGTGTCGATGACGGATGCACCGTGAGCGACATGCGGGCATCAGAAAGCATGGCACGATTGACACGGTCGCCATACAATGCCCCTTTGGTGGCTATGTCAAGCCTGAGCTGCGGACGACGCTTCTCCCCCTTGTAACGGAGCAATGCCCCTCCGATGGACGCATCACGAAGGTATATGCGAGAGGAATCCTCCGATGCACGCAACGAAAAACGCTGAGCGGATATCCTTCCTCCTATCGGGTTGATGGCAGTGGTGTCAATGCTCGAAGCCGTGTTGCGGCAACCTACCCCCATGAGAAGCCCACGACCCTGCATATCCATTCCGTCAATGGCACACGAGATTGTGTCAACCTTAAGTGATGCGGTGAGGAGGGAATCCACCATAGCCCCACCGTTAACAAACGAAGAGTTCGTGCCAAGACGCAGCTCCACACTGCGTGCATACACACTTGCCGGCATGTCAGGCATATCCATCTCCAATCCGGTAAGAACAGCGTCGCCGGAAAGAAGGACACGATGGAAGTTTTCGCGTGTGAGATAACTTTTACGAAAATCAAATGTGCAGTCGGCAACGAGCCTTCCCTTAACATCATAAGGGAGCTTGGCAAGAATAATCTTCGGAAGATGCTCCACATTGAGACCTCCACGAAATGTTCCTGACACTTTCGCATCGGAGACCACATCCGTGACAGTGCCTGTGAGCGAGAATCCCATACCCTCTCCTTGTGCCACAAGGCGGGATATATTGAGCACTGAATTATCGGGCTTCACGCCATCAATCACAGCGTCGGCCTGAAGCTCAAACTGCTCCAGCTTCATACCGTCGTATGAGGCTGACCCCTTAGGCACGCTGACATTGATTTCAAAAGATGGTATCGAATCCACTCCCAGGGCGAACGGACCGGTGAGCTTAAGCCCAATGCCCAATGCCATGTCGGACTCCACCTTGGCAAGCTCGCCACGCATACCGGTAGGGATAACATCTATTATGTCACGAAACCGGGTAGGAGGGAGCGTGAGGTCAAATGACTCAAACATGAGTTCGTCCTCAAAATCCACTGTGGCATTGAGCGTGACAGAAACGTCACCTACCGCCAACCGGAAATCTTTCAGCGATGAGCGCAGGGGATGGCTGGCAGACCAATTGATGTCACCACCCATTCCCACCTGTAGACTGTTGACAACAATCTCGGAAACCGATGCTGATGTAAGCCCCTCGACAGAAAGGGAATACACCGGAGCGCCATCACCCTTAAGCCGCGTTGTGGCAAGGTTGACAGCAAGATCCATAGAGTCGGGGATGGAGACGTAACGTATGGGGAATCCTCCCTCTATCTCGAATGTGCCCATTGAGAAATCGGGTATCTCCAACGGTCCATCCTTAGAAGTGTCCTCCGCTGATGCCGGAAATATATCAAGGCTCCAAGACTCCGGCGTAGCCTGTATGAGATTGACCTCAGGAGAGGTGATAGTGATATCATAAAGAGAGATGTTTCCAACTAAAAGAGCCGGAATATTGACTGCGGCTTTCAGCCTGCCTACCGACAACAGGGAATCGGCATAGACAGGAAGCGTCATCCTCACATCGGAATGGAGCTTCTCAAAAGCCTTGGTGCGCACATCCAATCCCTGTACATCCAGATCAAATCGCGGGAAGGTGCTCCAGAAACTTATATCGATACGGTCGATACCCACCTCAGCATTAAGATACTCATTGGCATACCGCTCTACAATCGGGGTAAGCTTCTCGGGCCTGAGATAGTTTACGGCGACTGTTATCACTGCCAACAGGAGCAGCACTACCGCAAGTATTGCCAACGCAACAACTTTAGCTATTTTCTTGATATTCATTCTGTGTCAGGTTTTCTTGCTGTGATATGGAAACATGGCTGTCCCACCTCGTACTTGACCCATATCTTATTCTCCTCACGCATAGCTTTCAGCACTTCGGAGAGTATGCCTTTGAGGTCGTCCACGCTACGTGCTGGAGATGGGGATGACGCCACGAACGAGGCGTAGGAGATATCAAACGTAGTGCCAAGCTGATGCACCGACGAATCGACAGCATTACGGTTGCGGCGGCGCAGACGCTTGACCGTGTGAGGTGTGCGAAGCAGGCTCGTCACCTTTATGCGGTAGTCACCGCCACCGCGCGCCGCTATGGTGTCACGGAACCTTTTTCCGATCTCCCTCAATGTTCCGGCTGCCTGCGGGACAAGATAGGGGCGGGAATATATGAGTGTGTCAAGAAAATAGTCGGCACACGTAGTGACCTTGACTATCGGCCGGGCAATCTGCCAATGGGAACGGGTATCGGTGAGCGGGCGTATACCGTAGCGGGCAGCCTCCTCCCAATGAATGTAGTTGGAATCATTGAAGAAAGGGCGCAAGTTGCCGAAATAATTTACCTTTATACGCTGAGTGGGTTCGGGCATCTTGTCGAGATGGCGCATATGGAAACTCACAGTATCCATGCGTTCAAGATCATAGACATCCGTCCCTGAGAATATCTCTACCACAGGTGCGTCCTTTGCATCATCCTTAACATCCATCCCGGTCTCTATCCCAACACTCTCCCCTACCGGACCTTGAGAGGGCAAAGGCACACACATCACCACACACATAGCAAAGAAAAGCAGCGTAGGCAATATCAGCCTAAGCACTTTCAACAGACTGATGTGACGCCGCCTTTCTCTTTTACCTGTATGTCTCTTAGTATCTTTTTCAGTCATTAATCATCATTGAGTACAATGCCCGCATATCTGAGGGCTTCGGCACGCTCTACACATGTGCCGCATTTACCGCAGTGTTTCTCGCCACCTTTGTAGCAGGAGTATGTAAGCGAATAGTCAACTCCAAGCTCCTTGCCGCGCCTGGCAATCTCACCCTTGGATAACGAAGTGTAGGGTGCGAAAAGCTCCAGGTGTTCATAGGTGCCGTCGGCTATGGCGGCACCCATAGAACGGATGAATTCCGGACGGCAGTCAGGGTATATGGCATGGTCACCGGAATGGTTGGCAATCATCACTCCTGCAAGACCACGGCTCTCGGCAAGCCCGGCAGCCACAGCAAGCATGATACCGTTACGGAACGGCACAACCGTCGACTTCATGTTCTCATCGTCATAACTTCCTTCCGGTATAGCATCCGCCCCTTCGAGAAGAGAGCTGCTGAAATGGCTCGCCATGAAGGTCAGATCTATCTCGATCCATTCTATGCCAAGCCTCTCGCAATTAAGGCGCGCATAGTGGGCCTCCCGCCTGTTATGGTTTGACCCATACTGGAATGTCACGGCTGCGGCTATCCTTTCCCTATAATCATAGAGCATAGTCACTGAATCCATCCCTCCTGAAAGTACCAACAGATATTCTTTACCTTGCATAATCTTTGAAATCATTATAAGTATGAACTTTACCCGGTTTACTCATTGGGGAAGGAGGCAAGCAGCCTTGACTTCACAAGTCCCTGATGCTCGTCATCGCCCCAATTGGCGAACGGATGTATGGCAATGCCACCGCGAGGGGTGAAAATGCCTTTGACCTCGATATATTTCGGATCCATAAGGCGTATCAGGTCCTTCATTATTATATTGACACAATCCTCATGGAAATCTCCGTGATTCCTGAAACTGAAAAGATAGAGCTTAAGGCTCTTGCTCTCCACCATCCTCTCTCTCGGAATATAGGAGATGAGTATCTTGGCAAAATCAGGCTGACCGGTCTTCGGGCAGAGTGATGTGAATTCCGGACATGTGAACGTGACAAGATACTCGTTGCCCGGGTGCTTGTTGACAAAAGCCTCAAGCACCTCGGGGGTGTATTGGTCAGGGTATTTTACGTGTGTGTCACCAAGGAGTGTGACACCGTCCAACTCATTGGATGTACGCATACGCAACGGTGTGTCGTTTTATCAATCAATTACTTTAAGCAGGAAATAGTTCTTCTTGCCGCGCTGCACAAGGATATACTTGTCATTGAGCAGCATGTCGGCACTCACAGGTGCGTAAGCGTCAGAGATCTTCTCTTTGTTGATGGACACTCCGCCACCCTGCACCATCTTGCGCATCTCTCCCTTTGAAGGGAACACTGCGGCATGGTCAGTGAGCAGGTCGGCAAGCTTGACACCTTCGGCAATCAGGGAACGTGATATCTCAAACTGAGGCACACCCTCCATTACAGCAAGCAGAGTAGCCTCGTCGATCCTGTGGAGTATCTCACCCGCCTTATTGCTGAAAAGTATCTGCGAGGCCTCCACCGCCATCTCATAATCCTCGGCAGAGTGCACCATAGTGGTGATCTCCTTGGCGAGACGCTTCTGAAGAGGGCGCAGCCCGGGATCCTTTGCCTGCTCCTCGACAAGAGCCTGCACCTCTTCGCGGGTGAGCTCAGTGAATATCTTGATATACTTCTCTGCATCGGCATCCGATACATTGAGCCAGAACTGATAGAACTTGTAAGGAGAAGTGTAGCGCGGGTCAAGCCATACATTTCCGCTCTCGGTCTTGCCGAACTTACCTCCGTCAGCTTTTGTGATGAGCGGGCAGGTAAGAGCATAAGCCTCTCCTCCCACAGTACGGCGTATCAGCTCGGTACCTGTAGTGATGTTTCCCCACTGGTCGGAACCTCCGAGTTGCAGACGACAGCCTTTCTCCTTATAAAGATGCAGAAAGTCGTAGCCCTGGCAGAGCTGATAGGAGAACTCGGTGAACGACATTCCCTGCTGCGATTCACCGCTGAGACGCTTCTTTACCGAATCTTTCGCCATCATGTAGTTGACAGTGATGTGCTTGCCTACATCGCGGATGAAGTCAAGAAACGAGAAATTCTTCATCCAGTCATAATTGTTGACCATCTCGGCGGCATTTGGTGCGGCTGAGTCGAAGTCAAGGAACTTGCTAAGCTGATTTTTGATTGCCTCCTGATTGTGACGAAGGGTCTCCTCGCTGAGAAGCTTACGCTCCTGACTCTTCATTGAAGGGTCACCGATCATACCGGTGGCACCGCCTACAAGAGCTATAGGCTTGTGGCCGGCACGCTGGAAATGCTTAAGCATCATGACACCGACAAGGTGTCCTATGTGTAGAGAGTCAGCTGTAGGGTCGATGCCGAGGTATGCCACAGTCATCTCTTTCTTGAGCTGTTCATCGGTTCCGGGCATCATCTGGTGGATCATTCCACGCCAGGTGAGTTCTTCTATAAAATCCATATATTTATGGTAAATATTTTAAACTGCTCGTGCGCGGGACGGGGATCGCCCCACCCGCGCACAAGTGGAAATTAAATTCTTTTACTTCAACGCTGCAAAAGCTTCTGCCATCCGGCGGAGAGCCTCGCGGATATTGTCATCGCTTGTGGCATAGCTAAGGCGTATGTAGCCTTCCATACCGAAAGCACCGCCATCAACAGTAGCCACATGTCCGCTCTCAAGGAGATACATAGCGATATCGGCTGACGATCCTATCTTCTTGCCGTCGGGGGTTGTCTTGCCAATATATGCACTCACTTCCGGGAAGAGATAGAATGCTCCGGTGGGACGGTTCACCTTGAGCCCGGGTATCTGTGAGGCAAGCTCCACTACGAGGTTGCGTCGACGCTCGAAAGCCTTGTTCATCTCTGCCACACATTCCTGCGAACCGGTATAAGCAGCCTCTGCCGCCTTCTGCGCAACTGACGATGCATTGGAGGTGTACTGTCCCTGAAGCTTGTTTACAGCCTTGGCGAGCCACAGAGGAGCCGCGCTATAACCGATACGCCATCCTGTCATCGCGTATGCCTTGGATACACCGTTTATGATGATAGTGCGGTCAGCTATCTCGGGGAACGACGCCATTGAGGTGAAAGAGCCTGTGAAATTGATGTGCTCATATATCTCATCGGCAAGAACAAGTATCTGAGGATGCTTTGCAAGCACACTTACCAGCCCCTGGAGCTCTTCACGTGAGTACACGCTGCCTGTGGGATTGGACGGTGAGCAGAGAAGTATCATACGTGTTGCAGGGGTGATGGCTGACTCAAGCTGTGCAGGGGTGATCTTGAAGTCCTGCGAGATGTCGGCTTTGACTTCTACAGGCTTGCCCTCGGCGAGCTTGACCATCTCCACGTAGCTTACCCACGCAGGCATAGGGATAATCACTTCATCACCCTTGTTGATGGTTGCAAGAATCACATTGCACAGAGCCTGCTTGGCACCGTTTGACACAGTGATCTGCTCCGGGGCATAGTCAACGCCATTCTCATTTCTGAGCTTGTCGCTTATAGCCTTGCGAAGTGACATATAGCCGGGGACCGGAGTATAGAAAGTGAAATTGTCGTCGATCGCTTTCTTGGCAGCCTCCTTGATGTGGCGAGGTGTCTCGAAGTCAGGCTCTCCCACTGAAAGATTGATCACATCAACGCCCTGAGCCTTAAGCTCATTGCTCTTCTGCGACATCGCCAAAGTGGCTGAAGGCGCAAGCGCGTTTACACGCTCTGATACGTGAGTACACATATGATATATACTATATTTTGGTCTTGTGGTGCAAAGGTAATGTTTTTATCTGAGACTATCAACCGTAACACAAACGAGTTCAGTCAAACCGGATCTCGGCTTGCGTCATTTCGTCGTATCCTTCCCATCCTGGATCGTTCTCACAATACACGGTGATAGGCAGAAGAGGGAACGGCTCAAGAGCCTGATTGAGCTTCTTGCCGAAGATGTGGGTCGACACCGAATAGAACACCCACTCACGCTTGCCGTCGCCGGTGAATATGCCGGTAAGGATCGCCACAGGGTCCTTCCTGAACTCGGTCTGCAAGGCTTCCTGCACCTGCTCCATAAGTTCCGATGTCGCTGTGTCGGGCATTCCTGATGCATCTCCCGTGTAATTCCATGAAACCTCAATACGGATACAAAAACGCGGGTTGCTGCGAAATTTTGCCACATCCTTGTTGCCTGTCACCATTATGAGATGTCCGTCCTCGCTCTCTGCCGGGGCTGTCCACCAAGAATCTTTTTCCATAAAACTGCGTGTTAATTTAAGCAAAATTACTGAAGATTTTTGATATAACCCACGATTGTAACTAATTTTGTGAAAAATTTAACTCGACTTTCGCAATGCTTGATTTCATCACATGGACGGCTGACCCTGTGTGGTTTCATATAGGTCCGCTCGCCATACGCTGGTACAGCCTCGCCTTTATGGTGGGATTTCTTGTAGGATATGAGATTGAAGCCCGTATATACCGTCATGAGGGCGCACCAGAGCGATGGCTCGGCATACTACTTATGTGGACTGTGGCAGGCACCATAATCGGGGCACGTCTGGGTCACGTGTTTTTCTATGAATGGGACATGTACAAGCATAATCCCATAAGTATCCTTTACGTCTGGCACGGAGGTCTGGCAAGCCACGGAGGCACCATAGGTATAATAATAGGCGTGATCCTTTACTCGCTCATCACCACCAAGCGCAATCCGTTATGGACGTTCGACAGGCTTGTGATCCCGGTGGCACTTGTAGGAGGCCTTATCCGACTCGGCAACCTCATGAACTCGGAGATATTCGGTCATGCCACAACTTTGCCATGGGGATTCATGTTTCTGCGCTCCCGGGAATGGAACGAACTCTATTACGGTCAGGCGTGCCATCCGACCCAGATCTATGAAGCTCTCTGTTACTTCTCTCTCTTCGCCGTGCTCATGTGGATGTACTGGAAGAAGAATGCAGAGGAGCGTACAGGACTGATATTCGGAGTATTCCTGACAGGCATATTCCTTCCTCGTTTCCTTATAGAGTTCATAAAGAATGACCAGGTTGATTTCGAGGCGACAATGGCTCTGAATATGGGACAATGGCTAAGCATACCATTTGTGCTCATAGGCATCGGACTGGTGATATACGCCATGCGCCGTCCCAGAATCAGAATTGATTTCCCTGACCGCTTTGCCGACGAGGATGAGAAACCTCGTAAAAAGAATAAATAATTAGCAGAAATTTCGCTAAATTTGCACAGAATTTTTGACAAGAGAATATGATTGACAAGATAAATCAGCTCAAAGCTGAAATAGAGGCAGTCACAGCCGCAAATATTGATGAGGTAGAAGCCCTCCGCATAAAATACCTGAGCAAAAAAGGTGCGATAACATCTCTCATGCAGGATTTCCGCACCGTGCCGGCAGAACAGAAACGTGAGCTCGGGCAAAAGCTCAACGAACTCAAGACTATTGCAACCGAACGTCTTGCCGCCCTGCGCGAGGCACTTGAGAACAGCGACACCGTCGACTCGGATCTCGACCTCACTCGCACAGCAGCCCCGCTCCCACTCGGTTCACGCCATCCACTGTCGCTTGTCAAGGACGAAATCATAGCCATATTCTCACGCCTGGGGTTCACTATCGCCGAAGGTCCGGAGATCGAGGATGACTGGCATGTGTTCTCCTCGCTCAACTTTGCAGAGGATCATCCCGCACGCGACATGCAGGACACATTCTTCATCGAACACCACCCCGACATCGTGCTCCGGTCACACACATCATCAGTGCAGTCACGAGTAATGGAGAGCAACCAGCCTCCGATACGCATCATATGCCCCGGACGAGTGTACCGCAACGAAGCTATCTCGGCACGCGCACACTGCTTCTTCCATCAGGTGGAAGCTCTGTATGTCGACGAGAACGTGTCGTTTGCCGACCTTCGACAGACACTCCTCTACTTCGCTCGTGAAATGTTCGGACCTGAAACCAAGATACGCCTGCGCCCGAGCTACTTCCCGTTCACCGAACCGTCAGCAGAGATGGATATCTCCTGCAACCTCTGCGGAGGCAAAGGATGCTCATTCTGCAAGCACACCGGATGGGTGGAGATACTCGGATGCGGAATGGTAGACCCCAATGTGCTTGAGGCATGCGGCATAGACTCCAAGAAATACACCGGATTCGCACTTGGCATGGGTGTGGAGCGCATCACCAACCTGAAATACCAGATCAGCGACCTGAGGATGTTCTCGGAGAACGACCGTCGATTCCTTGAGCAGTTCCAGCCTGCACACTGATAACAGATGACAATAAAGGAAAGATACCGAAGGGTGCTTGATCTGTTTGAAGCCGCCATGCCGGTGGCTGAGACGGAGCTTCATTACGACAATCCTTACCAGCTGCTTGTAGCCGTGATACTCTCGGCGCAATGCACCGACAAGCGTGTCAACATGATCACCCCTGCCCTTTTCGAAGCCTACCCTACCGCCGAATCCATGGCGACAGCGACCGCGGAAGAAATCTATACTTACATCAAGAGCGTATCCTATCCCAACAACAAGGCAAAGTCACTTGCCGGAATGGCACGTATGCTTGTCGAGAAGTATCATGGCGAGGTGCCATCGGATATCGACAGCCTCATGGCTCTTCCCGGGGTGGGACGCAAGACTGCCAACGTCATTCTCGCCGTTGTGTTCAACAGGGCTGCCATGGCGGTTGACACCCATGTGTTTCGCGTGAGCGAACGCATAGGTCTCACCACCGGGAGCAAGACACCCCTCTCCACCGAAAAGGCACTCGTAAAATATATTCCTGAAGAAATAATCCCCAAGGCTCACCATTGGCTTATATTGCACGGCAGATATGTGTGCAAGGCACGCCGTCCTGAATGTCTTGACTGCGTGCTCACAGAGGTGTGCCGATATTATCAGAAAAATACCGGTAAAAATAATTAATGGAAGCAACCCTGCTTTTTATTATTGAAGTCATCGGCACACTCGCATTTGCTGTCAGCGGCATACGCCTGGCTGCCAAAAAACATTTCGACTGGTTCGGAGCCTATACCATAGGAGTAGTAACCGCCATAGGTGGTGGAACCATCCGTGACCTCCTGTTGGGAGCCCCAGTGTTCTGGATGTCGTCATGGATGTATCTCACAGTCACCGGACTCGCATTCATCATGGTGGTACTTTTCAAAAAAGTGCTCACATCCGATTCTCGTTCGCTCTTTATGTTTGACGCTTTCGGTCTGACCCTATTCGTGATCACCGGCATACAGAAGAGCCTTCTTTACGGCTACCCGATGTGGGTGGCTATAGTAATGGGCATGATCACAGGCTCATTCGGAGGCATAATGCGCGACGTGCTCATCAATGAGGAGCCACTATTTTTCCGCAAGGATATCTACGCCACCGCATGTATAGCCGGAGGGTTTGTGTACTGGGCGACATGGATATGCGGCGGCGATGACCTGCTCCGTCAGTTGCTTTGCGCCCTCACTATACTCATCCTCCGATGGGGTGCGCTACGCTACGGATGGCATCTGCCTGAAATGAAAGAAGGGACCGCCTTCCGCCGCAACCGGAAGTGACAGGCAATCACAGGAAGTAATAACAACGCGACGGCTGAACTTGCTGTTCAGCCGTCGCGTTGTTATCATTGGTTCACTATAGACCTACCCGAGCTGTGAGACTAAAGTTTATCATATGGAGCATAAGTGTCATAATCGAGTGCTATACCCCACTGAGGATTGTATTTGAGGATAGCATTGTCGATATTGATATGATTAAATACCGGTGATGATATAGGCGCGCTGTACTCCTTGTCGCCAATCCTATGTACAATGGTCTGTTTGCTCCAAGGTTTGCCGTTATCAAAGGCATAGCGTTTGAGGTCAACCGTACGCTGGAAAGATGCTATGTGCTGTTCGCGTCGACGTTCATTCAGAATCTCATTGAGAAGCTGATCCTGATCAAACGAACTACCTCCAGGAAGATCGGTGACAGATCCTGAATAACGGTACTTACGTAAAGTGTTAAGACTAGCCAATGCATCCGTGATATTCCCGGTTCTAGCCTCCGCCTCCGCCTTTTCAAGAAGAATTATAGGATATGTCAGACCTGTAGTAGTCGACATATTCTCTCGTCTGTAATAGCTTATCTGTATTCCGTCGTCGTAGGTCTCGTCACCGACCTTTTTCTTAAAACCTTCGTCAGCAAGAGCAAAAAGGTCCCAACGTTTATCAGTCGATTTATCAAATATCGACTTCCAGTCATCAGAGGGATAAAAACGCAAAGGTGATCCCCCATAGGCTGACGGACGATAAAGAAGATTCTCTCTGTTTTCAACCATATCAAAGCTAAGGTCCGGACCTCTGAACTCCATGTATACGCGCGGATCAACCCCAGGAGCCGGATCTATCTCTGATATCTGCTCATAGTAGAAGTCATTGAAGTCATATATGAGATTATCGACCGATCCTTTGGCTGCAAGAGCCAGCCTCCACGCTTCCGAAATGTCCGAAAGCATATCATTCCAATTACGCATATACATATGATACTCTGCACGCAGCGCATAAGCGGCAGTCTTGTTTGCCCGGGCTGCGTTCGGGGTGAAATCAGGTGCATTCGCACAAGCGAAATCAAGGTCGGACTTCACCTGTTCAAACAATTGGGCTGTTGTAGCGAGAGGACCGTTTGACACAATAGGGTCACCACTGGTGCGAAGCGGAATGCATGGGGTATCATTCGGACCGTAAGGATCATACATAGGACCGTAAGTAAGAGCGGCATTCATATATATCCATGCCCTTCCTGCCATAGCCTGGGCTATCACTCCTCTGGAATATTCATCATTGACCCCTAAATCATTGATTCCGTCAATGACATTGTTGAAATATGCAACTGCACCATATATCCCTGACGACCAAAAAAACGGCGTGACATTAGGCTGCACCAGTCTGTCATAGAATACATAGGCTGAAAGGACCTCCAGGTTAGGATGGCTCGGTATGTACTGATAATGAGCATGATTATAAGACAGGCACAGATTATCGCCCAATAACGCATAACAGCAACCGCTGTTGTTGTCCATCATAAAGTATCCTATAGTCTTGTCATTATTTAAAAGGTTCTCAAACTGTGATACCTCAGTGGGGATCATCTTTCCAACCGGCTTAACATCCAGATAGTCATCACACGATGTTGCCAATACTATAAATAGCAAGAAGATTATATGCTTGATAGTTTTCATAATTGTATCGTAGATATGTGATTAAAAGCTGAAACTCAGTCCCACATAATATTCCGCAGAACGAGGCAGCACCGAAAAACCGGCATTAGACGAAGCTCCTACCCCATTGCTGTAGTCCATCTCCATTGTCTCGGGATCGATATCGACACCTTTAGCTGTGATACGGAACAGATTACGTCCCTGTAGGTATATACGTGCCTCGCTCATACCGATACTGTTGATCAGCGATCGGTCAAATGTATAGGCTATAGTAAGGTCTCGGAGCTTGGCATAACTTGCATTACCAATATTTACATCGCAATACGGAAAATAGAACAGGTCACTGTTCCAAGAACTCAGAGCCGGATATATGGTATGATTCTCGTCGCCAGGTTTCTGCCAACGCTGTGCCACAAAGCGGCTGTTTATGTTAGAACCCTGGAATACATCCTTACGATACTTGTGACCAAGCTTGGCAATGAACATAAACGAAAGATCCCAGTTTCTGTACTTTAACGCATTTATAACTGATAGCTCGGTCGTTGGAACCGCTGTCCCGAGATATATAATATCATCGACATTGGCATTCTGTGCATACTTTACATCACCATCCTTACCATAGACCGTGACCATTCCACGATCATCTATGCCTGCAAAATTATAACCGAAGAGTCCGAACATAGGATGTCCTGCCGCATGTATAGCCTGACTCCATGCCCATGATGTCGGATAATTGCGTGCTACATTATATTCCACCACTTTATTTTTGTTGAAACTCATATTGAACATTATGTCCCAGCTGAAATCAGAACTGCGCACAGGGGTGCCGTGAAGCGAGATTTCCACGCCACGGTTATCAATCGCGCCAAGATTCCTGGTCATGCGGGATGTACCTGTGGTGGGATCGGTCGCATCCGCAGCAAGTATATCGGTCGACTTCTTGTAATAGTAGTCAAGACTGATGCCGAGACGGTTGCCGAACACATCAAAGTCCACACCCACATTAGTGGTCCTGGTCTTCTCCCATCGCAAAGAGTTGTTAGGGAATGATGATATGCCATTTGACACACCTCCTGTAGTGGGATTAAAACTTCCTGCTGAAAGGATCAGATAAGGCCCCTCGGAAAGAGAAATGTTTCCGTTGACACCATACGATGCCCTGAGATTAAGCCTGTCGACCCATCCGGCATTAAAGAAATCCTCATTGGCAATCTTCCATGTGCCACCCACAGACCACAAAGGTTTGTGACGGTACTTTGGATCGGTACCGAAGAAGTTGGTGAGGTCCTCACGCACACTCCCGCTCACAAGGTAACGGTTGTTGAACTCGTAGGAACCATTGAAATACCATGACACGAAACGATTGTCACGCAAAGAGTATTCACCATATTCAGGATAGAAACCTGCCGAACCACCTATCATATCGCTATTATATGTGCCGCTTGCAAGGTCCTTTATATTCACCGGAGAGAATGACCCTGCCGTGCTGTTATATCCGAAACGTGTGGCATATTGATTATTGTCATAGGATATGCGGCGCACCTCATTTCCGGCGAGCGCACTCACACGGTGCAACCCAAAGCTCTTGGAATAAGAGATCTGTGTGCGCAGTGTCCAGTCCTCGCTTGTATAACGAGTCTCATTGACAGCATCGCCGTCGGGGATGTAATGATTGGTGGGATTGCTCATCGAGGTCGAACTGTTGTAGGCATTACGCATCACATAACTGCCTGAGCCGAAGATGGCGCGATAGGTGGAATTGGAACGATTCCAGTTACCTCCGACCTCAGCATACAGTCCTTCCATTATATTGAACCGCACAAAGCCGTTGACTCGCGCCCCGAATGTCGCAGTCTTATTATATGAATCATACGAATCCTGTATGGGATTGTAGTACATATCCTTTGAACCTGCAATCCCGTCATAAAGCTGTTGAGACGCGTAGGACAAGGGCGTGAGATTGGTAAGATTGCCGTTTGCATCCATAAGCCGTGAATATGGCTTGATGTACTGACCATAGTTGGTATAGGTCTGCCATCCGGTGTTGGGTGCATGCGAGCGCGAGTAAGAGATACTGGCTCCTACCCCCACGGTCAGGAACCGGAACGGCTTCCACTCGTTGTTAAGGTCAATGATAACGCGGTTGGAATGGGTGTTGATGAATGCCCCCTTTGTATTGGTGTAATTGACTGCAAGGTTGTAACGGTTGACCGACGAGCCTCCGCTTATGCCAAGATTGTGGGTCTGAGTAAGCTCGGTACGGAACATATACTTTTTCATATCGGCAAGAAAGTCATTCTGACGCAGAGCCTCGATACCGGCATTGTACTCAGCGTCGCTAATCATTCCTGCCTTATTTTTTGCTATAAGGGTGCTCACCTCGCTCATAGTGCCGCGATTGGCTATGGTAGTGCCTCCGGGGTTCTGGTTGTAAAGCTCTATCTCAGCGTCGATATAGTCGCTTGCACCAGCCATATGCAGATAATCAAGATCAGGCTTCGGGAGCACCTTAAGTGAGCCTCGATAGCTCACTTTCATCTTGCCTTCCTCACCCTGCCTGGTAGAGACGATGATCACACCGTTGGCTGAACGTGAGCCATAGATTGAAGCCGCCACAGCATCCTTAAGTACTGTGATGTTGGATATATTGTCGGGGTTAAGGTCAGAGAGCTTAAGTTCGGTGGGATAACCGTCCACGACAACAAGCGGATCAGTCTCGGCATTGAGCGTTGCTCTGCCACGTATGCTCATGCTTCCGTCCTTATTGAGAACCACACCTGCCATCTGCCCTTCAAGACGGTCAGCAAGATTGGTTGCAAGTTTGGACTCAAGTTTCTTGGAGGAGATTGTGCCGAATGATCCGGTTGCCCTCTCCTTGCTCAGAGTGGCATAACCTGTCACAATCACTTCCTCAAGACGGTTATCGTCATCCTGGAGCCTTATCTCCACAGGTCCATTTATCATTGAGATCGCCATCTCCACAGGGCGCATTCCTATGTAGGAGACATGAATTTTCCCATCCTTCTTTGCAGCTGGAACTTTAAGGGTGAATCTACCATCAATATCCGTTGCCGTAGCGTTGGATGTGCCGGATACCGCGACTGTCGCTCCCGGCAACGGTTCTCCGTCATCGGCCAGTACCGATCCTGTTATGACCACAGGATTCTGCGCTATGACTGCCGAAACAGTCACAAGCACAAGCAGCAAGCTTGCAAATAATCTTTTAATCATGGTAAACAATTAATGAAATGTGATAATTTAGAAAGGATATCTATAATTATTAACAATCATCTAAAATCCCACTCTTTAAATTAATAATTATAGCTTTTTGCCAAATGTAGTGAAAAAATCACCCCCCCCAATTATTTAACATTCATTAACTAATATATAATATAAAGTCCCGCTACCGAATTCCGATAGCGGGACTATACTTTAGGTGAAATAACTGAGTGGACTATCGTGCAAGAGCGTCATTGATAGCCTCGCGCACGGCATCGCCACGCAGGTGCTTGCGGAATATAGTTCCGTCAGATGCAATACATATGATGAAAGGAATGCCGTTGAAGCGATATGTCTTCATGGTCTCCTTACCGGAATCAGGCGCAAGAAGCTGCTCCCAGGGCATGTTCTCTGACTGGAGGGCTTTTAGCCAATCCTCCTTTTCACTATCAATGGACACGCTCAGGAATGCAACCTTATCATTATCCTTGAAATCCTCATATATCTTTTTGAGCTTCGGAATCTCCGCACGGCACGGTCCACACCAGCTTGCCCAAAAGTCAACTATCAGGACTTTGCCCTTGAATGCACTGAGGCTCATCGGTTTTCCATTTGCAGTATGGAAAGTAAGATCAGGAGCCGGGGCTCCGATCGCCACAAGATTTTCACGTGCCTTGCGCTCGTCGCGCTCCTTGCGATAGGTCTGAGCCACCTGCGAGCCCGGATTAGCCTTGATTATGGCATCGAGAGTCTCTTCCATAAATGCAGAATCCTTGTCGGCGGAAAGATATGGGAAAAGAGCTATAACACTTGTGAGAGGTCCGTTGTCGCTTATAATCTTGCGGGCATACTCGCCGTCCACATTACCTGCAGCATCGATAATAGATTTGCATACTGCCACCTTTCTGGCTTGAGGAAGCCGTTCGCTGTGCACAAGGCTGTAGATATCCATTGATCTCTTATGGGACTGGGCACTCATAAAGTTAGCCCAGTTCATGATATCATTCTTCGGACCGCCATTTATATGTACAGGTTTTGAAGAGCGGGCTCCACCTTTTTCTGTACTCAAGCCCTCAAAATCCACATTTATATCTTCGTCCTCAATCCACACAGCCGCGCGCTGATAACGTCCGCAGGCAAGTGTGTGTATGCCTGCCTTCTCCACCGGCAGAGTCAATGAGTATGAACCGTCGGCATTGATGGGAGCCTCTCCGACCTTTTCTGACGAAAAGTCACCAGGTCTGGTCAATGATATTTTATCACCTGATTTGAAGTTCCCTACTTTTCCATGCACTGTCACAGAATTCTGCCCTATCATCACCATAGGCAACAACAGCATTGAAAGAGCTGATAACAAAGATTTTCTCATGTCCCGAAATTAGATTTATGATTGATAAGATTGTAGTGTTGACACTCATTTTGCCAACTATTCGTCCTGCCAAATGTACTAATTATTTTCACCTGCTGGCAAGCAATTAAATCTTTTTAACCAAAAGGTGAGATTATCAGCAGTCATTACATGCATAATCCGCGGATAAGAAATGTCATTGCCGACATTCTTATCCACGGATTATCCGTTGTTATGTTTATTCAAATTATGGAGTTTACTGTTGATATATCCCTGTCATATACGGATTTACCACATTACATTGTTATGTCCGTACATAAGGACAGCCGCTTCACGATACGCATCGCGCACACGGCGATATACATTAATAAGTTTCATTGTTCTTAATTTTGTGAGGACGCTCGCAATGAGCGACCTCTGGTTTTTAGGATGAACCTGACATCCCTTCAAAAAGTTAGTTGAAATAGAGCAGCTTTCTTAGGCCTGACGACAGTTTTCTTTGTTGACGTGATGGATGCTGCAATCGCCGGTGGTGCGGAAACTTTCTGACTCCGCAATGTGGTGAAGAACTTTCTTCACATCGGCACGGAAAGATTTAAATGATACAGTCATAAGCAGAATTTTTAATGGGTTAATACTTATGTGATTCATCATTAGAACGCACAAAAGTACATAAAAGTTCTACAATAATGCTAAATAATTATGTTATAAAACATATTCCACCCTTAATATTCCGAGTTTTAGACTAAATATCATTCATATTCACCTGAGGATTTCAGGAAATCCCGACGTAGTGATAACAGAATCCGCTGTCACGAGAAGCCCCTCAACATCGGGCAATGACTCTATCATCCGACACGCCTGCCGGGCAGTCAACGCCATGCACGCCGTGGCGTAGGCGTCGGCAATCATACATGACGGAGCTATCACAGTAGCCGACAAAAGATCTGTCACAGCAGGTCTGCCGTCAACGGTACTGATAGTGTGCCATGTGCGTCCGTTCTTTGTCTCATGGTAATTCCTATAGTTGCCGGAAGTAGCCACGCCACAACCTGTAACAGCCACCACAGCCATGCGCTCGTGCACAACAGCAGTGTCACAATCGACCGGCGCGTCTATCATCACCCTCCAGTCACCTCCCCGCGGAGATCTACCCGAAAGAGCTATCTCTCCACCTATCTCCACCATATAATCCTCACAGCCGTTACGCCTGAGCATATCGCCCACAAGGTCACACCCATATCCTTTGGTGATGGCGGAGAAATTGAACTCCGTACCGGCGTGCTTCTTGCGGATATACCCATCGGAAGTCATGCTGCATTCATCAATCCCGACAAATGCCAGAAGAGAGTCGATGGCAACTTGCGTAGGCTCCACTCCGGCTGACCGATATCCGTACCCCCAAAGATTTACCAATGGGGCCACTGTCGGATCAAACGCCCCACCGCTCCTCAGGTTGACTTCCTGCGATGCAGTAAAGATCCTGCGAAGGAGAGAATCCGCCTTGACCGAGTCTCCGCGATTGACAGCCGAAACAAGTGATTGCCCATCAAACGGACTCAGCGATCTCTCAACCTCTCTCATGACCAGAAGAATAGAATCCTGCATGTCACGACCTGCCCTGTAGGTAACATGATAGGTAGTGTTCCACACACCACCTTCGACTGACCGATAGCTCTCCATCCCAGAGCAGCCTGACACCATGACACCCATCACAACAAGAGTGAATATATATATATAATGTATAATCCTCATAAAAACCAGCTTTATTACGGCAAAATTACGCAAAATTTTCCAAAAGAATCGTATATTTGCAGAAACCCTCGGATCACGTTTATTGTTTACAACTCACTCTTCATATAACTTAACCCACTTCTTAACAACACAAAATATGTCAAAGGCATACATATTTCTCGCTGACGGCTTTGAAGAGATCGAAGCCCTCGCCCCGGTTGACCTTCTGCGCCGTGCCGGAGTCAATGTCTCAACCGTGTCCATCACCCAGCAAAAGGAGGTGACCGGAGCCCATGGGGTCACCGTAGCAGCCGACACTGTAATCGCTGACGCAGATGCATCCGACGTTGACCTCATTGTGTGTCCCGGTGGAATGCCAGGAGCAGCCAATCTCGCTGCATGCGAAGAGCTGAACAGAATGATAAGAGCTCAGCACACCTCCGGACGATACATATCTGCCATATGTGCCGCCCCGGCTGTCACCCTATCCCCTCTCGGGATACTCTCAGGCAAAAATGCCACATGCTATCCAGGCTTTGAGAAGGCTCTATCCGAAGCTGGAGCCATCCATACTGCCGAGCGTGTTGTAAGGGACGGCAACATCATCACGTCAAACGGTCCTTCCTCTGCCATACAGTTCGGTCTTGCCCTTGTCGAAGCCTTATGCGGAGCTGACACCGCAAAGACAGTAGCATCAGGCATACTCTTATAGAACGACTACGCTCATTAGCTGTTAAACATTACAGGCTGCATCCGCGTTATACATTGGCATGTGAAACCCTATAAACGATTAACAATCATGAGCGAATTCAAAGATATCATCAACAACGGCAAGCCCACACTTGCGGACTTCTTCGCCACATGGTGCGGCCCCTGCAAGATGCAAGGTCCGATCCTTGAGCAGCTGAAACAGAAAATAGGTGACGACGCCAACATCATAAAAATCGATGTCGACCGCACCCCTGACCTTGCGGCGGAATATCAGATACGCAGCGTCCCGACCCTCATCATATTCAAGGACGGCACACCCCAATGGCGCGTATCGGGGCTACAGCAGCTCGAAGTGCTCGAAGAGAAACTCCGGTCATACATGTGATCCGGCATCTTTACATGACCGGCAAAAAGGATAGGCAGCTACACAATATACCATAACCCTTTTTGCCGGTCATCTCATAAACTGTACGGAGTGCTTTTTACGGCTTACTTACGCTGAAACAGATTTTTTTGCATAACTCCATCGGAATTTCTATTTTTGCATGATTAAATCCTAAATATCATGTCTGAACAGCTTGAAATTTCCGAGGTGTACCACGCAGCCCAGGTGCTTCGTGATGTGGCACGTCATCCCCGTCTTATAGGAGTAACCCACCTCAACCCCGAGTCACAGGTCTACTTAAAGCCTGAGAATCTTCAACACACAGGGGCTTTCAAACTCCGTGGTGCCTACTACAAGATATCACAGCTCACCCCCGAAGAGCGAGCCAAAGGCGTGATAGCCTGCTCCGCCGGCAACCACGCCCAGGGAGTAGCCCTTGCCGCCACACACAACGGCATAAAATCGCTCATCTGCCTCCCCGCAGGAGCACCAATATCCAAGATCGAAGCAACAAAACGTCTAGGAGCAGAAGTGTGTCTCGTGCCCGGAGTGTATGACGATGCCTACCAGAAAGCAATCGAGCTTCAGAAGGAGCACGGATACACATTCATTCATCCTTTCGATGATCTCAAAGTGATAGCCGGACAGGGCACCATTGCGCTTGAGATACTTGAAGAGATGCCCGATGTAGAGGCAGTCATAGTCCCCATAGGCGGAGGCGGTCTCATCGCAGGCATGGCATTCACCCTCAAGCAACTCAAACCCGACGTGAAAGTGTATGGCGTACAGGCTGAGGGCGCACCATCCATGTATGAATCAATCAAGGACGGCAAACGCGAGCACCTCAACTCAGTATCGACCATAGCCGACGGCATAGCAGTCAAAGAGCCTGGTGTGAACACGTTCGAATTCTGTTCCAGATATGTCGACGAAATAGTCACCGTAACAGAGGACGAGATCGCCGCCTCAATCCTCGCTCTCATCGAACAGCAGAAACTTGTAGCCGAAGGAGCGGGAGCTGTAGCCGTTGCGGCTGCAATGTTCAACAAGGTCCCTATCAAGGGGAAAAAGACTGTCTGCGTAGTATCCGGAGGCAACATCGATGTCACAATCCTCAACCGAGTGATCACCCGAGGGCTTGTGAAGAGCGGCCGTAACTTCACCCTGAAGCTCGATGTGGGCGACAAGCCGGGACAGCTATCCGAGATATGCAGCATACTCGGCTCAAACGGGGCAAACATAATCTCCGTGACACACGAACGCAACTCCAACACTACATCCATCAACGGTTGCATTCTGCGCATCGAAGTCGAGACCCGCAATCACGACCATATCTCATTGCTCAAAAAAGCTCTCGCTGATGCAGGTCACCATGTGGTTAACTGAAACAATGAAAAGATTCCCGATACTCATA
The DNA here is from genome assembly GCF_004766125.1 of Duncaniella freteri. NCBI lineage: Bacteria > Pseudomonadati > Bacteroidota > Bacteroidia > Bacteroidales > Muribaculaceae > Duncaniella > Duncaniella freteri. Next base: position 586,759 of record NZ_SJSA01000001.1, read on the forward strand.
CTCCTCTCCGCCATACTCTCGGCGGTGGGGATAACATCCTGCAAGACCACTGAAGAAAATTACCGCAAAGCCTACGAGACTGCGGTGATACAGCGTCAGGAAGCAACAGGCATTGACTCCACCATCTACGGAAAGATACGCAACAGTGCCAACACCTCCACTCTGCTTGTAGGGGGAGTAGAGCTGCCCATGCGCTCCGAATACATCGGATACGATGCCGATGGAGGCTCGTCACGCGACAAGGTGAAACTTTACAACATTGTGGTCGGACAATTCCGGCAGATATTCAATGCCAAACAGATGCGTCAGAGACTGCTTGATGCAGGCTATGACAGCGCGATGGTGGTGCACACTCGCGAACCGCTATATTACGTGATCACCGAGACATCATCAACCCCCGCCGAAGCACTTGAGGCATGGCGCAAAGTCAAATCCGACAAAGGGCTTGTGATCAAATCTCCTCTTCCGTTCATACTCCGGCCCGCCCATTTCCGAAATTAGAGGGAAGACATATGTTGACATAACAAGCGATTAGCTGAAGGGCCTCAACTCTTCAGCTAATCATTTGTCAGCAAACAAGCTCTAAAAGTTGCATTATAACCAGAAAATCTCTAACTTTGCAGATATTTTCACCATGAATAAAGACTACGTCACACATTCAGGAATAATTACTCGTATTGATGACGGCTCGCTTACTCTGCGAACAGAAGAAGCCTGCCGATGTGAAGGGTGTGCCGTAGCATCACTATGCAACAAGGATTCATCCTCCGAACAGGAAAGCATCACAATAAACACCCCTGAATCCTCGCTCTACAATGTGGGAGAACGTGTCGAGGTAATAGCATCGTCAGGATCCACGCTCCGTGCCACCTGGTGGGCACTGATGCTGCCTACATTACTGTTCATAGGGATTGTGCTCGCAGTAAGGCTCATATGGCACAACAGCGGGGCATGGTCGCTTGTGACCGGATTTGTGGTGCTCGCCATATACGATCTCTTCCTCTACCGCTTCCGCAAGCGGCTTGCGCAGAACATATCCTGGAAGGTCAGGCGGTTGTGAGCCCCACCTTGTCAGTATCATAAACAATATTCCGAATCAATCTATTTTCAACACATACCATGAATGTAATCATACTATCCATCATCGTCCTCGGCATAATCGGGATTGTGGGTGCGGCAGTGCTTTACGCCGTAGCCCGTAAATTTTACGTGCAGGAAGACCCACGCATCGATCAGGTAGAGGCACTTCTTCCAGGAGCCAACTGCGGAGGATGCGGACGTAGCGGATGCCGCGACTTTGCAGCCGCATGTGTAGGGGCTGACACTCTTGACGGTCTGACATGCCCATCTTCAAGCACAGAGACAATGAAGAAAATCGGTGAGATCGTAGGACTCGCTCCGGTAGCCGCCAAGCCCAAAATCGCTGTGATCAAATGTAACGGCACCTGCGAGCTGCGTCCCGCCCATGCCCGCTTCGAGGGGGCACCGTCATGTGCCGTTCTCTCATCGCTCGGCACAGGTCAGTCAGCCTGCCCCAACGGCTGTCTCGGGTGCGGCGACTGCGTAGAAGCATGTCCGTGGGGTGCCATGAGAATGAATCTTGAGACCGGACTGCCGGAAGTAATCGAGGACAAGTGCGTGGGCTGCGGTGCATGCGTAAAGGCTTGTCCGCGCTCGATAATCGAATTGCGCAACAAGGGTCCGCGAGGTATGCGCGTGTTCGTGGCATGCTCCAACAAGGAGAAAGGCGCGCTTGCGATGAAAGCATGCAAGGTAGCATGCATAGGATGCGGAAAGTGTGCCAAGAACTGTCCTCACGAAGCCATAGCAGTCAACTCCAATCTTGCCTACATTGACTATGAGAAGTGTAAACTCTGCAAGAAATGTGTTGAGGTGTGCCCCACTCACTCAATCCATGCCGTGAATTTCCCGGTAAAGAAAGCCGAACCGGCAGCTACTGAATCCAAGGCATAACAATCTCATCTCCCATCCACGAAATCCAATATGAAACTTCATACATTCAAGACCGGCGGCGTACATCCCGCCGAGAATAAAATTGCGGCAGGCAAACCGATAATCAATCTGCCACTCCCTGCCGAGGTTGTGCTCCCGGTGTCACAGCACATCGGTGCCCCTGCCAAACCTATAGTGCAGAAAGGTGACCACGTGAAGCGTGGCGACCGTGTTGCGGAGGCTGGAGGATTCGTCTCAGCCCATATACACACCCCGATCTCAGGAACAGTGGTCAAGATCGACACAGCCCGCACTCCGCAGGGCATGCCTGTCGAAGCTATATATATCAAAAGCGACGACGCCGACCGCGAAGCGGATGCAGCCTCAATGGCAGACTCTGCACCTAAACGCACCGATGCCGAAATAGCCATTCTCGACTCCAAAGCTATAATCGACCTCATCAAGGATGCCGGCATAGTCGGACTCGGAGGAGCCACATTCCCCGCCCACGTAAAACTGATGCCACCTCCAGGCTCCAAGGCTGAAGTGGTAATAATCAATGCCGCGGAGTGCGAACCTTGCCTCTCTTGCGACGATATGCTAATGCGCGAGAACTCCAGAGAGATAGTCAAAGGAGTGCAACTGCTTGTAAAGGCAGCAGGTGTCAACCGTGGCATAATAGCCATCGAGAACAACAAGCCGGAAGCTATAGCCGCCCTAACGGCCGCCTCTTCATCCGCCCCAGGAATAGAGGTGATGCCCATGAAAGTCAAATATCCCCAAGGTGGTGAAAAACAGTTGATCGAGGCTGTGATCGGGAAAGAAGTACCATCAGGAGCTCTCCCTATAGCCACAGGCGCAATAGTTCAGAACGTAGCAACAGCCTATGCCGTATACCGGGCGGTATATCACAACGAACCCATCCTTGACCGTGTGCTCACAATCCACAACGGCACCGAAGGCAAAAACCTACGCGTACCTCTCGGAACAATCCTGTCAACCCTCGTAGAAGGCAATGACTACGAAAAGATAATCATAGGCGGCCCGATGATGGGGCGTACAGCATCCACCCTCGACACCCCTATGATAAAGGGCACATCAGGCATACTTCTTGACTCGCGCTACGCACACCGCCGCCCCACAGAACCATGCATCAAGTGCGGAGCCTGCGTCAATGCATGCCCCATGGGTCTTGAGCCATACCTTGTGAGCACCCTGTCGCGCCTGAAGCAATGGGACGAAGCAGAGCAGGAAAAGATAGCCAACTGCATAGAGTGCGGCTCATGCAGCTACATATGCCCGGCATCGCGCCCGCTCGTCGACTACATACGTGTGGGCAAAGCAAAAGTAATGGCGGCAATCCGCGCACGCGCAGCCGCATCCAAATCGTAAGTAAAAGCGGCAAGGAACACACTCTGTAACACCTATTCCGCATAACCAACAATACCAAAGAGGATATTCCACTTAATTGTGGCATATCCTCTTTTATATTGTGTTTTTTCAGAAAAATAAGCTCAATCAACATATTCCAGGTCACATTTTCCACCTAAATCCTTCAAATATCCGATAAATTAAGTTAACTTTGCCAAAACAAGTAACTACTCATTTAAAATCTCAACCACATGTCATTCTGGAAAGGTGTGAAGAGCGCGTTCGGATTCAGCGGTAGCGAAAGCGAAGAGGACGTCGAAGAGTACGACTCATCTCTCCCTACATATGCTGCACAGCCAACCCCTGCCGATCAGGAAACGGTCGGCAACCAACCCGACACACCTTCGCATGAACAATCCACACCTGACCCCGACATAACCATCAAGCCTGTCGATACTGCCGGCAACGAGCCAACCGAAACTCATGCCGACGACTCTCTTCCGGGCGACATATTCGATGCCCTGATAGAACAATTCAACTCGTTCCAGCCCGAATTCGTAAAAGAATGCCTCTCTACCGAAGCACAGCGCACATACATATACAACTCTATTTCAGAGAACCTGCGCTTACGAATCCAGAAAGCGACAGCCACGACTCAACAAACTGACGACAGCAGCAACCAGACTGAAATAGAACGTCTGAAACGACGAATATCCGTTCTTGAAGCTGAGGCAAAAGACACTGATAACATCCGTCAGGAAAACCACAAGCTACAGCTAAGCATCAAACGTCAGAAACGAGCTCTCCTTGACCGCATCAACGACCTTGAAGCCCAGGTAGCCAAGAACTATGCCGAGCGGGAAAAATTCTTCTCGGACAAACGCAATCCGGCTGATGCCGCTCTCATTGACTCCACCAATGCCCGAGTAAAAGAACTCGAAGCCACCCTTGCCCAACGCGACGAAGAGATCGCAGCCCGCACAGGAGACATGGACCAGATGATGATGAAAATCAAGATCGGCGACCAGATGATCACAGATCTGCGCAACCAGTCGGACGCTGCCCGAAACGAATACGAGGACACGTGCAACCAGCAGCAGATTGCCCTTGAGCAGATACAGTTGCAGGTAGAAGCGTTCGAGCAGATAAAAGTCCGATACGAAGCACGCATTGCCGAGCTCAAGGATGCCATAAAGCAGGAGAAAGCACGCAACCTTGACGAACAGATATCTCGACTCAACGAAGAGAACGCCTCTCTGCGTCACACTATAGAAAACAATCTGTACAATCAGGCAAGCAACGAGATGCGCCTGCGCAACGAGATCAAACGGCTCAAGCAGGAACTCGAAAAAGCAACAGCGGCAGCAGCTCCACACCAGGACCCATCCTCCAGCAATACCCCGAGCCATCGCCTGCATCATTCCAGTCTTCGGCTGTTTCAACCGACGCGGAAGCACAGTCCAAACAGAAGCAACCCCCACGCCGGCGCGGACGTCCCAAAAAAGCTAAACTTGACGAGGAACTCGACAACACAGAATGGTTCTCACAGACAGGACACAAGGAGGACCCTGATTTCGGTTACCACGAACCCCCGCGACGCCCATCCAACGACAACGCCGCACAGCTCTCGCTTTTCTGAGATGGGAAATGCCAACATATCGAACAACAAAGACTCAATCCACTTTTTTCAATAATACCAATGACCCGTCACCTCATAACTCTTGCAGCGGCGAGCCTCATGACAATATCAGCCGCAGCTGCTCCAAAGGCTATAAATGTCAGCAACTTCGCCGACATGGCTCCATATGTACATCCCAACAACGGAAGCAAATCGGTAGCTAAGCCTTATTTCATGCCCGACGGACAGTCCTACCTGCAACTTTCAGCTGACTCAAAACGCATCGTCAGGCATGACATACGCAACGGAGCGGAAGCTGAGACCGTGATGGATGTGACCAATACCCGCGAAGCAAAAATCCCAGCTATCGAGAGCTTCCAATTAAGCCCCGATGGCTCCAAACTACTTCTCGCAACCGGCATAGAGCCCATCTACCGCCGCTCCTCCCGTGCATCACACTACATATACGAGATACGCACGCGAATACTCACGCCATTATCAGAGAGTCATCCTGTGCAGCGTTGTCCGGTATTTTCTCCTGACGGAAGAATGGTGGCATTTGTCGCTCCCGACAACAACATCTACCTAAAGAAACTCGACTACGGCACAGAAGTGGCAGTCACAACCGACGGGGCCGTCGACCGTATCATCAACGGAGTCCCCGACTGGGTGTACGAAGAGGAGTTCTCAGCCACATGCTCAATGGCATGGTCGCCTGACTGTCTCACACTGTGCTATCTCAAATACAACGAGACCGAAGTGCCCGCCTATTCTTTCCCACTCTACGAAGGCTCATGCGACCCCATGAAGCAGTATGCACTCTATCCGGGACAGTTCACCTACAAATATCCTGTAGCCGGACAACCCAACTCAGTTGTCACTCTTCACAGTTACGATATCGACAACCGCAAGACCAAGGACATCACTCTTCCCGGTTCCGACATAGAATACATCCCGCGTATCAGCTATGCCCACGACCCTGCCGGACGCCTTATGGTGACCACACTCGACCGCTCGCAGACACGCATGGAGCTCCTTGCAGTCAATCCGCGTTCAGGCGTATCCAAATCTCTCATCACAGAGAAGAGCGAGGCATGGCTCAACGATGACACATACGAGAACATAACATATCTCCCCTCAGGATTCATCCTGCTGTCGGGGCGCAGCGGATTCACCCACGCCTATCTCTACAGCTACGAGGGACAGCTCATGCGCACCATCACTTCAGGCGATTTCGATATAAAAGACTTCTACGGAACTGACACCAAAGGCAACTGCTACTTCCAGTCCACAGTGTCAGGACCCATCAACCGAGTAGTGATGCGTGTCGACCCCAAAGGCATCACAAAGCGTCTCACCCCCGACTCGGGCAACGCTTCAGCATGGTTCTCCCCGACAATGGATTACTATGCAGTCACCTACAGCAACTCCACCACACCACCTGCATGCACCCTCTACACAGCACCAGCCGACAAGAAGATAAGAGTGCTTGAGGACAATGCCGGACTCGCCGAAAAATACGCATCGGCACCCAAGCCAGAATTCACTACCGTGACCACCTCCGAAGGGATCACAATGGATGCTTACATCATCAAGCCATCCAATTTCGATCAGTCACGCCGCTACCCTCTCATCATCACCCAGTACAGCGGTCCCGGATCGCAGGAAGTGCTCAACCGATGGCGGATCGACTGGACCCAGTATGCAGCGATGCACGGCTATGTGGTGCTTTGTGTAGACGCGCGCGGCACAGGCGGTAAAGGAAGAGCCTGGGAGACCATAGTATACAAGAATCTCGGACACTACGAGGCCATCGACCTTTGCGGAGCAGCCCGCTGGGCAGCGACCCTTCCATATGTCGATCCGGCACGCATAGGCCTCACCGGATGGAGCTACGGAGGCTACCAGACACTCATGACCATATCATCCCCGGCATCACCATTTGCCTGCGCAGTGGCAGTAGCACCTGTAACCGACTGGCGTTACTATGACACCGTATATTCCGAAAGGTTCATGCTCACACCTCAGGAAAATCCCGACGGATACCGCGAATCATCACCAATCAACAAGGTGAAAGACATGAACATACCTCTGCTCATAATGCATGGCACCGCCGACGACAATGTTCACCTCATGAACACTATGCAGTATGTCTCTGTTTTGCAGTCACACGGTCGCTTCTGCGACATGTTTCTATATCCTAACATGAATCACTCAATCTTGGGATGCGACTCTCGCCTTAATGTCTATTCCAAGATGCTTGACTATTTCGATAAGAATCTGTAATGTCCTTAACAAAAAACACATCATACGAATCAGCACTCTTCGGACTATGGCTCAATTGGGTCATAGCCGGAGGTGTTCTCTTCATCCCCAATCTGGTAAGTGTCTACGCACCGCCACAGCTCATCCCCATAATCACATACGCGCTCGCCGGAGCCCTGTTCATATACAATAAATCCTCGCTGCGTTCGCGCAAAGCAGTGTGCCCGCTGCTACCAACAATAGCTATGCGCACCCTGTTCATGTCCGCCACGATAATGGTGATAATAAGCATCATATACCGCAGGGGGCTCATAACGTATTTCTACGACCAGAACACCATAAACTCGGCAAAGCCGTTTGTGACATCGCTTATCATATCACCTGTGGTTTTTGTCAACACCCTTTGGGCGAGTCTGCGGGGAAAGAAGTACAGCGCATGCCACACATGTTTTATCACCCTCGGGTCCAGCACCGAACGTGGATTTCTCGGCAAACTGTTCGTACAGGAGAGCCGTTACCAACGCCTCTTCCTTTTAGCCATAGCCACAGTGCTTACCATTGTCACATGGGGCTATTATACATTCTTCTATATAAACGTCAACATCAACATTCCTGACCGTTTCTTCTTCGGATGGGTTCCGGTGATACTCTTCCTCGTATCCATATTTTACATCGGGGCACGATGCTTCACCATATGGGCGTACAACTTCCAGGACACCGAGGGTTCATACAACCGTCTGGACGGCTCATCGAGTCTACGTATACTGATAATCTCAGGCGACACCATGTTTCTATCCCGCCAGGACGACATATCCGATTCCGACGATGATGACAACTACTATGATACCCCTGCCTCACTTGCAATGCACTTCACCGAAAAGCTGTCAAAACAGAAAGCAGCACGGTTGCTGTGCGACATAAGCAAACTGAATGAATCAGACTTCGAGCTGCGTTTCATGTACGCCTCATCCGAAGCGTCAGGGGAGCGCAACACATTCCACTACATATGCTGCCCCAATTCATCCGATGTGCTTGAAGAGTCGGGGTTCAAAGGCAAATGGTACAACCTGTCACAGATAGAACGCATGCTACACAACCGTGAGCTGACACCGATGCTTGCAGCCGAAATACATAGGCTTTACACTGTGACAATGGCATGGAAAACGTATGATGCCGACGGCAACCGTCTCTATAAGGTCAAGAACTATCATCCGTTATTCCGCCTCAACGGGATCTGTGACTGGGACGTAGACTTCAATTCACCGCTCTGGCTTGAAGTGTCGCGCTTCAACGAGGACAAGCCGCTATTCCGCTTCCGAAGGATGCTGCGTCGAATTTTCGATGACCGATGACTGTTACCGACACTCTATCATTAATCGTTATCACCGGACCGACCGCCTCAGGCAAAACCCGCAGGGCGGTCGAGCTGGCTCGTGCAGTTGACGGTGAAATCATCAGTGCCGACTCGCGACAGGTATACCGCGGAATGGATCTCGGAACCGGTAAGGACCTTGAAGAATATGATGGAATACCGGTCCACCTCATCGACATATGCCCGGCAGGATACAAATACAACCTATATGAATATCTGCGCGACTACAGAAAGGCATATGACGGCATAGTGGCTCGCGGAAAAATGCCCATCTTATGCGGCGGCACAGGGCTATACGTCGAAAGTGTGCTCAAAGGGCTGTCACTGCCCGAAGTTCCGGAAAACACTCAGCTGCGACGTTCGCTGGAGAGTAAATCTCTCGCCGAACTAACCGAAATACTTGCATCGATGAAATCGCTCCACAACGTCACCGATGTCGATACTGTAAAGCGTGCTGTAAGGGCAATCGAGATACAGACCTATTACACCGAACATCCCGACATGTCAGAACAAGCCGAGCCGCATCCGCTCACTGACGCTCTAACCATTGGCGTGGAGGTCGACCGCGAGACACGCCGACAGCGCATCACAGAGCGGCTCTATTCGCGCCTCAATGCCGGAATGCTCAACGAAGTGCGCCATCTGCTCGACACCGGAATCCCTGCTGACGATCTAATATACTACGGACTGGAATACAAATACCTCACGCTACACCTCATCGGACAGATCAGCTACGACGAGATGTTCACACAGCTTGAGATAGCAATACACCAGTTTGCCAAACGGCAGATGACATGGTTCAGAGGCATGGAACGCCGCGTGCCCACCTCTCCCATCCATTGGCTGCCATCCACCCTCTCGTCAGCCGACTTCACATCCGCCGTCCTTAGCCTCATCCCTTAAGACATATGGCACAAATAAAATGCTCCCTGAAAGTCCGATAAAACTTTCAGGGAGCATTTAGTCTATATAGGCTGAATACTTAAAGACCGAACGCCTTCTTCACAGCATCAACAGCATCGAGCTTCTCCCAGGTGAACAGCTCAACCTCCTTTGTGAAATCAGGCTCATAGCGGGAGTGGAAATGCTTGATGACCTTGCGTGGCTGACGCCCAAGATGACCGTAGCTCGCAGTCTCACGATATATGGGCTGACGCAGGTCAAAACGCTTCTCTATGGCATAAGGTGTCATGTCGAAACAGGGCATAGCCTTCACAATGTCAGCGATCTCGGAATCGGTCATGTCTATACGGGAGGTGCCGTAAGTGTTGACACACAGGCTCACAGGCTGTGCACATCCGATAGCGTATGCCACCTGCACGAGCACCTCGCGGGCAATCCCGGCAGCCACAAGATTCTTGGCGATATGACGCGCCGCATATGCGGCCGACCGATCCACCTTACTGGGGTCCTTGCCTGAGAAGGCACCTCCGCCATGGGCACCACGGCCTCCGTAAGTGTCGACAATAATTTTTCGTCCTGTCAGTCCGGTATCACCATGAGGACCGCCTATCACAAACTTGCCTGTAGGGTTGACAAGAAGCTTGAAATCAGTGATGAGATCAGCCACCTCGGCAGGAAGCTGAGCCTTGACGCGAGGTATAAGTATCTCACGTACATCCTTCTCTATACGAGCCTGCATAGCGCGGTCAGCTTCAGCCTGTGCCTCGGAAGTATCATCGGCCGGCTTTATGAACTCATCGTGCTGAGTGGAGATCACTATGGTGTCGACACGCAGAGGACGATTGTTCTCGTCATATTCCACTGTGACCTGGCTCTTGGAGTCGGGACGCAGATAAGTGAACACTCGTCCGCGCTTCTCCCATGTCATATGCTCTGCCTCGCGGCGTATGTCGGCGAGCTCGCGAAGCAGACGATGGGAAAGATCAAGGGTGAGAGGCATATAATCGGGAGTCTCGTCGCAGGCATAGCCGAACATCATGCCCTGGTCGCCGGCACCCTGAGCCTCTGCATCCTCACGCTCGACACCACGGTTGATATCGGCACTCTGTTCATGCAGGGCTGAGAACACGCCGCATGCCTCTCCGTCAAACTTCAGCTCGCTCCGGTCATAACCTATGCTGCGGATCACCTGACGTGTCACATCCATAAGGTCGACATAAGCGTTGCTCTTGACCTCGCCTGCAACGACAACCTGACCTGTGGTGACAAGTGTCTCGCAAGCTACTTTCGATTTGGGATCACGTGCGAGAAACTCATCAAGCACGGCATCACTGATCTGGTCGGCAACCTTGTCGGGATGCCCTTCCGATACTGACTCGGATGTAAAAAGATATGTTTTCATAATGGTGTAAAAAAATATCGAAACAGTGCACGGAACCGAGAAATGGTGGTGGGGTGACTGCTTCAACATTTTTCATCGTGTCTCCATAGGAATTATCCTACCGGACGGACAGATGTTTATCTCTAAAAAACTTTTTGCAGTTTTAGCATTTTTGAAGAGGTTGCAAGCAGCCAAATTTTTCCTCTCGTCCCGAAAAAGACGGTGCAAAGGTAGGCATAAATTTCGTAACCGCCAATTTTAAAAAAGTTAAAAAGGATCCCTAATACCTTAAACACAATTTCCATTCAATATATCATTGAAAATCACACACCCCCATAAAACTCCCACTCATCCCATCCCCTCATCCTCCCGCCGATGACAGCCAATATCACATTAGAATCAGCACCGAGATCATTAAAACAGGCAATATTTTATCGCGATGTAAAAATTTTATTCCGATCTCCCCTCTAAAACCCATCCTTTGTAAAAGGAATGTAAAAGCCATGTAAAAAATTGCACGTTTCGTTTTGAAACGAGATGTACGCGAAATAGAACACAACTCATTGATTCACACCTAAATCACTATCAAACTTTCAATATTCAATTATGCACATTTCGTTTTACGCCCCATATATCCATCTGACCCAAACAAATCCCTATCAGCAACTTAGTATAGCAAACTAATAAACACATACAGAGCCCGCAAAAAACAGTGTTTTTTTGCGGGCTCTGTATGTGTTATCTCTTTTTATAGCTATTTTGACGCACTACAATATCAGAATTTGAAACCTACTGTGGCGTAGAAAGCGGCATTACGTATACTGCCTACTATATCTTCAAATTTCTTCTGTATGGATATGAAGCCTAACTCATATTCCACACCAAACACGAATCGATGGTATTCAAAATCCACACCGAAATCAAGACCTGCGTCAAAACGTCTGCCTGAAGGTCCTTCATCATTGCTTGAGAAGAAATCCTCATCAAATGATTCACCTTCATATCCCCCCTTAATCTTACCGCTGATTGCATAAGCAAGATAGGGACCTGCTTTGAGCGCACAGTTCCAGTCATCGTTTATGTTCACACGATAGGCTGCAACTACAGGAACCTGGATATAAAAGAGATCAAGAGTGCTCTTATATTCAAAACCTTTATCTGAAAATTTTTCTTCAGCACCTTTCCATGCAACTTCAAGGGAGGGCATGAGTGACCAATTAGATGTCAGAGGTTTCTCAATACCTGCACCTATTTTACCTACAAAGTGACCTGAAAGCCCTTCAGCATCACCCCAACAATGTGCCAGACCAATACCACCTTTTGTGTTCCATGTGATTTGTGCCGATGCGCTCATTGCAACAAAAGCCACTACTAATAAAAACAATACTCTTTTCATGATGTAATTAATAATTGGTTGAAAAATGGATATATAAATAATTAGAATTGAAGTTTTTTCCATTTGGGCTTCATGCTTGCCGACACGTTAACCGATGGGGTCTGAAGCTTATCGTTCTCAAGCATAGAATTTTTCTTGACGTGAGTTGACAAAACCTGAAACATCTCACCAAACGAAGCATTGCCGCGAGTCTTCTTCAGATGGTCAAGCAGAAAGTATGTGAACATACCGTGACGCTTGTCCTTATACGCCAAGGCTGTCTCGTCATCTGATGTGGCTGTGAATACCACCATATTACCAGGAATCGCTTCTGTCTTGGGCTTTATTGCTACACCGCGTGCTGCCACAAGAGCCTGACCAGAGCCACGTTTTACACCGCTGAAACAAGCATCGAGTAACACTGTGACACTTTTACTTTTTAGATTACCAAGACGAGCATACATATCGCTGAGCTTAAAACATGTGGTGATATCTTTAGGAAAGCCGTCTGTAGGAATAAGATATGCCGTTTTATCCTTCTCATTTGGAATGCCATGACCTGCATAGTAGAATATCACCTTCGATTCGGCTCCTGAAATATCTGCCATTGTCTCGATCCAGTTAAGGGCCCTCTTTACATCGGTATATGATGCGTTTATGAATGATTTGACCTGTTTTTCCGGGATTCCGAGAGTCTTTATACAATATTCCCTGAACACTTCGCCGTCACGTTCAGCATATTCCACCTCCGGCACATCTTCATATTTTTCATTTGCAATAATCACACAATAGGTATTATTATTTTTATCGGTACTCACTACAGGTATATCAATATCGACATCCACCGGAGGCAACTCTGGTATCACCGGGGCTGGAGCAGCGGCTATAAGCTGGGGCTGAGGCTGTTGAGTAACTATCTCCGGAGAGTCGTCACTCTCGTTAATACCGAAAAGTCCCTTGAAAGCACCTTTCATACCTCCAGATCTTTTCTTGCTTTTCCTCTCTTTTTCTTTATCCTTTTCACGCTGCTTTTCCTCCTTCTCCTTTTGCTTTGCGGCTTCAGCAAGGAGCTCTTCAGTTTCTCTAAGCAACTTCGCCTGCTCAAGAAGCTGGGCTTTGAGAGCCTCATTCTCTTTATCCTGCTGCTTTTTATTCTCTATTTCGTCCTGAGTTTCCTTCCTGCGTGAAGATATATCATATGAGGACTTATTGGTTGCTGCTAAGTCAAATGTATTAGCATTTTTAATGAACAATTCCTGTCCGTTGCGGATAGCTGTCTCATCAATGCTCCCAGCCATATCGAATTCCATACCACGATTATCGCGAAATGCATTCTTGCCGATATGTCTGATAGAATTAGGCAGCTTGACAGACACCAGTTTGCGAAATTCGTTGAAACAAAATTTATCAATCTCTTCAATACCCTCCTCTATGGTGAGATAGACTGTGGAATAATTGACTCCATTGAGAAATGTGTTCACGGATTTCACTGGATAGGATATGCCTTTGTGTACAATAGAGGCAGGTATCGTTACCTCCTGTGTCTTGTGATTGAAACTTTTTATACATGCTACGCCGTCAGTAATCTTTCCTTTGAACTCCACTCCGTTATATACATAACTGAATCCTTGTGCAATGATATGGAATGTGACGACGATGAAAGTGATGAACGTGATGATTCGTTTCATAAAATATTAGATTGGCTATCGATTGGTTATTGTAACGAATTTGCGTATTATCTGCATTTCCGGGTCGCGTCTGCGACATTTGGTCAACCATTTATGAAATTCATTTTCAGGAAGTTCTCGCGGGAGCAGTTCCCCCTCGGTTTGACTGTCAAGAGCTTTTGTAAACTTTCGTGGAGAGAATATTATGTATATGATATTGTTTTCGGTTTCGCGAGATGCTGTCAGACAATATTCTTCAATATATTCATCGCCAACAGTACTGTCAAACAACAGATATGATCTATTGCCCTTTATAGGAAAACTCGCATCGGTCTGTGAGGGATATGGAAGCAGACATGACACGGTCCCGGTGCCGTCAGAAAGATACACTGCGAGAAAGCCGTTGGTAGTGGATTGGAACATAAGATAGATCTGATCACCTGCTATAAAACGGTCCGACTCATGTTTATGCGACTTGCCGTTACATAACACATGGGCTACACATTCGGAAGTCGACGACACAAGTTCCCTTGCCTTACCTTTTACTGACACATAAATTGTGAACATTCCGTCAACAAAAGAAATATCGTAGACCGGAGCATCGGTATCTTCGAGCCATTCTCCTTTCACCTCACTCATTCCTATGGTCTGAAAATCAACCTCAACAGTGCCTGTCGTGGAAATGTTTGTTATATTGGTCTGTGACACAATTGTACCGAATGCCGAGGCTAAAGCCTGAATGCGTGCTCGTTCAAGGGCCGTAGCCTTAGCCTGTTCGATGGTCTGACTTTCTGGGACATGATAGGTGTAGTCACCTGTCACAGTCTTGACTTTTTGAGCTGACAGTGATAGGACTCCACAAAACATTAGCAATATGGCAAGCAACAGACGCATGATCACCAGCCTAACATCTCATCCAACTTCCCGGCAAGGTCTTCACTCTCTTTTTCCAACTCAACGCGAAGTACATTTTTGGTTATCGCGCGAGCCTGATCCATACTGTAGAATGTCTGTACAAATACCTCGTAATTTCCGTTTGGAAGCTTGCGATAACGCTCGATGACAGGTATAGTCTGTCCGAGTTTTTTCGACATTATGGATTTGGAGCGGCTAAGCGTTTTTGCTACAGTGGTAGCATCTTGGCTTGAGAGTTGATTATTGCTTATATTATTGTCTACCAACTGTGTTATATCGGACTCTATGCTTCCGATAAGATTTAGGCGGGCCATCTCTCGTGCCTGCATCATAGCTCCGTCATATACTGATCCAACTGACTGTCCGGAGCCATTTACAAATTTCGGTGTGACCAAATCTTCCTCAAACGAGTTTTCATAAACGGCAGCACGTTCGTACTGCATCTCCAACGGAAGTGATCCAGATGCTTTCCACCCCTCTTTTTGATCCTCCTTCGCTCGTTTCTTGCTTGCTTTTGACACCTTGGTGTTCTGAAGCTTCTTGTTGAGTTTCAACATTTCCGATCGTTGCTTATAAGCATCCTTATTAATCTGTGCCGTGACAGTGACACCTGAGGATACAGCCATAAACAACGCGAGGACATAAATAACTGCTTTCATATTTATTATAATCATAAATATGTCCGTAGTTCCCCTCCGGACCTGTTGACCAAACAGAAATACAAGCCATATAAAAAGAAAAGCGCAGGAACTGTACTTGCTACTTATCCTGCATACTGGGCCTTCGCATTGCCTTTGGTCAAGGATAAGCAACGCAGCGCCCACGCCGATATGTCAGTCATACAATGATACCAACAACAGGGTGCGCTCGGAAAGCGACACCATGATACAGCATCAGTATGTTTGTAACATACCCATGAACATCTACAATTGCTTTATCGTGTGACCGTATATTGAAGTTGCGAAGTTCAGTATGCCACAGATAAAACGTCAAGTAAACGTTTTCAAAATATATAGCGCAACCCACCTACCCATCTACCATGAAAGGTATCGGCGTGGTATTGCGCTGCAAATGTATGAAAAAATTATTAAATAGGAAAATCGGAATCATAAAAGTTCTAAAAAGTTTTTTCAACTTTTATTTTCATGAAACTCAGTTATGCACAATATCTTACAAAAAAACTAAAACAATAGTGTTTAATTAAAACAGACATCATGACTTTTAAGATCAACCAGGGATCAGTCGGGGGTTTTGAGGAGCACTCCGCGAAGTGCGCGGCGTGAACGTACTCTAATCTCGGTGGGTGTATAATCGAGTATGCCATGTGCCTTCATTCCGTCAAGAGCCGCTATGAATGACGAACGCTGCACACCGAACAGTGAATACAGGTCGCGCTGCTTGGCACTGAGCACTATGTCGTCCGAATCAATCTGGGTGAGGGCTATTATCCAGAATGCTATGCGCTCCTCAAGCGAACCTGACGTTATAGCCAATACTCCGTCGACCGCCTTCTGTGCGTTGCTCGACAGAATATTGAGATAATTGAAGAGAAACACATCATCGCTCTGGAGCAGCGGTATGAAATCCTTTTTTTCAATCTGCATTATCGATACTGTGTCGATGGCTGTGGCAGAGGCTGGATAAAGGGTGTTGCGCCCGAAAAGAAAATCAGGAGATATCACAGCCGGTGAAGAGAGCGTCTGGCTAACTTTCACACGGTCACTCTCATTGCATATGGTAAGGCGCACATGCCCTGAGATGACAAACTTTATGTGAGTGCACGGCTCTCCTGCACTAAGCATATGCTCTCCGGGAAGATATTTCAGAAATGCAAGCCGGGTATTCCCCACTATCTCTGACAGACGTGAGTAACTGACTCCTTTGAATAGAGGGAGAGTCATCAGATTTTCATACATGCTTCGTGGTGTCATGACTTTCTTCGGGGACTTTTTATAAATTTAACGTTTCCTTTATCGTTTTGGTTCGTGCCTTTCCTAAGGAAACCACAATATCCTATGCCTTCAGCTCTACACTACTACCCCTATGCCCTGGAGATATAGCTGTGCTGAATTAATAGTGCCCTACCACCATTTATACTATGGAATAATATGGATTTCGATTATCAACAATAAAGAATAGATCCCACCTATTATATTAATAGTGGGCAAATAAATAACTTAACTATTAGCTTCTTTGCAAAGATACTCAAAGATTTCAAACTACGAAAGCAAAAAGGATAAAATTAGATACGGTCATATCCTATTTCTTTTTTTCCACAACTGACAGCTATTGATAATATTCTGCCATGCCACATAGGCAGCCGGGGCCACTGAGGCTATAGGATGGAGATATGTGAGAGCCATCCATATGGCAAGTACAGTGTTCTTCTGCCCAAGCCCCTGTGCTCCGGCAATCTTATCGCCGCATCGGCGTCCTATCCTCCGCCCTATATAGAACTGCGCACAGCATGCCACCAACGAGATTCCGGCAAGCCATAGCATTTCAGGTATCATCTCGGATGGCTCTGCCATAATAAAGCTGACAGCCCTCCCCACAACTATGAACAACGACACCGACCAGATATAGAATGATATCGACTGATGCGAGGCTATCTTGCTGTGGACTTTTGGCATATACCTAAGCATGGCAAATGCCGTGAACAGCGGAAGTATGATCATCGGAACCACTCGGGTGGCTATGGTGGCAAGCGATTCGAAAAATGTGATATCAGCCTTACTCCCCATGAGAGAGAAAAGGACAGGGGCAAGAACCGCAACCGACACATTGGAGACTATGGAGAATGTGGCAAGCCGAGGGATACTGCCGCCAAGCATTCCGGTGATCACAGGAGCGGCTGTGGCTGTAGGACAGAATATACATATGAACGCACCCTCGGCAAGCTCACGATTGAACGGGAGCAGCGCGAGATATGCCAGTACCGATCCGAGAATCTGTACAAGTATCAGAGCCCCCGAGAGGCGCGTGACGCGAAATTCATGTGGCTTGACCTTGCAGAACGTTATGAGGAGCATTACGAATATCAGATAAGGTGCCACAAAGGCTATCACTTCTATAAGGTTATGAAACAGTATGCCGCCAAGCATAGCTATAGGCAGCATCCACGGTTTGAGCCGTTGTCTGATCAAAGCAGAATTCATTGTATCGGGAATCTTGTGCAAAATTAATGAATTTTTCTTAAGTTTGCATTTGGTAAACGAGGTTATAGAATATGGCTGACAATTATCTGGAAAGACGTATGGAAGAGTATCGCACCGGGCGTCTTGCATCCCACAGCAAGAGCACTCCGGGTATGCGCCGCCCTCACAAACAATGTGAGCTTGTGCTCTCATATCCACCTATGAACGTTATTGTAATAGGTCCATGCGATACACTCGCCACATTGGTGGCCGCTACGGTGTCGGCGTTCACCGGTGTCGGAAGCAAGGTAGCTTTCACGTCAGGCGATCCTAAGGGGAGCTCCATACTCGCCCAAAGGACCGGAGCACGCTATTATCCATCCTCATTCACTCTTGATGCAATCGTCGGTGACATAGCCGAGAGATGGGGCGACATTGATGTCGTAGTGGACCTGCGCATCATAGGCCCGGAGAATGTTGACGACAACCCTGCCGCAGACACAGCATCGGCGGCACGCCACATACTGTATCTCTCACACCCTGATAACACATGGCTCTGCGATGAATGGCTTTAAAGGTGATTTTTATGGACGGTTGGAGAATAATTAGTAACTTTGCAGAAATTTTTTAATAACCGATCATTTAATCCCTTATATAAATGGCACTACAATGTGGCATCGTGGGGCTTCCCAACGTGGGCAAGTCGACCCTCTTCAACTGCCTCTCAAATGCGAAGGCTCAGTCAGCCAACTTCCCTTTCTGCACCATAGAGCCCAATGTGGGCGTTATCACCGTGCCCGACGACCGTCTCAACAAGCTTGTGGAGATGTGCAATCCTCGTTCGGTAGTTCCTGCCACAGTAGAGATCGTGGATATCGCAGGACTTGTGCAGGGCGCAAGCAAGGGGGAAGGTCTTGGAAATAAATTCCTCGCCAACATACGTGAGACCGATGCCATACTCCATGTGCTCCGCTGCTTTGATGACGACAATGTGACACATGTCCACAACACTGTCGACCCTGTCCGCGATAAGGAGATCATCGACTATGAGCTACAGCTCAAGGACCTTGAGACTATAGAAAGCCGCATAGCAAAGACCCAGAAACAGGCCCAGACAGGAGGAGACAAGGTAGCAAAGATGCAATATGAAGTGCTAAAGAAATATCATGAGGCACTTCTGCAGGGGAAACCGGCTCGCACCGTGATTCTTGAGACACCCGACGAACAGAAATTCGGACGTGAACTGTTCCTGCTCACATCCAAACCAGTGATGTATGTCTGCAACGTGGACGACACATCGGCTGTCGACGGCAACAAGTACGTTGAAGCCGTACGTGAAGCCATCAAGGATGAAAATGCACAGCTTCTCATCGTGGCTGCCCAGACCGAAAGCGAGATAGCCGAACTCGACACATATGAGGAACGACAGGAATTCCTTGCGGAAATAGGACTTAAAGAGTCGGGCGTGGCACGACTCATCCGTGCAGCCTACGCCCTTCTCAACCTACAGACATTCTTCACTGCCGGAGCCGACGAGGTACGCGCATGGACATTCATGCGTGGCAGCAAGGCTCCACAGTGTGCCGGCATAATCCACACGGACTTTGAAAAGGGATTCATCCGTGCCGAAGTAATAAAGTATGACGACTATGTGACTCTCGGCTCAGAATCAGCAGTCCGCGATGCCGGCAAGATGGCAATCGAGGGAAAGAACTACATCGCCCAGGACGGCGACATCATGCACTTCCTCTTCAATGTATAGAAAGTGATTGCAACATAAACGATTCCCTGAATGCAATCAATTCCGATCCATCAACACCTGAGATGATAAGAGAGCTTCAGAAAATCACTCTCAAGACCGACATGGCTGCCATGGTGACTCAGCTGCCAAATCATAATCCGTTACGGCATCATTTCAGCAGGCGAAACCCCCGACACCACTCGCCTCAGGCTCAGCGACACCAATATAGCCAATATTGTAAAGAGTGTGGGCTTCGATGAGCCCAAGCTTTTCATGGCTTCCGGTCATCCATTCGCCATGAGCATCGAGAATGTAGACTGGGCATCAAACGGTGCCGCTGACACACCTCTGGGTGATGCAGGCGTATATCAGAAAATTGCACGCAAGGCTTCTGCCGGCAGACTCTCAGATGAGGACCGCAATACTGTCAATAACCTGCGTTCACCTTTCTATGGCGATGCTGTCAATGCCATAG
Source organism: Duncaniella freteri (assembly GCF_004766125.1). Taxonomy (NCBI): domain Bacteria; kingdom Pseudomonadati; phylum Bacteroidota; class Bacteroidia; order Bacteroidales; family Muribaculaceae; genus Duncaniella; species Duncaniella freteri. Next base: position 606,932 of record NZ_SJSA01000001.1, read on the forward strand.
ACAAGGAATATCAGGCAAAACTAAAAGAATCCATGGATATCATACAGAAGGTACCTGATGTCTCACCCGAGAAAATCATCGAGGCAATCGTGGCTCCGCACAAGGGAAAAGGTAACTCGTGACGGAAAGATTGAAGGCCGTCCGGACCTCCGTGACCACGACCTGTTCAAAAAAACAATCATTGAAGAAGTGAACCGGAAATAGACCTAACCATCTTTTCATGGCAATTGACACATAGCAGAAACGGGAAGCAAGTCTGAACCGACTTGCTTCCCGCTTACTTATCTGTATGCGATATCATTTCTTTTCTTTCAGCAGATCGCGTATCTCGGTGAGCAGTACCTCCTCCTTGGTAGGTTCCGGAGCCGGGGCGGGGGCGGGAGCCTCCTCCTGCTTGCGCTTAAGCTGATTGATGCCTTTTATGGCTATGAATATACAGAAAGCCACGATAAGGAAATCAACAACTGTCTGCACCCATGAACCCCAGTTCATTGTCACCTCAGGCTTGATAATCTCCTGAGTCTGACCGTCAATGACAGCCTGCTGGATCACAAACTTGTAATCGGTGAAATTGATTCCGCCGGTCACCACTCCCACAAGAGGCATTATGATATCGTCGACAAGCGACGAGATGATCTTACCGAAAGCCGCGCCTATCACTACACCGACAGCCATGTCGATGACATTGCCACGCATCGCAAATTCCTTAAATTCCTTTAATAGTGCCATATATTGAATTGTTTTAAATTATTTCGTAATACGCACAAAATTAGCTAAAAAATCCAAACTTCTAATCCATAAGGCTAATAAATTAGTCATTCACGGACAAAATGTATAATTATTTATAAAAACGGCTTTAATTTTCTTGAAAAAAGTGACGTCCATTGGAAAAATATTTGTAATTTTGTCCCGCTCAAAAAGCGTTTCCAAAGGAATTAATAATCAATTCTAAAAATATATCCAATTTATTTTTAAATTATGACAAAAATAGGTATCAATGGATTTGGCCGCATCGGCCGGTTCGTATTCCGTGCATCCACCAAGCGCGATGACATCGAGGTAGTTGCTATCAACGACCTCCTTCCCGTTGACTACATGGCTTATATGCTCAAGTACGACACCATGCATGGCCAGTTCGACGGAACCGTTGACTACGACCTGGAGAAGAGCCTCCTCATCGTAAACGGCAAGAACATCCGCGTTACCGCCTGCAAGAATCCTGCTGAGATTGCCTGGGGTGCTGTAGGTGCCGAGTACGTAGTAGAATCTACCGGTCTCTTCCTCACCAAAGAGAAGGCTCAGGCTCACATCGAGGCTGGTGCCAAGTATGTGGTTATGTCAGCACCCTCAAAGGACGACACCCCCATGTTCGTTTGCGGTGTTAACGATGACACCTACGCTGGTCAGCAGTTCGTTTCCAACGCTTCTTGCACCACCAACTGTCTTGCTCCTATCGCCAAGGTCCTCAACGACAAGTTTGGCATCACCGACGGTCTCATGACTACCGTTCACTCTACCACCGCTACACAGAAAACTGTTGACGGTCCCTCTATGAAGGACTGGCGTGGTGGCCGTGCCGCTTCCGGCAACATCATCCCCTCATCTACAGGTGCTGCAAAGGCTGTAGGTAAGGTTATCCCCGCCCTCAACGGCAAGCTCACCGGTATGTCAATGCGTGTCCCCACCCTCGACGTATCTGTAGTTGACCTCACCGTTAACCTCGCTAAGCCCGCTACTTACGAGGAAATCTGCGCCGCTATGAAGGAGGCTTCTGAAGGCTCACTCAAGGGTATCCTCGGCTACACTGAGGACGCAGTCGTTTCAAGCGACTTCCTCGGCGATGCCCGCACCTCTATCTTCGACGCTAAGGCAGGTATCCAGCTCACCCCAACTTTCGTTAAGGTTGTCAGCTGGTACGACAATGAGATCGGTTACTCTAACAAGGTTCTCGACCTCATCGCACGCATGAAGAAGGTTAACGGCTAATAAATAGTCCACAGACCATAATTCACACATCCGCCTCGGCTGAAATGAACAGCCGAGGCGGATTTTGTGTTTAGATATGCCACATATTGTGTCAAGCACCGCTATTGTATAAGTCAGTATACCATTGATGATATGATGGCATCACTACTCTTTTAACACACATTTCAAAATCTTACCTCAAAGGGTTGATATGTTAATTTATGCAAATTGTACAATATTTTTAAGCATAAAAATTTGCCATATCCAATATTCTCCCTAACTTTGCATCAGTTTTTCATGGTATTAGATTTAAGGTAAGAAGATTATTCGTCGCGATGACGGATAATTTTTTTATGTACCTGTACCAAATTCCCCGACTCCCACTCTATTATATCATAGAATAGCCTGTTAAATATACTTACCTCTATGGCACACGCTTTGAAATGAGACGAATAATGAGTAACTTTGTATGTTACATCGATTCCTGAGAAATGCAGAACAACGAACAATATATCTCCGTTCAAGGAGCCAAGGTAAACAATCTCAAAGAAATTGACGTTGACATCCCTCGCGGCAGGCTCGTGGTGATAACAGGAGTGTCAGGCTCCGGAAAATCCTCACTTGCGTTCGACACTCTGTATGCCGAAGGGCAGCGCAGATATGTGGAAAGCCTGAGCAGCTATGCCCGCCAGTTCATGGGCAAGATGCCAAAGCCCGAGTGCAAAGCAATCCTCGGACTTCCGCCTGCAATAGCCATAGAGCAGAAGGTCAACACCCGAAACCCTCGAAGCACCGTAGGGACATCCACCGAGATATACGACTACCTGCGACTCCTCTATGGACGCGTAGGGCACACCTACTCACCAGTAAGCGGCGACGAGGTGCGCAAGCACACGGTCAACGATGTGGTGGAGTTTGCCACATCCTACCCTGACGGCACCCGGCTGGCAGTACTCGCTCCGGTGGTACTCCCTGAGGGACGACGGCTCACATCGCAACTCGATGTGTTCCTGAAAGCGGGATACGCCCGAGTGATGCACAACGGCTCCTTCCTCGAACTTGAAGACGTAATAGCCGAAATGAGGGAGGCTGGCGACGATATAGGCCGCTACAATCCCCAGGACTATATGCTCGTAGTGGACAGGCTTGCTGTGTCACATGAAAGCGACGAACTGAGCCGCCTTGCCGACTCAGCTGAGACAGCCTTCTTTGAAGGACGCGACAAGCTAACACTTATGGTATGGCTCCCTGAAGGGGGCACCATGACACGCGAATTCTCAAAGATATTCGAGGCCGACGGCATGCGTTTCGATGAGCCTACCGAGATGATGTTCAACTTCAACAATCCGGTAGGAGCATGTCCCACATGCGAAGGATTCGGACGCGTGCTCGGCATAGATGAACGCCTCGTGGTGCCCAATGCATCTCTCTCCATCTACGACGAAGCTGTTGCCTGCTGGCGCGGAGAAAAAATGGGTGAATGGCGCACAGCATTCATCCACGACTGCCAGCAGTTCGAATTCCCTATCCATACACCATATGCGGAACTCACCCAAGAGCAGAAGCATCTGCTTTGGCACGGACCGACACCCGAACAGGGTAAGAACGCCCGATACATGTATGGCGAATTCCCGAGCATCGACAACTTCTTCAAGATGGTCGACAGCAACCAATATAAGATACAGTATAGGGTGATGCGTGCGCGCTATCAGGGCAAGACCACCTGCCCCGCATGCAACGGTTCACGTCTGCGCCCTGAAGCCTCGTATGTCAAGGTAGGCGGAAAGAGCATCGGAGAACTGGTGAGAATGCCGGTAAGCGATCTGCAGGTTTTCTTCAGCACCCTCTCGCTCTGCGAACAAGATGCCAAGATTGCACGCCGCCTGCTCACCGAGATCAACAACCGCATAGGCTATCTCGTTGAAGTCGGGCTCGGATATCTCACGCTCGACCGCCTTAGCAACACCCTGTCGGGCGGCGAGAGCCAGCGCATCAACCTCGCCACTTCACTTGGAAGCAGTCTTGTAGGCTCGCTCTACATACTCGACGAGCCGTCCATCGGTCTGCACTCGCGTGACACAGGCCGTCTCATCACTGTGCTAAAGAAGCTCCGCGACCTCGGCAACACAGTGGTGGTGGTGGAGCATGACGAGGAGATAATGCGCGAAGCCGACTATCTGATAGACGTAGGTCCGGATGCCGGACGCCTCGGCGGAGAAATCATCTTCCAAGGGGACCCATCAAGCATAGAGGAGCTCACGGAGACACCTGGAGCAGCCATAAGCTACACAGCGCGCTACCTCAGCGGCAGGCTCACCATCCCGGTGCCCGGCACTCGCCGACGCTGGCGCGACTCTATAGTCATAAAGGGTGCGCGTGAACATAACCTCAAGGATGTAGATGTGACATTCCCTCTCGGCGTGATGACTGTGGTCACCGGTGTGAGCGGCTCCGGAAAATCGACTCTTGTGCGCGACGTGCTCTACCGTGCCCTCAACCGCAAGCTCGGCAATCCCGGTGATGCTCCGGCATATCACCGCGAACTCTCGGGCGACATAGCCCGGCTGAGTGCAGTGGAGTTTGTTGACCAGAATCCCATAGGAAAATCCACCCGCTCCAATCCCGCCACCTACCTCAAGGCTTTCGATGAGATACGTAAGCTATTCGCCTCTACACAGGGCGCAAAGCAGATGGGATTCACAGCATCGGATTTCTCCTTCAATTCCGACGGCGGACGCTGCGAGGCATGCAAAGGAGAGGGTGTGATAACAATCGAGATGCAGTTTATGGCCGACATCACCGTTCCATGTGAGGAATGCCATGGCAAGCGTTACCAGAAAGAGATCCTTGAGATAGAGTATCGCAGAAAGAACATATACGATATTCTTGAGATGACGATCAATCAGGCGATAGAATTCTTCGGAGAAACGGATGACACTCAGGAGAAGCGTATCATAAAACGATTGAAGCCGCTTCAGGATGTAGGGCTCGGATACATAAAGATCGGACAGAACTCCTCATCTCTGTCCGGAGGTGAGAATCAGCGCGTAAAACTCGCGTCATTCTTCGCCGATGAGTCAAAACAGCCTACCATGTATATTTTCGACGAGCCTACCACAGGTCTGCATTTCAATGATATAGCCACACTTATGAAATCCTTTGACCGCCTCATCAGTATGGGACACACTGTACTGATAATCGAGCACAACATGGATGTCATAAAGTGTGCCGATCATGTGATAGATATGGGTCCTGAAGGCGGAGATGCCGGAGGCTCATTGGTCATCGCAGGTACTCCCGAGGAGGTTGCATCGTGCCCGGCTTCCTATACAGGAAAATATCTCAAGGAAAAATTATCAGCTGGCAGTGATTTTTAGACCATAGAACCAGAGAGCTATAGACAGGAGAACAGGAGAACTTTTTGGAAGAGAACAATCTATAGAACACCTATAGTTCTATGGTTCTCTGGTCTAAAAAGTTCTCCTGTTCTCCTGTCTATCTTTAGCTCTCTGGTCCTTTGGTCTAATTAGAAAAGGTATCCGAAACCTACATTCAAGTATATAGGATACATTTTGAAACTAATTGTCTTGAATGATGATTCGAATATACCGTTACATCCCCAGGCGAGGTTGGCATTCACGAGCAGATGCTTGTAAGCCGACCAGGACACTCCGCCCTGCATACCCCATTGAAATTTTCTGAGGTCATTGCTGAAGTTGTACGATGCCATCGCATCACCTTCGAACACATATTTGTCGCCGGTTGGATTACCCTCACGAAGATAACCGTCGGACACATAACCGTCAAAATCATTGTCAAACGCATATGACAGATAAGGTCCAAAGTTTACCTTAAGACGACGGTTTACACGATAGACCGCAGTGATAGGCACCACCAACTGCTGAGTATGATACTTGGTCTGTACCTTTCCGGTCCAGTTTCCTTTAAGAATCTTACCGTTTTCAAGAATTTCCATACCATAGTTCTTGACTGTGGCTTTGGTCTCCATTCCTTTGGTCTCAAAACGTATGCCCACTGCGGCACCCCATCTCTTTTCCACATCAAACCATTTTGTGGCAGTTCCACCAATCTGTAAGTTAAGGTTAGGGCTATAGGAGTTGATCTCCCTTATCTCTCCCGGGAGAGGCAGAGGCGCAGCTCCTCCTATATTGGTACCTGCATTGACTTCGAATTCCAACCCGAGTGCGATGATTCTGCCCGTTATGCCATCTCGCGCTTCACTTGGATTATAACCGGGGACAGGCTCTGCCATGGCGTTAACCGAGAATACCGCAAACAGCATGCCTAAAATGGCAAGCTTATGGAATATACTGATTTTCATAACTATATGCTTTTTAGTGTGTCGAGATTCATTTATCTTCCAATGCGCAGGTGATCAGAAGTTCATCCACCATGAGCGTAGAGCCTATGGCTCCGCAGAAATAGTCACCATCCTGGCTTGAACTCATAACTACAGCCATATTATACGCACCGGATTTCAGTTTGAAGTGGTCTATCGATTTCCCTTCACGACATACGAAAGGAACATTGAATGGCACCCATTCATCGCTCGCATGACGGTCAGGAATTTCGGCTGTACCTATAATATTGGGGTTATCTTTTGAAAGTACATTTGTACCATCGAGCCATTGCATAGACTCTGTCACCTCATACATAACAAGATAAAGGTTGAACATATCGGTCTTACCGGAAACAGGCACAAAATTTCCATTTGCATCAGTCTCACAATATGTTTCACCTGGTGTATACTTATAATATCCGCTGAATGCAGACGGCTCATTATAAAATGGTGTTCCGAAATGAGTAGCACCCAATGGATTGCTCACTGCATTTTTGCCATCAAAAGTCCCTATAAACAGATTGCCAGCTGCAATAGGCTTATTCAGATTGGCTCCCCATTTTCCAGTAGATCTGGTAGTAAGCACAACACACTTACCTTTCACACCATTATCCCCTTGATAAGTTGGATATGTGTTGGGGGTCGAAGCTTGAAAAGAAAGTGCAAATGCTGAATTTGCACTTGACCACACAAGAGACACCAACCCATTTGAACCCACTTCATAAAATTCATCGTAGGAACTTAGCCCACCCATTGCTGATATCTGGTGAACATTTTCAAAACCGTAATCAAGATTTATGGTGTTGTTTTTCTGAACTTCTACAGTGTAGGTCTTACTCCATTCTCCATCCTCTGATGTGACAGTATAAGTCTGCGGAAACAGAAAATTAAGAGGCGTACCACTGGGGGGGTAATAGTAGCTCCCGGAGTAAGGATAAATTTTGGTGCAAGCGGTTCAAGCAACGACACATCATTCTTCACTATAAGAGTCACTTTATTATTACCTATTATCGGTTCACGGTTAAGCAGATTGCCATCGAGAGTCACAGCAGTGATGTCACACTCGGCATTGAGCGGCTCATCCTTTATGCACGACACCAGTGAGAGAAGAATCCCTAAGGCAACCGCTAAATTAAGAATTTTCATACGAAATGTAATATATTTATAATCAACTGATTGGTAAATACTGTATAGAAAATACAATTTACTCCAAACTAATTCACAAAAGTATGAAAAAAACTTACATTGACCAATTAATTATCCAAAATAGAGATAAAAATGGTATATTTCGAAAAAATAATTAACAAAATTTTATTACCTTTGTCCCCGAAATTCTCTAAAAGTCTAAATTTTAATAAATTCGTAACCAAATCATTAACACGAACACAATGAAAAAATTCGCTTATTTATTTGCTGTAATCGGCATCGCCTGCATGTTCACAGCATGTAGCAACGACGACGATCCTGCAATGCCCGGAGCAAGCATTCCCGCCAAGACCTATACAGCCGCCGACGGCCTAACCCTGAAACTCGACGGCACAGAAGCTGTCGGTCAGATAGTTTCGTTCACACCTTCCAACGACGGCAAAGCAACACTATCCATAAAAGGTGCACCTCTTGATATCAGCTCAATAATCGGCGGTATGATGGGGGGGAGCAAAGCAGACCAAACTCCAAATCTCACACTTCCCACCTCATCCGTTATCCCCGGATCAGCAGAGGTGACAATACCTGTAGAGCTCACCGGTGATGCCAGCAGCTGCTCATTTGCAGGCTCTACCGAAACCACATACTGCACATTCGCTTATGAGGGAAAGGTATCAGAAGGTGCTCTCGACCTCAACCTCTCTGATATCAAGCTGAAGAACACTTCGATCGCCGGTACTTACGATCTGATGTCAGATGCCCCACTCAGAATCGTATGGGAAGGAGACGATTTCCAATTTGAAGCATATGGTCAAAAAGTCGATTACAGGCTCAGCTACCTAATTCAAATGATGGTAGGAATGGCTCCGATGATTGACATTGATAATGAAAAAGTAACCGTAACACAAGCACTTGCAGCTGTATTAAAGTCTGTCACTTTTGGAGAGGATGGCAGCGTGACTGCTGTATATGCTGACACTGAAACACCCGGACTCCCTGAGGTTACCGCTCCTAAAGGACTTGCTCGTTATGTTATCGACGGAAACAACACAATCAGACTATTCCTTTCCCCGGAAGCTATTATTGCCGCTCAAGCAAGCAAAGCTGACGACAATACAAATGAAGAATCGGAAGCATTTGATCCATCAGTGATTCTCGGGAAGATCAATATCGAGGGTCTGATATCAAAGGTTGTAACCATGCTTTCAGCCGGTATTCCCCTTCATTACGGCGACGTAGTAAATGATGCTGTTGAACCGGACCCCAATGCTGTTTCATTCTACCTCGGCAAAGAAACCATCTTACCTATCCTGAAAGACGTAGCTCCCATATGTGAAGATCCTGAATTAAGAAATCAGATTGTTGATTTAGCAATCTCTCAGGCTGGTGAAATGGGACCATTGGCTCAAATGTTTATGGCTCCCGCTCTTGAGGCATTCCCGAATATCGTCAACAACACAACAACTGAAGTTCAGTTTGGGCTCAATCTGAAAAAACAGTAATGGCATAAGCTTTTACAATCCATACCCCGCGCCCCAGAGTCCAGACTCCGGGGCGCGCTATGTATAGTCACTCTCAAATAAAATTTTAACTAAAATGATTCAAACCGTCAGATTTCATAATGTGTTATTACTGTGAAATGTAATAAGAATATAACACTATGGAACCGACGATTTACTCACGCTTCAAAGAGCTCGTCATATCTGACCCGGATCGTCCAGCAGTCATCGATGAGCGACTATGTGTAAACTATTCAGGACTTGACCGAATGGTCGACACACTCATATCGCGCTTCCCATCATTCATACCTGCACGTGTGGGTGTGGTAATGGACCACAGCGTAGAGATGATAGCCGTTATCATGGCAATCATCAAGGCTGGCGCAGCTTTCGTGCCGGTCGAACCAGACTTCCCACCGGAACGCATGACGCGCTTTCTCACAGAATGCGGCGTCGATTTCGTGGTGACCCATGAGAGATACTCTTCACGTCTGAGAGAATTCTCCCTTTTCATAGTGGGAGACGAGATCATAGTTGACCCCGCCCTGCATCCTCTGCCTGACCGTTGTCGTGCCGACCGCCCTGCATATATCATGTACAGTTCAAGCATGTCAGGCTACCCCATAGGCGTAATGGTCGGCAACCGCCAGGTGGTGGAGATGGCTCAACGCTTCGGCAATACGTTCAACATATCTTCGGATGACGTTCTACTGCAATATTCGGCAAGCATTGTCAATATATTCATCGAAGAGGTGTTCGGCACTCTGCTCAACGGCGCAATGCTCGTGATACCGTCAGCCGAAACACGCAATGATCCCGAAAGGCTCATAAAGTTTGCCGACGAACAATACGTCACCATCATGAGCGGATTCCCATATCTCCTACAGGAGATGAACCACTTCGACTCGCTCCCTGTCACCCTGCGCATGCTCATAAGCGGAGGTGACCAGCTCAGCCCGGCATCAATAGGGCATCTGCTCGAACAGGTCACAGTCTACAATACCTACGGACCGGCAGAGGGAACAGCTTTTACCACCTGTTACTGCTGTAACAACGGTTACGCGCTCCCTTCTGGTCACTACCCCATAGGCAAGCCACTCGAAGGGGTGGAAGTGCTTCTGCTCGACGACTCACTCAGCCCTGTGCCCGACGGAGAGGAGGGTGAGATATGCATCGCAGGATCAGGTGTAGCCGATTCCTTCACTGGCGACCACCGCGCCGAGCAGCTTGCATCCATAGCCCGGCTCTCCGACGGCACCCGAATAGTACGCACAGGCGACATAGGAATGCGCCTTGCCGACGGCAACATCCGCTATATGCGCCGTAAAGAGAGCGAGGTAAGCATCCTCGGAAAACGAGTGGTGACCGGCGAAGTGGAACGCGCACTGCTCGCCACTGGCGAAGTGAACGACTGCGCAGTGGTACACTATCAGGATGAGAAAGGGTCAGCCTATCTGGTAGGATATGTCGTACCCGCCACACGCTCGTTCAGCCTGTCATGGGTGAAGAACCGATTGGCACAGTATCTTCCCGCCTATATGATACCGGAGTTTTTCGTGCTGCTAAAGCAACTACCTGTAACCGCTTCAGGACAAGTCAACACCCTCGCCCTGCCTGTAGTGCTCAAGGATTCAGCAGCAGGATAGAAAAATATATACATAAAACAAGCTCCTGACAGCGACGACCATTCCGGTTCTGCTGTCAGGAGCTTATTTGTTGCCAAATAATTGAAAGGTCAATACTGTCACTCTTTCACACCGTAGGCAAGATCGCCTGCGTCACCAAGACCCGGCACTATATAGGAGTGAGAATTGATCTCGGCATCTATAGCTCCTACCCATACAGTAGTCTTGTCGGCAGGGAATGTAGATTTCACATAGTCAATCGCCGCCTGAGAAGCAATGATCGAAGCAATATGCACATGAGCCGGCTCGCCCTTGGTCAACAGCGCACGGTAAGCAAGCTCCATGGATGATCCGGTGGCAAGCATAGGATCGACAAGCACGAGGGTCTTTCCGTCAAGACGCGGAGATGCGATATATTCGATGAACACATCGAAATTCTCCTTTTCGCGATACTTCCTGTAGGCTGACACAAACGCATTCTGGGCACTGTCAAAGAAGTCCAGGAAACCCTGATGGAAAGGTATGCCGGCACGGAATATAGTGGCAAGCACTACCTTCTCGGCAAGCACATCGCTCTGCATAACGGCAAGAGGAGTGGTTATCTCCTCCTTGACGTAACTCATACGTCTGGAGATCTCATAAGCCATAATGCCGCCTATGCGCTGAAGATTGCGACGAAACCTCAGCATATCCCCCTGAATATTCACGTCACGCAACTCGGTCATATACTGACTGACAAGTGACGGTGTCTCTGCAAAATTTATTATTTCCATAATCCTAAATATTAAATATCTTTATACCCTATCCATTTCACTTCTCATCCTTTTTATCTCCTTGTTGACTATCTCGGTAAACTGATAGTTCTTAAGACCCCAGCGGGGATAGATGAGCAATTCTGGCGGAGACTGCGACACGAATCTTTCTATGGCAATACCGGACCGCAACCGTTTTACTATCCCAGCACACAGCCGGGCATAGCTTTCGGGGGTGAAACGCGGCACATCATACAACCCCTGCTCGACATCGACAGCCATACGGGTGCCGCGTATCAGTTGGAGCTGATGAAATTTCACCACATCTACCGGCAATGCATTCACTGCATCGACCGTGGCAAGCATCATTTCCTCATTCTCACCTGGCAGACCGTTGATGAGATGCAGTCCACATGGGATTCCGGCACAGTGTGTACGTACAACCGCATCCACAGTATCACACCATGAATGGCAACGGTTAATGCGGTCGAGAGTAGTGTCGTGCGACGATTCCGCTCCATACTCGACCATAACCCACGGAAGCTCCCTGAGCCTTTCAAGAAGAATATCGGGCATACAGTCAGGGCGAGTGCCTATTATAACACCGTCCACACCATCCACACTGCATGCCTCATGATACAGGTCCATAAGCCTGTCCACATCAGCTGAGTGAGTGGATGTGTAAGCCTGGAAATAGGCAAGATAACGCATAGAAGGGTACTTGCGGGCAAAGAACTGCTTACCCTCTGCAAGCTGTTCTGCCACACTTCTTAGCGGACGGCAATATTCAGGGCTGAAGGATTGATTGTTGCAATATGTACATCCACCTGTCCCGACTGTGCCGTCACGGTTGGGACAGGTGAATCCGGCATTCACTGACAGTTTCTGCATCTTGCCGTCAAAATGCTCTGCCAGGAAATCAGCAAAATCCTTATAATATTTCATATCCGCAGCACAATACCGAGAGTCTCTTAGATTTTTGCTGCCCGGTTAAGCAATAAAGCATCCAGAATCACCATGGCTGCCATAGCCTCCACCACCGGGACAGCTCTCGGCACCACACACGGATCATGCCTCCCTTTTCCTTTTATCACTACAGGGTTGCCACTGCTATCTATGGTAGGCACATCTCGGATAAGTGTCGCCACCGGCTTGAACGCCACACGAAAATATATGTCCTCGCCATTGGAAATGCCTCCCTGAATGCCTCCCGAACGATTGGTAACGGTATGCACATGACCGTCATCATCTGTGACAAAACAGTCAATGGCTTCACTGCCACGCAGCTCCACACCCTTGAACCCCATGCCGTACTCGAATCCCTTGCTGGCATTTATACTCATCATAGCCTCAGCCAAGCGGGCATTAAGCCTGCCGAACACCGGATCACCAAGCCCGACCGGAACCCCTTTGACAACACAGGTCACCACTCCGCCGATGGTATCACCGGAATGCTTCACATCAAGTATCAGGCGTTCCATCTCCTCAGCAGTCTTTGTGTCAGGACATCTCACAGGATTGCTCTCCACGAGAGAAAGGTCAAGAGACGTGTATGGCTCAGTGACCTCTATGCTTCCCACCTGGGATGTATAGGCTCTGATGGTTATGCCCGACTGCTCCAGAGCCTGACGAGCAAAGGCTCCTGCCACGACCCGGGTCGCAGTCTCACGCGCACTCGACCTCCCGCCTCCGCGATGGTCACGCAGACCGTATTTGACGGTATATGTATAATCGGCATGCGATGGGCGGAACGCATCACGCAGATGGTCATAATCGCCAGAATGCTGGTCGGAGTTACGTATAATGAAACCGATTGGGCATCCTGTGGTCACACCGTCCATCAGACCCGACAGCACCTCGACCGTATCGCTCTCCTTTCGTGCCGTAGTGACAGCCGACTGCCCCGGACGACGACGGTCGAGCTCACGCTGCACCGCTCCAAGGTCAATCCTCACCCTGGCAGGCATACCGTCGATCACACCGCCTACAGCAGTCCCATGGGACTCGCCGAATCCTGTGAAGCAGAATATCTTACCTATAGTATTCATAATTCAATCATTCAAAAAAAGTTGCCACTTCAGCGACCGTCGCACCACAGAACTGCACAAGCTGGCGCGGATCGATCTTCAATTGAAGTCCCCGCACCCCGGCGGACACGTATATGAAATCATAATCCAGCACCGAAGAGTGGAAAAATGTAGGAAAAGGCTTCTTCATCCCTATGGGCGAACATCCGCCACGGATATATCCTGTGAGCGGCAACAGCTCTTTCACATGTATCATCTCGGCTTTCTTGGCTCCCGCCACCTTAGCGGCTTTCTTAAGATCCACCTCCATGTTGCCAGGTATCACACATACGAAATGTCCGGACTTCTCGCCATGGAGCACAAGAGTCTTGAACACACGGTTGATATCCTCGCCAAGCTCCTCCGCCACATGATCAGCAGCAAGATTGTCGGGATCAACTGTGTAAGGTATCAGCTCATACCCTATTCCGGCACGGTCAAGCAGACGCGCTGCATTGGTCTTGGATACTTTGTCTTTTGATGATGCCATATAAGTGATTTGGTTACCTATATGCAAAGATACATAGTAACGAAGTCCGATAAAAGTTAATGATAGTTAAACTCCGACAATGAACGTTTTATGTTTTACGGCAGGTTTTTGATTTATTTAAGTCTTACATAGTTAAATTATTGGGAAATAATTGTTAACTTTGCAAAATCTGTGACAACATAACGGTAATGATTGTCACATTAAGCTGCAAAAACGAAGAAAACACAAAAGCTGAATTAAAAATTTTATGAATCCAATCAAAAAAACCATCGCGCTTCCCGATGGCCGCACTATTACCCTTGAGACGGGTAAGCTCGCCAAGCAAGCCGATGGAGCGGTAGAACTCCGCATGGGCAACACCATGCTTCTCGCTACTGTCTGCTCAGCCAAAGAGGCTGGCGAAGGGGTCGACTTCATGCCCCTGACCGTCGAGTATAAAGAAAAATTCTCGTCCAACGGACGTTTCCCCGGCGGCTTCACCAAGCGTGAAGGCCGTGCCGGCGACTACGAAATCCTGACTTCCCGTCTTGTTGACCGTGCTCTCCGCCCCCTTTTCCCTGACAACTACCACGCCGACACCATCGTGCAGGTCACTATGTACTCTGCAGATGGTCAGGATATGCCCGATGCTCTTGCCGGACTTGCAGCATCTGCCGCCATGGCGGTAAGCGATATCCCCTTCAACGGACCTATCTCGGAAGTGCGTGTAGCACGCGTTGACGGAGAATTCGTGATCAATCCCACATTCGAACAGTGTGACCGTGCCGATATCGAACTTATGGTAGGTGCCACTTACGAGAACATCATGATGGTGGAGGGTGAGATGAACGAAGTGAGCGAGACTGAACTCCTTGACGCTCTCCGTGTGGCTCACGAAGCTATCAAGGTTCAGTGCAAGGCTCAGATGGAACTCGCCGAAGAGGCAGGTGCCACCGTGAAACGCGAATACTGCCACGAGGTCAATGACGAGGATCTCCGCAATGATGTCCGCGAAAAATGCTATGACAAGGCTTACGCAATCGCAAAGGCAGGATGCGCCGACAAGCACTGGCGTCAGGAAAGCTTCGACGCAATATGCGACGAATACATCGAATCACTCCCCGAAGAGGAGCGCGAAGAGAAAGCTCCCCTCGTGAAGCGTTACTACCATGATGTCGAGAAAGAGGCTATGCGCCGTTGCGTTCTCGATGAAGGAATCCGTCTCGACGGCCGTAAGACCAACGAGATTCGCCCCATCTGGTGCGAGACCGACTATATCCCCGGACCTCACGGATCAGCCGTATTCACACGCGGCGAGACACAGTCGCTCGCTACTGTAACCCTCGGCACCAAGCTCGACGAAAAGATTCTCGATGATGTGCTCAACCAGGGCCGCGAGCGTTTCCTCCTCCACTACAACTTCCCCCCCTTCTCCACCGGTGAAGCTCGTGCTCCACGTGGCGTAGGACGTCGTGAGGTAGGCCACGGCAATCTCGCTCACCGCGCGTTAAAGCGTATGTTCCCCGACAATTTCCCTTATGTGTGCCGTATTGTGAGCGACATCCTTGAGAGCAACGGTTCGTCATCAATGGCGACCGTATGCGCCGGTACCCTCTCGCTCCTTGACGCAGGTGTGCAGATGAAGCGTCCTGTAAGCGGTATCGCAATGGGTCTAATATCCGACGGCGAGAAGTATGCAGTGCTCTCTGAC
Source organism: Duncaniella freteri (assembly GCF_004766125.1). Lineage (NCBI taxonomy): Bacteria > Pseudomonadati > Bacteroidota > Bacteroidia > Bacteroidales > Muribaculaceae > Duncaniella > Duncaniella freteri. The sequence continues at coordinate 622,525 of NZ_SJSA01000001.1, forward strand.
ATCCTTGGCGACGAGGACCACCTCGGCGACATGGACTTCAAGGTGACAGGTACACGCAAAGGTATCACAGCCACCCAGATGGATATCAAGGTGGACGGTCTGAGCTACGAAATTCTTGAGAAGGCTCTCAACCAGGCCAAGGAAGGACGCCTCCACATACTCGACAAGATCGAGGAGACAATCCCCGCTCCCCGCGAGGACTACAAGCCTCATGTGCCTCGCATTGTCACTATGCTCATACCCAAGGAGCTTATCGGTGCTGTGATAGGCCCGGGCGGAAAGGTGATCCAGGGCATTCAGGAAGCCAGCGGCGCAACCGTAAGCATCGACGAGATCCCCGAAGGCGGCTACATCGAAGTAGCTGCGGCCAACAAGCCTTCAATCGACAAGGCTCTTGAGATGATCAATGCTATAGTAGAGCTTCCCGAAGAGGGCAAGGTCTACTCAGGCAAGGTACGCTCAATCCTCGAATTCGGCGCGTTCGTAGAATTCATGCCTAACCGTGACGGACTCCTGCACATATCGGAAATATCCTGGGACCGTCTTGAGAACATGGAAGCATCCGGGCTCAAAGAGGGTGACGAGGTACAGGTCAAACTCATCGAGATCGACAAAAAGACCGGTAAATACCGCCTGTCGATGCGTGCCCTCCAGCCCAAACCGGAAGGTTACGTAGAGCGCGAGCGTGCACCACGAGGTGACCGCGGACCTCGCCGTGAAGGTGGCGACCGCCGTCCTCGTCGTGAAGGCGACCGCGGACCCCGCCGCGAAGGTGGCGACCGTCCCCGCCGTGAGAACCGCGAATAACAACCGTTCTCTATCTTAGAGAATAGCATAATAAAGGATATGGCATATGGATCAGCTGATCCATATGCCATATCCTTTATTATATACGGCCAAGCTGTATTAAAAGACCTTACTTCACATTCCTGTGGACTATCTTCCAAACAACAGCGTCATACGGAGGTATCATTGCAGTGAACGGTTCGGAGGATGAGAGAGTCTTAAGATCCGTCTCTCCGGAAAGCAATTCACGCGAAAGAATCTCCCCTTCCGGGATATTCAGCATCTCAAGAGCATGAAGAGGAATATTCACAGCAAGGTCACACGAATCGGACGAGAAATTGACTGCTATCAGCAGAGTGACTCCATCATGGCTACGCATGAACACATACTGCCGGTGAGGATTGAGTGTAGGATTATGGTAATTCACATACATGAGGTCATAGAAACGCCCCTGTGATATTGCCTTCTCACTGTTGCACAGTTTCAGTATGGTGGAATATTTAGCCCTCAGCCAACGCTCTCGCGGAGTGAGAAGAGAGCCGTCAGGGTTACCATTATTATACCATCTGCGCAGAGTCCCTACACTCCAGTAGTCAAATATGGTGGTGCGTCCGTCATAACCGCTGAATCCCTCGGCATCAGTGGCCTGCTCGCCGAGCTCCTGCCCGGCATATATCATCATCGGACCGGTAGATATCATTGAACTTACCACAAGCGACGGTACCACCTTGGCAGGGTCACCGGCATAGAACTTCGACCCGAACCTCTGTTCGTCATGGTTCTCAAGGAAATTAAGCATGTGAGGCTGTATCCCCTCTATTGACTGCCAGCAATTGGTGATTGTGGCGGCAGAGAAGTTGGAGCACTGTATGCCACGGAGGGTATCATACAGATTCACTTTGTCGTAGAGATAGTCGAAACCGCCTGTGAATATGAAATCACGGTACATCGCCACATCATATATCTCAGCAATAAATTTCACATGGGGATATTTGTCCTTGACATTGGGTATCGCCCACTGCCAGAATTCGAGAGGCACCATGAACACCATGTCGCAACGGAATGCATCAATACCTTTCGACGCCCAGAAACGCAGGATATGGAGCATCTTGAACCAGGTGTCGGGAATAGGGTTGTAATGTCCGGTGCCATTATACGGATCACGACCGTAATTGAGTTTTACCGTCTCATACCAGTTGTTGACTCCCGGAAATGCCGAAAAGCAATCGTCGCCGGTCGCCTTGGCAGGAAACTCCACATAAGCTTTCTTTCCCGAACCGAGATCTATAGAGGGGGCAAACAGCTGGCGGGTGATATAGTAATAGTTATTATTGGGAGAGAAGAACATGTCGGCATCGTCATGCGCTCCGAAATCCTCTATACCGGCAGGCGCGGCATCCGAATGGTAGCAGCGGGCAGTGTGGTTAGGTACAAAATCGATTATCACTTCAAGACCGGCGTCATGAGTGCGAGCAACAAGCTCCTCGAATTCACCCATACGGTTATCGACATCCACAGCCAGATCCGGGTCAACGTCATAATAATCCTTTATAGCATATGGAGAACCTGCCTCTCCTTTCACAACATGAGGATTATCGGCAGGGACAATGCCCTTGTCGGTGTAGTCGGTCTTGGTTGCATGCTCTATGATACCTGTATACCATACAGCTGTGACCCCCAGTTCCTTGATACCGGCAAGCACCTTGTCGGTGATTTCGTTCATCTTCCCCACCCCATTCTGAGCTATTGTTCCGTTAGGGACACATTTTTCAGTAGTATTGGTAAACAGACGTGGGAACATCTGATATATGATCGGTTTTCGGTCCATTTTAGTTAAGTTGGTTAAATTGTTCACGTCTTTTTAACATCCGACGGACGCACGAAACCTGCATTAAGCAACGCCAGCATCGTACTGTCGTATCCTGAACGGAACACCCTGTTTATCTCCTTGAGGTTAAATACCTTATATTTTGCAATATCATTGATGCTTATGGCAAGGTCACACATCTGCATCTGCTCTGTGGAATTGTTCTTCACAAGCAGGTCATAGGTGAGCTGAGCCACATCGAGTATCGACTTAGGCTGAGAACGCCGAGGCATAGGTGAGCAATTGACCCCGATGAGATACTTGCACTTGTCCCTGAGAGCCCATGCGGGCAGGTTGGCAACAACTCCGCCGTCGACATACATCACACCACCTATCTTGACAGGCTTGAACACAATAGGTATGCTGCACGATGCCGAGACACACTCGTCGATGCTACCCTCCCAGAATGCAACCGCCTTACTCCCTATCAGATCTGTGGCACACACCACCGCAGGAAGAGGAAGGTCGGAAAGGTCAGAGTAAGGTATCTGCTTGCGCAGAAACTTCTTGAACCCATCCATCGAAAAGAAACCGTCGCGAGGCAATGCCAGCTCGGCAAAGTCACCGAACTTCGCATCACTGAATGCCTTGAGAATCTCCTGGGGCTTCATTCCTGACGCATACATCACGGTAACTACCGCACCTGCGCTCACGCCACCTATCACATCAGGCTTCACACCCATCTCCTCCAGAGCCTGGAGGGCTCCGGCATGCGCGAAACCTCTCGCGCCTCCTCCGCTAAGGACGAGACCCAACTTATATGGCTTACGCGAAAAACGAAGCATGTCAAGCATAGGGCAGTCAAAATTTTGTGCAAATTTACATATTTGATTTCAGTCCGGCAATATCAAGCCCCATCCCTTCCATCTCAAGAGACGCCCATATGAAAGGGCCTACACCCTTTCCGTCATTGTCACGTATAGGCTCACTGAGATAATAAGCATATGATCCGTCACGACGCTTGTTCTCCTTTACGTTAGGCGCAGCCTTAAGCACAGCATCGCTTATGCCCGGACCAAGACCGGCTACCGAACAGCAGTTTGTGAGCGATAGCGTCCCGTCAGGCTCCTCGCGAAGAAAATTCTTTACAATACCCTTGTAAGCCTTCATGCCGGCATCAAGATATTTAGGATCTTTCACCCAACCTTTGCGAGCAGCCTTAAGAAGCGCATATGCAAACATCGACGAGCAGGTGGATTCAAGGTAATTGCCCTCACGTCCGGGTGAATCCATGACCTGATACCACACTCCGGTAGCTGGATCCTGCCATTTTATGACATTATCGAATGTGCGGGTCAGGAGATCGATCACCTCGCCACGGCGGGCATAGTCCTCGGGAAGAGCATCCAGTATCTCCACCAGTGCCATAGTGTACCATCCCTGTGCACGTCCCCAGCAATGCTGCGACAGTCCGGTCACATTGTCGCTCCAGAACATCTCGCGGCTCTCATCCCATGCATGACGGTTAAGCCCGGTATTCGGATCATAGGTGCGGTCGTAGGTTGCCTTGACCTGCTCAACGGCATCGTCATATATAGGCACGGCAAGATCGGGCGAATATATGGTAGAAGCCGCCAGCAGTCTGCCCGGGAGACCCATAAAAATACCGTCGAGCCACACTTGATAGGCATATATCGCCTTGTGCCAGTACACCCCCTCGTTAGTGCGTGGCTGGTCATTGAACTGCTTCATTATGGTGTTGATAGCCCTAAGATTCTTAGGTTCGGGGAACTCTCTGTACATGCGGGTTACAAAATGCACTGTACGCGTATTATCAAGATTATAGTCAAGCAGACGGTAACCTCGTATCTTTCCGTCAGTAGCAATCATGGTATCTGTATACTGCTTGCAATATGCAAGGATATCGTCACCGCCGTAACGCAAATATGTGTCAAGCATTGACTCTAGTTCGATGCCTACCACATATCCCCAGTTGGGACGCTTGGAAAAATCGAGCATACAGCTTGTCGGGAAACGTTTCATCTCCGAGCGTGCCAACCACTCTGAGTAATGTTTCGGACGTTCATTTTGGTTCTTTGCCGGAGCTTCTGACGCCAATGTTGTCCCCACAGTCGCCATGAGCACAATCCCTACAAGTATTGCATTAAATTTTTTCATTGCTTGTTTTTAAGGTATTATAAGATTCTTCCGACAAATGTACGCAAAAAAAATCACATATCCTCAGAATGTCGGCAAGGGTGAACACCCCTGACACGTATATTCTGAGGATATGTGATTTTCTACGTATCGGTTCAGTCCTTGAACTGACCGGCAATGAACTCTATAAGCCTTTCACCCCGAAGTCCGTCCGATATGATGCGGTTGTTCTCATCAAGGATGAACATATGGGGTATAGCGAAGATGTTATATACTGATTTAGGAGTATTCCCTTCGCCAAGTTCCGAGACATGCTTCCACGTCATCCCATCATCTTTGATAGCCTTTATCCAAGCATCCTTGTCGGTATCGAGCGAAACACTTATTATCTCAAGCCCTTTGGGAGCATATTCAGCATATAGCTTCCGCAAGGTAGGATTCTCAGCGCGACAAGGTCCGCACCATGAAGCCCAGAAATCAAGTATCTTCACTTTAGCTTTCACTCCGTAGAGCGAAAGATTCTCCCCCGAGGGAGTAGGCATTGTGAAATCAGGCGCAGTGCCACCGACAACGATACGCATCATCCTCTCCGCCTCAGCCTCCAGAATCTTTCCGGCTACGGTATTGCGGGCATTGGCTCCAAGCATTGCATATTTCTTATGGACCGTCTTTTCATTTACAAGTCTGCGTATATCCGAAACGAGCACCGAAGCACTGACAAGATTGTCATTTGCGGAAACAAATTCGTCACGCCTTGCATCAAACATGCCCACCTCATCATTAAGAGCCCCTTTGAGCTGCAATCGCCAGAAATAATCATTGAGATCATAGTTGGACCGATAATAGTTCTCCACCGAGTCGCACCTCATGGAATGCTCAAGCTCGATATCATGGAATTCATTGCGGATACGCTGCAAGTCACCTCCTCCGCTCACAGTCCATGCCTGAGGCGAGCGTACATCGGCTTTAACGTCATATTCCCTTCCATCCTCAAGCATCACAGGCACTCGCATACGAGAACCTTCCGATAAGATTTCGGCAGCCATCGGAGCAACACCCAAATCACCTTTGAAAACAAAACTTCCGTCGGGTGTTAGCGATGTTGCTATTGTGTCGACAGTATTGGTGCCGGTCCGAGTGACTAGATATATGCGGGTACCTCCATTGTTTTCAATTTTTCCAGTCACATTATAGGCGGCTGTCGCGGCTATGCTCCCAGCCAGGAAAGCAACCGCCAATACACTTAACTTTTTCATGGATTATTATGATTTTGCACGTTCTTTATACACGACCTCGACAATACTGCCGAAACCGTCATACTCTTTCAGTTTCTTAAGAGGCTGCATAAGATTCGGCACCTCATAGAAGCGAACCTTTCCACAGTTATCAGCAGGAGCCCCTTGCACATCGGTACCGACAATCAACTGATATCCGCGTGCCCGCTCCCAGTCGGCATATGCCTCCCAGCCAACAAACGGATTGAATCTTAGCACCTTGACAGTCTCTCCCGGGAATGACAGGACAGGGATTGCCGGTTCATCGGGAGCAGCAAGATTGAACTGATACACCTTGTCGCCAACAGCATAGAAAAGATAGTCCCACTGATGGTGGAAAGCAAACATAGTAGCATTATCCACATCCGGACCGATAACCTTACCGTAGGCAGCCTGTTCATTATAGCTTATGTAATCACCCTCTTCCCACCAATTTTCAGGCTCAATGTACTCGCCACGCAGATGGATCGAATAAAAATATGTCTCACCTGTTGAGGGGTCACGCAGCACGGAGTGAACAGGTCCTGACTTCGATGATTCCATATGCACCATGTCACGTCCGGTAGGATTGTCAAAAAGATGCCTGCCTTCAAAATCCATCACCGACGGATATACCGAGTTATTGTGGATCTGTATGAACTGACGGTGGTCGGCATCATACATTATCACAGGATTGCACCCATCGTTGTAGTTGTAATGGTTGACACCGATAAAGGGTGCCGGCTTGAAAGGAATCTTTCCGTTGAGACGAGTCAGGGGGAATTCGAAAAATGCCCCATCCACACTTCGTGCAATAGTGTAGATATCGTCATTCTCATCAATTATAGCCCAAAGGTTACGTCCGGCATACTTCGATATCGCGGAAGCCTTAACACGCACCGTCTCAGGCGATACGCCGAAACGCCACACCAGACTGTTCTCCTCGCCTACATGCAGATCCACCTGGTCAAGATTGTAAGTGTTCTTATCGGTGACAAGCAGAGTAGCCTGGTCCCTGAGATCATAATTGAAAATGAGTCTTTCCGGCTTTCCGAGATCCATCTCCACATCTTGGAATATGTCATGAGCCAGGAGGTCCTCGGTCTCGCTGCGGTTATACACGATATCAAGACGACACTTGTCGTTTACATTGCTGAGAACGAGCCATCCTTCGTTGGTGACAGAACGCACCATCAGAAAGAAGCGGGTGGTCCACACCACACCTGTCGCCTTATCCCTGACATTGAAGAATGCCGAATACTTACCCGGAGAGAGTGTGACCGGCTGATTGATACGTCGGGTGGTGCACACGGTGATGTCCTCAGTATCGATTTCCTCCCATCCTGCACCGAGAGGCATCACACGCCACTCGTACTCATAGGCTGACTCATCATTTATGCCTAACGACGACTTTATCTGAGGATCAAAGTCGATATTGTCAATGAACGCGACAACATTATAGGTCTTGCCTTCCTCAGGGCTTCTGTCGTCCACGGCTACCGACACCTCATTGATTTCGGTGTAGTCATAATTACCTATGTCGTCGGCACATCCTGCCGACCATAATCCGGCGGCAACTATAACCGGTATATATAGAAACTTTTTCATTGTCGTAAGAATTGTTTAGATATTATCTGTCGGACTCAATACCCATTTTCATAGGTTCACCATCTTCGTCAAGTATCGGATTGTCAGGATTCAGTGCATTCTGCTCGTCAAGCCATCTTTTCATGAAAGCTCCACAGAATTTCAGATATCCGGCAGTGAGAGTAGCTTTTGCTATCCAGTCCTCACGGTCTATTTCCATCACATCGCATATTAGCGAAGCCTTTGTCTGAGACCATGTGCCGAAATAAGGCTCTCCACGGTGGTCCCACCATACAGGCATGGGGAATGACTCGTCGATACGGATCACTCGTTGCAGATCTATAGGTCTTGTCTCTGTAGTTCCGTCCGCATTTACAAAGCCCACAGCCCTGGTGAAATGGAACTTCAGTTCATCACTTTCCACAAGGTTGATCCTGAAACGCCTTGCATTGTCTTTTAAGTCAGGTCGGCGCAACACTTCTATCTCAATGGGAGTCTCCGCCTTTCCAGCCTCCATGACATATTCAAGAGGCGGCATCACATAGTCCACCCCCTGCTCGGCAGCTTTTTCATCTCCCGGATCAGTCTCGACACGTATGCTGAATCGGCGGTCGACAGGTGATGTATTCCCAAACAATTTCACTATCAATGTGAGCTTTTGGCTCGTGACATCTGATTTTTTAAGTCCCCAATGCACATCGATGGTATCGTTCTGCATTTCAGACTCTTCATATCTGGTATCGAAATATATGCCGTTCTCTCCTGCATAAGTATCGAGCGACTCCTCACAACCGACGAGAGCCGATGCCGAAATCACAAGTCCAAGGGCTATAATTATATTTTTCATATCAATAGTCTTATGAAGTAGTTTTAGTTATACTGCGACTCTCCGTTAGGTATGGGCAGAGTATATTTTGACAACGGCGACACTCTGAACGGATAATCATCATATTGATCGGTCGCTGAACGCATGGCTGAGCATTTATTGCGCTTGTACCAGAAGAACAGCTGTCCCTCCCCATAGAATTCCTTTACCCATTCCTTGTAAAGTGAATAATACTTATCGGTGGGATTATTAAGCTCACGTATGTTAGTGATACCTTTAAGCCCTCGGGCATTGCGGAATTCATTGAAACGCCGCATGCGCTCCTCATCATCGGGACCTGTCTCGGCAAGTATCAGATAGGCTTCGCTCACACGTATCATAGGTATCATCTGGCTGTACAGTGAGTCAGCACCCTGGTACTTGTTGAACATGCGGTAGGTCATGCCTCCGAGCTCGACAGAATTCTTGAACGATGCTTTCACACGGTAGTCGCTGGCGGACTGACTCCCTTCGAATATCTGTTCCACTACATTGTCGCGTGGAGCAAGCAATGTGGAAGTCTTGAGATTATTGGCATCAAATAAAGAGGTGAACAGATTGTCACGCTGTAGATTCTGCAAAGAGAAAAGCAGCTCGGAAGAAAACACTCTGTCGACACTCGCACGAGTCAGTGCTATAGGATTTATCCATGGGAAATAACGCTCCTGAAGATCCACCACTTTCTTGGAATATGCATAGGCATTCTCATCGTCGTGGATATAATAGTAGCATCTTGCCATAAGCCCATAGACTGCATAAAGATTAAGGCGCAGGTTACGGTACTTAAGGAACACATCTTTAGGATTGCCCGAAGTGCCATAAGTCACGATAGGATCATTCTTGAGCTCTTCCTCAGCCACCGCGAGATCCTCAAGAACCTTTTCCATAAACTCAAGGGACGACAGACGCGGATTGACATCAAGCTGAAATTCCGTATAGTAAGGGAGTGCCGTAGTGGACTCTTCCGGAGTATAGCTTGTGCCGAACAAGCGGAACATGTCGAAATGGAGATAGGCACGCAGAGCATACGCCTCCCCCTTTATGATATGATAATACTCGTCAGGAAGCACATCGCGGCGTTCCTCACAGTTACGGATTATAAGATTGGTGTTGGCTATAAGATTGTAAGCCTTTCCCCACATGCTTTCCAGTCTTGACAGAGCGGAAGAACCACTGAAGTCAAGCTGCATTATCTCAAGGGCAGCCTTGTTGTCCTGTCCCACATCATAACGCTGCGCCATTATCTCTATGAACTCGCATGAGAGAGTCCTGCCGTAAAGTTCGGATGCGTTCAGATCGATATATATGCCGTTAAGAGCCTGCTTGAAGCCTGCGACAGTCGAAAAATTCTGTCCCTCAGAAATGCGGTCGCTCGGCTGCACGTCCAGAAAGTCCGAACATGACGCACATAGGGCTCCGAGCATTACCAGTATGTAAGATAATTTTATTTTCATGATTATTTAGTGTTCCGGTTAGAAGTTTATACCGACAGCAAAGCTCACACTGCGGGAGAAAGGATATGACGTACCTCTCTCATCCTTGATTTTCGACCATCGGGCGATATCGTTCATATATGCACTTAGCGATATGCCCTGGAATCCGATTGTCTCCATCCATCTGGTGGGGAGTTCCCAGCCGACATGAACTGATTCGATGGTGAAATAATCATTGTCCTGCACAAATCGCGATGACATTGGAGTGCTTGATGTCTCACGTATACCCTTGAACTGGGCTATATCGCCCGGCTTCTGCCAGCGGTCATAGAGAGCACGCTTGTCCTGGTTGGATGACAGGTCGGTACGTGATATGCTCTCGACCTTGTTATAGAGAGTGGAGTTGAACGCTTTGCCTCCGAGACTGTAACGACAGTATACGCTTGCCGAGAAGCCTTTCCAGTAGAGCGTGTTGCCGATCACTCCTTCAAGGTCGGGGCGGGTGTCGCCTACAACCACCTCATCGGCATAGCTGTGCTTGAATGTGTAGGCCCCATCTTTGGTGATGAATATCTCCTGACCGGTTGCAGGGTCAATTCCGGCAGAACGCACAGCCCAAAGAGCTGTTGGCGACCCTCCGTCATAATATCGGGTGAGACTCTTGGACAGGTTCTCCCTGTTGAACTGGTTAAGCTTATCTCCGATCTTACGGTACTCCGAAGAATTATGTGAAAACGACACACTCATTGTCCAGTTAAGACTATTGCTCGGATTATAGAGTATGGCATAGCGCACAGTGCCGCTGTAACCCTTGTTGACCTGCTGACCTATGTTGGCAAGACGGTTGGTGGTACCGACTGACAAGGGCACGCCTATTGATGCGAGCAACGGATCAGTGTTCTTGCGGTAGATGTCGAAGTTGAGATGGAAACGGTTCCACATGCTCAGATCGAGTCCGACATTGAGGTCGATGGTCTTCTGCCATTCGAGGTTGGGGTCGCCGAAAGCGTTGATGAGCACACCGGTGCCGAAATTGTTGAGCATCCAGTTGTTGTACTTGTAGGTGGTGATGGCGTTGAATGCTCCGAACGACTGGTTGCCGGGATTACCGATGGAGCCTCGGATCTTGAACATGTTGAAGATTCCTGTATGGTTCCTGATGAAGTCTTCGTAGGCTATGTTCCATCCTATACCGAATGCCCATGTGGTGGTGAAATGCTTGTTGGAGCCGAACACCGAGGTTCCGTCCATACGTATGTTGGCATCGAGCAGATATTTGTTCATGAATGCGTAACCTCCGTTGAAATAGAAGTTTGCGCTGCGGCTTGTGTAGTCGCTATAGCTCGGCTTACCAATGTCAGAATAACTGTTGGCAAATCCGGGAGTGGTGAAATCACCTTCAGGAAATCCCTGGGCATCGAAACCCTTGTCCTTGCTTTTATTTTCTCTGACCGATGCTCCGACAACGGCATTCACCTGATGCTTGCGGGCAAAAAGCTGTCCGTAGGTCACTGACACGTCGGCATCGTAACTGAATGAGTCGGAACGGTTGTTGCTATAGGTTCCTTTCTTAAGGAGTTCTGCTTCATTGAACTGGGTATCGGACGGCGATGTAAACGTCTCGGACTCCTGTGTGGTCTTCGATACGCTGAATCTGCCGCGGACCATTATCTGATCAATGGGACGGTACTCAAGATTGAAATTATTGCGTACACCCCATGAATTGCCCTTGTCATAGCTGTTCTGAGCGGCATTCCACAGAGGATTGGACACATAAATATAGGAACTTGACCCTGAGGCATCCGCCGGAGCTTCAAGCCACTGGTCGATGCTACCGTCAGCATTGTATTTCGGATAGTAAGGATTGGCGTCAGCATAGTCGGAAAATCCTACAACCGGATTGGTCAGATCGGTATAATCGACTGTAATTTTATTTGTAAAACTAAGTTTGCCTGTGCGGTATATGATATCCATATATCCTCCACCCACATTGCGTCTGGAGTCCTTCATAATACCGTCGATGCGGTTGTAGTTGACACCGATGCCGAACCTGAGATCGCTTGAACCGCCCTGCACATACAGGTTGTGACGCTGATTCAGTCCATTTTGCAGTGGTTCGGAGAGCCAGTAGGTGTCAACACCTCTGAGTACATTGCCGAGGAGGCGATTGTAGCGTATCTGAGCAAGCTCCTGTGAATCGGCAAGATTGGATTCAAAGTTACCTGCGAGACGCTCAAACTCAAGCTTTTCGGCAGCATTCATGAGGTTGTAGTCGGTGAGATCAGCCCATGAAAAATTGAATGAGCCGTTGTAGGTGAGCTTAAGCTTACCCATCTCCGGAGCCTTGGTCTCCACTACGATGACACCATTAGCTGCCTTCGATCCGTAGATCGCCGTGGAGGCGGCATCCTTGAGGATATTGACTGATTCTATACGGTCCATGCTGAGGTCCATGATGGTCTGTAGCGTGGTCTCAAAGCCGTCAAGGATAAAAAGAGGCTGATTGGGGTCCTGTCCGAACTGTTCCTTCAGACCGACCACACTACTCTTACCTCGGATCTCAAGGTCGGGAAGGCGGTTGGGGTCGGAACCGAACTGGTTGTTCTCCAATACGGTAAAAGCCGGGTCGAGAGTCTTGAGGCTCTGGATGAGGTTGGTGTTGCCTGCCATTTTCAGCTCCTCCGCCGAGAATGATGATGCAGCACCTGTGAAACTCTCCTTGTTGCGTGAATATATACCGGTCACCACTACTTCGCTGATGCTCTCTGCATCGTCCTCCATGGTGATTTTCATTCGCTTGCCTACTGTAGCCTTTACCTGCATAGGTTTCTTGCCTATATAAGAAATGGCAAGAGTCTGACCGGCTGCACCAGGGATTGAGAACTCACCGTTGACATTTGTCAATGCCGCTTTGTCGGTCTTGACTATTCTTACTGTGACACCAGGAAGCGGCTCTCCCTCAGCATCAAGGATAAGTCCTGTAATCAACGACTTGGGTGTCGCCTTATCATCTGTCCCTCCACTGCTCTGCTGAGAATAGGCTCTCAGGGATGGCGAGAATAGGAACAGGACTAACAACAGGAATAGATAAAGTCCTTTCGCTTTCATAAAAAGAATTAAGGGTATTGATATGTGATTGGTTGATAAATGTATACTATAATCTGCAAAAATCCCTGACAACGCAGGCCTATACCGAAATCTATGCCGCATTCATGCTGTCAGCGAATTTTTGCAAATGTAAACAAATTTTACCCCCCCCAATTTTTTAACTCATTTTAAATGTTTTTAACTCAAACCTATTGAAAAAATTCGATTAGCATTGATTCTCTCGCTTTCCTAAGTGATTTTTGTTAACTTTGCAAATATGAATTTCAAGGATATTCCGGCTCACGAAAATGTGAAACGTCAGCTGCGCGATATGGTGGCTGACGGCAGAGTGCCTCATGCTCTTCTGTTACACGGTCCGGCAGGATCGGGTAAATTTATGCTCGCCCGGGTTTTTGCGCAATACCTTCATTGCGAGCATCCCACATCCGACGGAGAACCATGCGGCACGTGCCCTGCCTGCATACAGCACCAGACTTTCAACCATGTGGACACACTATTTGTATATCCAGTGGTAAAGACCGAAAAACTCAAGGAGCCGGTGTCGGACGACTATATCGAGGAGTTCCGCGATTTCATCACATCCAGCCCTTACATGGATTTCGACAAATGGGCATCTTCATTCGAAAAAAAGAATGCCCAGCCGATCATATATGTGTACGAGAGTGCCGGACTCGAAAGAAGACTGGCTGTCTCAGCCACAGCATCAAAATACAAGATCGTGATAATGTGGCTCCCCGAAAAGATGAACGAACAGGCTGCCAACAAGCTTCTGAAGCTCATCGAAGAGCCTTACCCCGGTACCATCTTCATACTGGTGAGCAATGACGCATCAGCCATACTCCCCACCATCAAGTCGCGATGCCGACCTGTCGAGGTGACGCGACTTGACGATGCGACTGTGGCAGAATATCTCACCCGACGCCTTGCCATGGATCCGCAGGATGCCATGGCGTCAGCCCACATAGCCGGAGGCGACATCAATGCTGCTCTCCGGACAGTTGATGCCACAAGCGTGAGCTGGATGTTCTTCGACTACTTCGTGCAACTTATGCGACTTGCCTATCAACGCGATGTGAAAGGGCTGAAGCAATGGAGCGCGGATATCACCTCAATGGGCAGGGAGCAGGAAGTGAAATTCTATGAATACTGCACACGGCTCATACGCGAGAATTTCATATTCAACTTCAACCGTCCGGACATCACGTATATGAACCGAACAGAGGCTCAGTTCAGCCAACGGTTCGCACGATTCATCACCGAGCGCAATGCCGAAAGCATAGTGAACCACATGGATCTCGCCGCCCGCGACATAGCAGGAAACGCCAACGGAAAGATAGTCAATTTCGACTTCGCCATAAAAATGATAATATTAATCAAAAATTCATAGGAAGGACACGATGACACCGTTCCTTCGACAAGTCGCCGAGGTATATCTCGCCAATGAGCGCGACGATATTATGGACTACTGCTTCGTGTTCCCCAACAAACGAAGCGGTATATTCTTCCGTCACTATCTCCGGCAACTCGCAAAAGGCTCACCTCTATGTATGCCTGACATTTCCACCATAGGAGAACTCACAGCCCGCATAGTGCCACTCGTGGAGGCTCCAAGGATGGAACAACTCTTCATTCTATACAACGAATACCGCAAGATAGGGGGTGAGGATATCGACTTTGACAGGTTTCTGTTCTGGGGAGAGATGATACTTAGTGACTTCAACGATGTGGACCAGTATCTCGTGGAACCGTCGAAACTGTTTGTCAACCTCCGACGCTACCGCGAAGTGAGTGCCAACTATCTTACCGACGAGCAGCGCGAAATACTGTCGAGATACTGGGGCGAGCAGTTTGAATCACCCTCTCCCGACCGATTTTGGGAACATCTGCACTACAATTCACCTACTGAGCTCGAACAGAAATTTCTGAAACTTTGGGAAGTGCTCGACCCTCTGTATCACCGGTTCACATCCACATTGCAAGATTCAGGCATGGGCACACAAGGGATGATCGCACGCCGGGCTGTGGAGAGCCTCAGAAAGTGCCGCACATCCGATCTGTCATGCCGTAGATACATATTCGTAGGGTTCAATGTTCTTACCCTCGCGGAACTGTCGATGTTCGAACTTCTTGACGCAAAGGGTGTGGCTGACTTCTATTGGGACAATGCATCTCCTGCCATGCGCGACAAAGGTAACGCAGCATCACGGTTCATAGACCGCAACACAGAGCGTTTCCGCTCTCGCTATGACATTGATACCATATACCCGCATACCGGAGTGGAATTCCCTGAGATACATCTGAAAGGCATACCCTCTTCTACAGGTCAAGCCAAGATGGCAGGCAAACTTCTGAACGACTGGATCACCGACGGCACAATATCCGACCCAGCCAATGCCATAAACACAGCTGTGGTACTTCCGGACGACTCACTGCTCATACCGATGATACATTCCGTACCGGAACAGATGTCGAATCTCAATGTCACCATGGGATTGCCTATGCGCACCACATCGTTCGCCTCGCTCATCAATTCACTGGTATCGATGCATCTGCGTGCCACAGAGACACGCGGCGAATGGTGCTATTTCTATGATGACATAAAGAATGTTGCCACTCACCCGCTGCTCGGGGCTATCGACCGGGAAGGATGCGATGCCATAATGCGCACCCTCATGCAGCAACGCATCTATATGCTTCCCGCATCCGAGGCTCAACGGCTGGCACCTGCTACAGCATATGTGTTCGCGCCAATCGACAATCCAAATTCCATCGACAGTGTATACAGTTACTTCCATACCCTGCTGACATCACTGAAAGAAGCCCTTGCCTCCCATGACAACGACCCAGAGAAATTCTTCGTAAGCTCATATCTCGACGCTCTCGACGAACTCAGGGGTGCAGCATTGAAATGGGGCATTGAAATGAAGGACTCCACATTCATACAGCTTCTACAGAAAGCCATATCGGGAGTGTCGGTGAGCTTCATAGGTGAACCTCTGCGCGGATTGCAGATCATGGGGGTACTC
This sequence comes from Duncaniella freteri, assembly GCF_004766125.1. Classification (NCBI taxonomy): domain Bacteria; kingdom Pseudomonadati; phylum Bacteroidota; class Bacteroidia; order Bacteroidales; family Muribaculaceae; genus Duncaniella; species Duncaniella freteri. The sequence goes on from NZ_SJSA01000001.1 coordinate 638,547, forward strand.
GAAACCCGCGCACTGGACTTCGACAACATCATTCTGCTGTCGATGAACGAGCGGATATTCCCTCGCAAACACTATTCCCGCTCGTTCATCCCCGACTCGCTGAGACGAAGCTACGGAATGGCAACCACCGATTTTCAGGAATCCATATATGCCTACTACTTCTACAGACTCATAAGCCGTGCCAGAAATGTAGCAATATACTATGACTCCCGCAACGGTGCGACATATTCGTGCGAGATGTCACGATACATCACCCAACTCATATACCTACATCCCGAATGTAAAATCAGCCATTCATCAGGCATATACGAATTCACTCCTCCCGAAAAACCGGTCATCGCCATAGAGCGCACCCCTGAAATCAAACAGAGACTCCTCGAATTCTGCATTCCAGGTGGCAGACCACTGTCAGCATCATCAATCAACGACTACATCAGCTGCCCACTCAGATTCTATCTTCAGCAGCTTGGAGGACTGAATGCCGACAATGAACTCACGGACTATATGGACTCTGCCACCTACGGCACAATAGTCCATGCTGTCGCCGAAAAGGTATATACAGGATGGCGCGGGGATGCCCAATCGATAAAGATAACCGATGATATGCTCGACGGCATAATAAAATCGAAAAGCACTCTCGACCGTCTTATCACCGAATGCATCAACAAGGAGTTCAACCGGCGAGGCGAAGGTGACACCACACCGCTGGTAGGTGAGGCAAGGGTGATGGGCAATCTCATCAAACATATCCTTGTGAGAATGTTTGAAGAAGAAAAGAAGTTCACACCATTTGACTTCATAGATGCCGAACACCGTATAGAGGGCACCATGAGACTCGCTGACGACCTGACCATCAATATCAAACAATATATCGACCGTGTGGACCGCGTGTATCCCTCCGGAGGATACGGCGACCCTGCGCGCGGATGCATCAGAATAGTCGACTACAAGACCGGAGGAGACAAGACGGAGTTCACAACACTCGACCACCTCTTCGACCCAACAATAAAGGACCGGAGGCATGCTCTGCTACAAGCATTCTTCTATGCCAGAGCCTATGCTGAGAAATTCAGATACGACGGACCTATACAGCCAATGATCTACAAGCTAAAGACACTCTATAGCGAAGGGCTGAAGCCTATTTCATTCAATAAGTCCCCATTGGAAGATTACCATGAGATTATTGATGAATACATGACGCGTTTTGAAGCCCTGATACGTGAAATCATATTGTCGGACAAGCCATTCAGCCAGGCAGAATGCGATGACACATGCTCTTTCTGCCGTTTCAAGACTCTGTGCCGCCGACAGTAGCCTGCAACACCCCATACCAACACCGTTTCCTTATCATGAAAGTCTACATCCACGTGCCGTTCTGCCATTCAAAGTGTGCTTACTGCGACTTCTATTCCACACCGCGAAACGAAATGATGGAGGCGTACACCGACACCGTTGGTAAAGAATGGACGTCGACAGGGGGCAATTCGGTACCTGACACAATATATATAGGAGGAGGCACTCCATCGAGCCTGCCATTGCCATTGCTTGACAGGCTGATAGCACACATTACCACAACACTGCCGCTGAGAGAATTCACAATAGAGGCAAACCCTGAAGATATCACCTCCGAATGGGCAGAACATATTGCCTGCCACACAGCTATTGACCGTGTGAGCATGGGGATACAGACATTTGATGAAGACTCGCTTAGATTTCTTGGCAGACGTCACACAGGAGCGCAAGCAGTCAAAGCGATAGAAACCCTCCGCAATGCCGGAATACGCAACCTGTCATGCGACCTCATATACGGACTGCCAGGTCAGACTCTCGAAGGATGGAAAAGCAATATTGACAAGCTTATCAGTCTGCATCCCGAGCATATATCAGCCTATCTGCTCAGTTTCGAGCCCAAGACACGATTGGGTGTAATGCTCCGGAAGGGAACTGTAGAGGAAGCTACCGACGAACTGGCAGAAAGAATGTATGCCTATCTGTGCGATGCCACCCGCGCCGAAGGATACTGCCATTATGAAATCTCCAACTTTGCACTTCCGGGGCACGAAGCCATCCATAATTCATCCTACTGGGACGGTTCCGATTACATCGGACTCGGGCCAGGAGCGCATTCAATGGTCAATGGCGTCAGATGGTCCAACCCCTCATCGCTAAAGGGGTATATTGACTCACAAGGGTCAGGGTTCAGGGTAATCGAAGATGAGGATGCCAAGAACAGGTTCAACGATGTTCTTATCACATCACTGCGCACATCAAGAGGCCTTGACCCTGACATGATTCCCGAAGAATTCCGAAAAGAGTTTGAACAAGTATCATCACGCCTCATACTATCAGGCAACCTTATATATACGCCTCAACAACGGCTCGTCATCCCTGAGGACAAATGGCTGACAAGCAACAATATACTCCTTGACCTAATAGTTGTATAAAAAATTAATGGAGCTATTTATCAATAGCCCCATTATCGTATTTTCATAAAAAATTTCTGCTACTCGTGGTCCTGACGGTAAGCCTCATCGGGATGATAGCTCGAACCATCGAAACAATGGGTGCAGACCGACTCCTTTGGCATACCGATACTGTCGATAAGAGCCTCTATCTTGGAGAACTGGAGGGTGGAAAGCTCCAATCGACGAGCAATCTCAGCTACAAGACGGTTATATTCAGGAGTGCCAGTAGTGGCATATGCCTTAAGATTCTTATCGGGATCGCCCTCGAAATCATTGATGATCTGGCGTGTGATAAGTTCCATATCGCTCTTTGAGGATGTGAATCCGATGAAAGGACATCCGTACACAAGCGGCGGGCAGGATATGCGGGCGTGCACTTCACGTGCTCCACATTCATAGAATGTGCGCACATTGTCACGAAGCTGAGTACCACGGACAATAGAGTCGTCACAGAACACAACACTCTTGTCATGAAGTATGGCACGGTTGGGGATTAGCTTCATTTTAGCCACAAGAGAGCGACGCGACTGGTTGCCAGGAGTGAAGCTGCGTGGCCATGTGGGAGTGTACTTGAGCACGGCGCGGCGATAAGGGATACCTCTCCCCTCGGCATATCCGAGAGCGTGACCTACACCTGAATCCGGAATTCCGCACACACAATCAGCCTCGGTAGGGTCCTCATGCCCCATCTGTCTGCCGGCTTCCTCTCGTACATCCTCTACATTGATACCCTCATAGTCACTGCCGGGGAACCCATAATAGACCCAAAGGAAAGAACATATCTGACAACGGGATGCAGGCTTCTGGAGCACTTCTATGCTTTCGGCGCGCAGACGCACTATCTCACCTGGACCCACATCACGAAGACGCTCGTAATCAAGATTCGGGAAAGCCGAAGTCTCGCTTGCCACCGCATATGCCCCCTCCTTGTGACCTATCACTATAGGTGTGCGGCCGAGATAGTCGCGAGCTGCGATAATACCGTCCTCCGTGAGAATAAGCATAGAGCAGGAACCCTTTATCTTACGATACACAAGGTTGATGCCATCGACAAAGGTCTCGCCCATATTAATCAGCAATGCCACAACCTCGGTCTGATTTATATTATTGGCTGACAGCTCGCTCAGATGCATACGCTGCTCAAGGAGCTCGGAAGCTATCTCACGAAGATTGTTGATTTTTGCGACCGTGACCACTGCGTAACGTCCCAGATGGGAGTTCACTATAATCGGCTGCGGATCGGTGTCGCTTATTACCCCGAGCCCTTGATTGCCTACAAAATGGTCGAGCTCGTCCTCAAATTTAGAGCGGAAATAGTCTCGTTCGAGACTGTGGATAGTACGGTTAAATCCCTTCTCAGGGTCAAATGTAACCATTCCGGCACGCTTTGTGCCAAGGTGAGAATGATAATCGGTGCCGTAGAACAAGTCATTGACACATGGCTCACGCGAAATCGCGCCGAAAAAGCCTCCCATAGTGTATAATGAATGATTGGTCGTTAATGATTTTTCCGGGTGCAAAGTTACAAAAAAATCCTCTATACACAACATTCCCGAATCTCAAAACAGAGGTCCGGGAATGATATATAGTGTAAAATAGAGCATTCAGCTCAGTTTACTTGAGTATGTCCTTTACAGCATCGTTAGGAACCATCTGTTCCTGGAATGTATAAGCACCGGTCTTTGCCGACTTAACGACCTTGATGACCTTGCTGTAGGTGCGGCCCTCACCTTTCTGGAGGGTTGCAACGACTTTCTTTGCCATGAATCAGTGAGATTATTTAATTTCCTTGTGTACGGTGACTCTCTTGAGGACGGGATTGTACTTCTTCAGCTCCAGACGCTCAGTTGTGTTCTTGCGGTTCTTGGTGGTAATATATCGTGAGGTACCGGGCATACCGCTTGCCTTGTGCTCGGTGCATTCGAGGATGACCTGAACGCGATTTCCTTTAGCTTTCTTTGCCATCTTCTTAAATGATGTCTAAGTATTTGACTTCGTTGATGTAACCCTTTACGGCTGCCTCTTTGATAGCTGCATCGAGGCCCTTCTTGTTGATGGTGCGTAGACCTGCGGCCGAGATGGTCAGTGTGATCCAAGCTTGCTCCTCAACCCAGAAGAATTTCTTGTTGAAGAGATTTACGTCAAACTTGCGCTTGGTGCGACGCTTTGAGTGCGACACATTGTTGCCCACCATTGCTTTCTTGCCGGTAATCTGACAAATTTTTGACATGGCTGTTGGTTTTTATCTCTTTGATTTATTGTTTATTATCGGGAAGCGTGGTCCACCATCTAATGCCTCATATCGCTGCACGGCGCATCATTTCCGTTCAGCTTTTACACAAGGTGCCACGAATTTCGACTGCAAAGTTAAGTACTTTTCAGCGTTTTACCAAATAATATTAGTCTTTATTGATTATTTCTTACACTATTTAACAAAGCTATGAGAGTGTGCAATGACTTCATACATTCACGGCACACTCTCGCTTTATCTCATTCAGATATCATGCCTGACCGGGAAGGGGCTTGGCTTCCCAACCGAGAGCACTGGCCCCGAGGACTGCTGCATCAGCCTCCTTCAGTTCGGACAGGAGCACCTTCACCTTGCCTTTGAACATGTTCATCATGTTCTTCTCCATAGATTCCTTCAGCGGACGCATGAGAAGATCACCCGATTTGGCAAGACCGCCGAACAGGATTATAGCCTCAGGCGAGGAGAACACAGTGAAATCGGCAAACGCCTCGCCAAGAATATTTCCGGTGTATTCGAATATCTCAGCGGCGAGCCTGTCACCGTTGACAGCCGCATCATAGACATCCTTTGACGTGATGGACTCCACAGGTATATTGCGTAGGGCTGACGGCTCATTGCGCACTTCAAGGAACTCACGCGCTGTACGTGCCACACCTGTAGCAGAACAGTATGCCTCCAGACATCCTGTGCGACCACAGCCACACAGGCGGCCGTTGTTGCGCTTCATGATTGTGTGACCGAGCTCCCCTGCAAAACCGTCGTGACCGTACACGAGTTGTCCGTTGATGACGATACCCGATCCTACACCTGTGCCGAGGGTGATCATAATGAAGTTCTTCATTCCACGGGCGGCACCATAGGTCATTTCACCTATGGCTGCGGCATTGGCATCATTGGTGATTGCTACAGGTATGCCGAACTTCTCGCTTACCATCTGTGCGAAAGGCAGAGGGGTAGGCCATGGGATGTTGACAAGTTTCTCGATCATTCCTGTATAATAGTTGGCATTAGGGGCACCTATACCGATACCGTGAATCTTCTCCACGGCATCATTTGCCTCCAGCAGACGCATGACATTCTCATAGAGTTCATCTATGTAGTCCTTCACATCTGCATGCTTGAGTGTCTTTATTGAAGAGCTTGCTATCACTACGCCTCGGGCGTCAACGATACCGAATACCGTGTTGGTACCGCCTATATCGATACCTAATACATAGGGTTTCATGGATTGAACTTTAGAAGATTTTAATTGTAAAAGCTATTGGATTTGAATAAAATAAGAGGTTTAATTCTTAACTTATCCACAAACTTACGTATTTTTTCTCAGAAAACATCCTATTTAACCGATTTTTAGAGGATGTTTAATAACATCTGTCACTATAAAGCATGCGACACGCTGTTCAAGACACTGATTATCAAGCTATACATTATGAAATCTTGGACCAGTCACGAATGCGTGAACCGAGGCGTGCAAGCTGACGCGCAAGCATCGCACCGGCAGGCGAGGCAAGTTCAGGATCGGCATCAAGTATGTCACACACCGCATCGCGAGCCATCTGTACAACCTGACCGTCAGTCGAAAGATTTGCTATGTGAAGATCGAAAGGTATGCCGCTCTGCATGGTGCCCTCTATGTCGCCTGGACCGCGCATCTGCATGTCAGCCTCCGCTATGGCAAACCCATCAGTGGTCGCAGTCATAAGTTCGAGACGCTTGCGTGTGTCACCTGAGATCTTCCGTTTTGTCATGAGGATGCAATAGCTCTGCCCCTCCCCTCGCCCTACACGCCCTCGCAACTGATGGAGCTGCGAGAGACCGAAACGCTCGGCATTCTCAATCAGCATAGTAGTGGCATTGGGCACATTCACCCCTACTTCAATCACCGTCGTGCTCACAAGTATCTGAGCCTCACCTGAAGCGAAGATACTCATCTGATAGTCCTTTTCCTCAGGCTTAAGTTTGCCGTGGACATATGCCACACGATAGTTGCGGTATATCTCGCAGATATTCTCATACCCTTCCTCAAGCGAACGCAAGTCGAGCTTCTCGTTCTCCTTTATAAGCGGATACACAATATAGACCTGCCTCCCCATCCTGAGCTGTCGCGCTATCCCCTGATATGTGGCGAGGCGGTTCTCATCATAGCGCAAGAGGGTCTGTACAGGCTTGCGTCCGGGCGGAAGCTCATCTATTACACTCACATCAAGATCTCCGTAGACCGTCATGGCGAGTGTGCGTGGTATAGGGGTTGCCGTCATCACGAGCACATGCGGAGAAATCACATTCTTGTTCCACAGACGCGCACGCTGAGCCACACCGAAGCGATGTTGCTCATCAATGACAATATATCCGAGATTGCGGAATCTGACACGGTCCTCGATCACTGCATGGGTGCCGATAAGAATATGGAGAGACCCATCAAGCAGCTGGGCATCGATCTCGTCACGCATTTTCTTTCTCGTAGAGCCTGTGAGCAGTTTCACATTCACCCCCATGGGAGCGACAAGTGCCTGAATGGTCTCGAAATGCTGGGTGGCAAGGATCTCGGTCGGAGCCATCAGACAAGCCTGATAACCGTTGTCAAGAGCTATGAGCATTGTGAGCAGTGCCACAAGGGTCTTGCCGCTACCCACATCCCCCTGCAAAAGCCGGTTCATCTGACGCCCTGTAGCCATATCGGAGCGTATCTCCTTTATAACCCTCTTCTGAGCACCTGTGAGCGGGAAAGGGAGAAACTGGCTATAAAAATTATTGAAGAACTGCCCGATACGAGGAAAACGGAAACCCTGGGTGGAGGATGAACGTCGGCGCGCATAACGCTGTATATCGAGCTGAAGATAGAACAGTTCCTCAAATTTCAATCTAAGCCTCGCCTTGTCAAGCATGGCGAGTGTGGGAGGGTTATGTATCGCGGAGAGAGCCGTACGCAGTTCAAGCAGGTTGTACCGTCTGATCACCTCTTGAGGAAGTGTCTCTGAGAGAGTGTGGATGCCTGATATTATTTCTGTGGCGGCATTTGCAAATGTGCGTGACGAGAAGCCGCGGTTGCGCAACTGCTCTGTGAGAGGATACACGCCGCGAAAACCACCCTGAGCCAATGGCGAATCAGGCAGCTCCACTTCTGGGTGCACCATATTGACACGACCGTTGAACAATGTCGGCTTGCCGAACACTATATAGTCCGTAGCGGTGCGGTAATGCTCCCGCAGCCATTTTATGCGCTGGAACCATATCACCTCCATAGTACCTGTGCCATCGGTGAAAAGCCCTACAAGCCTCTGTCTGGCCCCTTCCCCCTGCACGGTCATGGTGACGAATCTTCCCTTGAGCTGAACCGATGGCATATCATCCATAGCCGCCCCCTGCAACTCGGCAACCGTACGTATGGATGTGCGGTCGACATAATGGGTAGGAAAATGATACAGCATATCATAATAAGTCCGTATGCCGAGATTCTTGTCAAGAAGCTCGGCACGCTTGGGACCCATCCCACGCAAGAATTTTATGTCGGTATTACGCAGCCGGTCCATTCAGTTCTATTCGTGCGATATCACCGGGATTTGTCACTTTGATGTTTGAAGTATCACCGTCAACAAGAGCCAATGAGGTATAGCCGGCTGCCTCCATTACAGAAGCATCATCGGTGAACGATGGCATGATCTCCTGACGATATGCCTCGATCAGAGCATGTCCGTCAAAGAGCTGAGGTGTCTGAACGGCACGATAAATCGAACGGTCGACTGATACCGAAGAGCCATCTGGAAGAATCTGACGGATGGAATCGGTCACCGACACTACCGGAATCACCCCCGGGTGAGAGTCATCAAGAGCCGCAAGCAGACGCCTCATCATATCACCGGTCACCATAGGGCGCGCAGCATCATGAACCGTAACCCATCCCACAGTTTCAGGACACAACGTATCTACAGCATTCTTCACACTATGAGCACGTGAGGGACCTCCGGTCACAATATCATGAGGGAGAGTGAACCCATATTCGGCACACATCTCACGCCACCCCTCCACCATATCGGCACTAAGCACTACTATAATACGTGCATCGTGAGCTGAAGAGTGCAACCGTTCAAGGGTGGTCATAAGAAGAGGTCTGCCCCACAGGTCGCAGAACTGTTTGGGCATGTCGGCTCCATAACGGCTCCCGCTTCCGGCAGCAACCACAATATGCACATTCTCGGCTGATTCAGGATAATACTTCATTGGCTTATCTGATGGACATTCAATGCTTATCACAGGGATGCATCATGATTATGAAACAATAATTTTAACGCAAGCCCATGCGATTTACGTTACAAAATTAGCGAAAATTTCAGAGAGCACAATTTATAATTATCCCCAACCGATGACCGAGCAATAAAAAAAGCCTGTCGAAACCGATGATCGACAAGCTATGAGCAATAATATCAAGAACTAATATCAATACATATCTCTACAAAGGGCTATCTGTAGTGTATTTCACTTAGCACCTCTCATCAGAGTCTGTATATCAGGCAACTCAATAGAATCACCATTTGCTTTCATCTGGGCGATCAACTCATTCGTCTTATTTATTTCCCCAAGCTGGTAACGATAGTTTTCAGGACTTACACCTAATTCAGAGGCTTCATCCTCTGATATGTCAAGAACATACTTGTCCCCATCCAACTTCACATAATCAACCAACAGCAAAGCCGCATTTCGCTTAGATGCCAAATCCGCATCAGATTCAATACGCATATCAAGACTATCAACAGCCACTGAGGCTGATTCAGACTGTGACTCGACCTGCTGCTTACAGGCCACAACTGTCAACAGTACGACAAAACAAAAAAATACACGAAAATTCATGATATCAATGAGTTATTTATTATATGCTATTTCTCCATAATATTAAAATATGACAAATATAGCCACAAAACCTAATATTTACAACTCATTATCAACAACAGTTCGGTAATTTTTGAGCAGGCATAGCTGTATCGCACTGATACACAATAGTTTGCATTGATATTGAATTATTATTGCATCTTATTGATATTCAATTGAATATGCAAATTTTACCGAACTATTGATCAAGAAAAAACAACAGAAATTGTACACATTCAAAGGGAATACAGAAAAGCGGGGTCGCGAACTCGTCGCAACCCCGCTCCTCACGTTTCAACTATTTATTTATGAGAGCCTCAGTATCCAGTTTCACAACTCGGTAAAGAGGACGAGGGATGTTGTGCCTTATGTCTTTTATTTATGCTTCATCATTAAAACAAACTCTCCTGAGAAATAGCACAAAGATTTGCGCTAAAAGAGATTAAAAAACCATAACATAAGGGCTTAAATTAAGGATTGTATGTTAAAATCAAGGTTTTTTCAGTTCTCTTTCGGATTACAATAACTCTCCACTGAAAAATGACCAAGACCCCACTTAACTATAGGGGTCATACCTATAGCTAAATGGGGCTTTGGTCCTGTATTTACCGATGGTTGGGTATATCCCTACATCGCAAACGAGTTGAAACCGCCGTCGACCACCGCAACTGTGCCGGTGACGAAAGCAGAAGCATCGGAGATGAGATACTGAATAGTACCGCAAAGCTCCTCAGGCTCGCCAAAACGCTTGAATGGTGTCTGACGTATCACATCGGCTCCACGCTGGGTCAACGATCCGTCAGGATTGGTGAGAAGCGCACGGTTCTGGTTGGTGATGAAGAAACCCGGAGCGATGGCATTGACACGAATAGCGGAGGTAAATTTAGTGGCAACCTCATTTGCCATAAAGGCTGTGAAGTTGGATATACCGGCTTTGGCGGCGGCATAACCGCACACACGTGTCATGGGGCGGAAAGCCGCCATGGATGAGAAGTTGACTATCGAAC